>NZ_DATEJS010000344.1:0-2156 GCF_035277845.1 Microbacterium sp.
CAGGCCGAGGTTGCTCATCACGGTGGCGACGAGGGTGTCGTCGTCGAGGTGCCCGCGTTCCTTCATCGCGACCGCGAGGATCGCCATGATCTGGTCGCCGTCGACGATGGTGCCGTCGGCGTCGACCGCGAGGCAGCGGTCCGCGTCGCCGTCGTGCGCGATGCCCACGTCGGCGCCCACGCGCACGACGTGCTCGGCGAGCGAGGCGAGATGCGTCGAGCCGACGCCGTCGTTGATGTTCAGGCCGTCGGGGTCCGCCCCGATGACCGTGACCCGGGCGCCGGCATCCCGGAACGTCTCGGGCGAGACGCCGGCAGCCGCGCCGTGGGCGCAGTCGAGCACGACGTGGATGCCGTCGAGGCTGTGCGGCAGCGACTGCAGCAGGTGCACGACGTAGCGGTCCTCGGCGTCCGCGAACCGGCGCACGCGACCGACGTCCGCGCCGGTCGGGCGGAGCTTCGGGCCGCCCATGGCGGCTTCGATGCGCTGCTCGACCTCGTCGGGGAGCTTGACGCCGCCGCGGGCGAAGATCTTGATGCCGTTGTCGGGGGCCGGGTTGTGGGAGGCCGAGACCATCACGCCGAAGTCGGCGTCCATCGAGCCGACCAGGAACGCGGCCGCGGGCGTGGGCAGCACGCCGGCATCCAGCACGTCGACGCCCGAGGACGCGAGACCGGCTTCGACGGCGGCCGAGAGGAACTCTCCGGACACGCGGGGGTCACGGGCGACGACAGCGGTGATCCGCTTGCCGGCGGCGCGACGCGCGTCCGCAGTACGGCCCTGGCCCAGGACGACGGCAGTCGCCTGGGCCAGGGTGAGCGCGAGGTCGGCGGTGAGGGGGCCGTTGGCCAGCCCCCGCACCCCGTCCGTACCGAACAGTGCCATGAAATGGACTGTCGGGATCAGCGCTTCGAGTACTGAGGAGCCTTGCGGGCCTTCTTGAGACCGGCCTTCTTGCGCTCCTTGACGCGAGCGTCGCGCGAGAGGAAGCCGGCCTTCTTGAGGGTCGGGCGGTTGTTCTCGGCGTCGATCTCGTTCAGCGCACGGGCGATGCCGAGGCGCAGGGCGCCCGCCTGGCCCGAGGGGCCGCCGCCGTGGATGCGCGCGATGACGTCGTACGCGCCGGTGAGGCTGAGCACGGTGAACGGGTCGGTGACCAGCTGCTGGTGCAGCTTGTTCGGGAAGTAGTCCTCGAACGTGCGGCCGTTGATCGTGATGGTGCCGGAGCCCGGGATCAGTCGCACGCGGGCGATGGCCTGCTTGCGACGGCCCACAGCGGCACCGGGCACGCTGAGGACGGGACGGTCGACGACCGCGGCGGCCGCCTGGTCGGCGGGCGTCTCGGTGGAGTAGTTGCTGAGTTCTTCGGTGTTCGCCACGAGTGTGTCCTTTTCTGGGCGGCGCTTACTGGGCGACCTGGTCGAACGAGTACGGCTTCGGCTGCTGAGCGGCGTGCGGGTGCTCGGCACCGGCGTACACCTTCAGCTTCGACAGCTGCTGGCGACCCAGGCTGTTCTTGGGGAGCATGCCGCGGATGGCCTTCTCGACCGCGCGAACGGGGTTCTTCTCGAGCAGCTCGGAGTACGAGACCGCCTTGAGGCCGCCCGGGTAGCCCGAGTGGCGGTAGGCCATCTTCTTCTCGAGCTTCTGGCCGGTGAGGGCCACCTTGTCCGCGTTGACGATGACGACGAAGTCGCCGGTGTCGATGTGGTTCGCGAAGGTCGGCTTGTGCTTGCCGCGGAGGATGGCGGCGGCGTGCGAGGCGAGACGGCCGAGGACGACGTCGGTCGCGTCGATGACCAGCCACTCGCGCTGGACTTCGCCAGCCTTGGGGGTGTAGGTGCGCGTCACAGTAGTGCTGCTTTCTTGTCGAACGGAGAGGTTCGTGAATCCCACTCCGGGGTGGTTGCGAGGTTCGGTCGTTGAGCGAGGGCGAAGCCCGGACGAAACGCACCGAACCCACCAACACGCCAGTGGAGGGCTCACGTTCGTGGCGCCGGCCAGCAGGGCACAGGCACCAAAGAGAAAGCTTACGGCATCACGGATGCCAGACCAAAACGGGCGTCCCGGGTGAGTGTCCAGCGTGCCGGGTTAGGTTGGGCAGCATGCAGGAAGGCGATCCCCACCGTTCCCCGCGCCCGGCGCTGCGCCGCGAT
>NZ_DATEJS010000345.1:0-2210 GCF_035277845.1 Microbacterium sp.
CACTCCCAGGGAGTATGCGCCTCCTCGTACAGCGAGTACAGGTTGCGGCCGCCCCACAGGTCGTGGTCGCCCTTCACATGGAACGGCGGCTCGTCGCTGTCGATCGTCAGGGTGTCGGCCGTATACGTCTGGATCTTCAGCGCGTCGGCGCCACTGGTCGCCACGGCGTCGACGATCTCGAGAGCTCGGTCGAGGCTTCCGTTGTGGTTGCCCGACATCTCGGCGATGGTGAAGACAGGCTTCCCGGTGCCGATGACGGACGACGACAGGGAGATGATCTGGTCGGCACTCACCCCGCCACTCTATCGACGGCGACAGCCCCACCTTTCGGCATGGTGGCGCTTATCGGCGTAGTAGGGTGGACCCATGTTCATCGTCTGCCTCGTGCTGTTCGTGGCCGGAATCCTCTGCTTCGGCTTCGCCTTCTCCGTGGTGCCGGGTCTGCAGGCAGTGATCTTCATCCTCGGGCTGCTGCTCATCGCCCTCGCAATGGGGATCCCGATCCACACGACCCGTCGCAACAGCGCCTCGCGCTGACGTTCAGACTTCGCGAACGCCGCATCCGATCGGATGCGGCGTTCGTCATGTCGGGGTGAGCCCGGTCAGCCTCCTGCGCCCGCGCCGCCGCGGAAGGTGCCACTGGTCCCCGTGCGGAAACCGCCACCCGCGAAGCCTCCGCCGCCGAGTCCCGTGGTGTTCGACGGCAGCGCCTCGGCGGCATCCGCCAGCACCACCTGCTGACCGGCCTTCAACCCGCTCGTGACCTGCACCCAGCCGCCGCCGACGGCGCCGAGCTGTACGACCGTGCGGGTGGTGCTCGAGCCGGAGAGCACCGTCACGACACCGGTCTGGCCGTCGCGGCCCGACAGCGCCGAGGCCGGCACGCGCACGGCATCCGTCGCCGTCGCGGTGACGATCGACACCGTCGCCGCGGACCCGGATGCCAGCGCGGTCGGGGGATCGGCGACCAGCACCGTCGCGGGGAAGGCGGTCGACGACGCCGAGCTCGACGGCAGCAGCTGCACGGACTGCACGGCGCCGGCGACGCTCGACATGCCTCCGGCCGGGGTCACCTGCGCGGCGAGGCCGGTGTGCACGAGGCTCATGTCGGCGAGAGGGATGTCGACGGTCACGACGGCCGCACCCGCACCGATGATCGTGACGCCCTGACTCGTCGACGCGTCCGAGCCGGCGACGAAGCCGACGAAGGCGACCGTGCCGCTGATCGGCGCGGTGAGCGTGGCATCCTGCACGTCGGCCTGCGCCTGTGAGACCGAGGCGTTGTCTTGCGCGATCGCGGCCTGATCGCTCGCGATGCGCGCGGCCTGACTCGTGGCGCCCGAGCCCGATCCGCCGGAACGCGGTGCGGACGCGCCGGACGTGGCGCCGCCGAAGCTCGCGCCCTGGCCTGACGAGCCGCGCGAGGCGCTCGCCGACACGGCGTGTGCGAGCGCGGACACCTGCTGCTCGGTCACCTGCAGCGAGCCCGCGATCGACGCCAGCGCCTGCTCGCACGCGGCGACCTGCGCGGGGCTAGGTGTGCTCGCCCCGCCCCCCGTGCTCGGCGACGGCGACGGCGACGACGTAGACGTGGGCGTGGGGGTCGGCGTAGAGGTGGGGGAGACGGTCGGGCTCGGAGTGGGGCTGGGCGTCGCGCCCGCTCCCGACGTCGGAGCACCGCCCCTGCCGGCGGGTCCGCCGCCGGTCTTCGTCACCGTTCCGGTGACAGGCCGGCACAGCGTGTTCGCCTGGACGAGCTCGTTGCGGATCTGCCCGAGCGACCGGTCGGCACGGGCGAGCTGCGCCTGCAGCGCACCCGTGCCCGACCCGGCGCTGCGGCCGGCCGAGACGCCGGATGCCCCGGTCGTGGCCGTGCTGGCAGCGCTCCCGGTCGTGCTGCTGCTCTGGTCGGCGGCGAGGCTCGCCTGGTCGCGGGCGAGCGTGGCCTGCGCGGCGAGCAGGTTGGCCTTGAGGGCGGTCGGGTCGAGCGTCGCGAGCCTCTGCCCCGCCCGGACGGTGTCGCCCACGGCCACCGAAACCGACGCCACCGTGCCCGACACCGGGAATGACGCCGTCTTCTGGTTCACGCGCGACACGGTGCCGGTGAGCTCGAGCGACTGCGTCACCGGCCCGGTGCCGACGGTCGCGGTGCGATAGTCGGGGCCGCCGGCGGAGGCGGATGCCGCCGAGGCGATCCCGAATCCGCCGCC
>NZ_DATEJS010000346.1:0-12093 GCF_035277845.1 Microbacterium sp.
GCCCCCGCGAGAAGGGCCGCCGCCTCTGCCACGAGCGCCGCATCCGCGGGCCTGGATCCGGGGTGCGGCCGCGCGTCGCGGTCGGCGTGCGGCACGTCGGCCGCCCCTTCGAGCACGTCGAGCGGGACCTCGATGTGCACCGGGCGCGGGCGCCCGGTGCGGAACAGCTCGAACGCGTCGTGCACCGCCTCCACGGCCTCCGCGGCGGTCGCCACCCGCCGGCTCCACTCCACGATCGCCCCGGATGCCGCGACGGCATCCTTCGTCTCGTGCAGCGTGCCGACGTCGGCGAACTCGGCGCCGAGCGCCACGCCGGGCGACAGCAGGATGAGCGGCCGCGACTCGCAGTACGCGGTGCCGGCCGCCGACAGGGCGTTCAGCAGCCCCGGGCCCGAGGTGGTGATGACGACGCCCGGCATCCCGGTGCGCTGCGCCCAGCCGTCGGCGGCGTATCCGGCGCCCTGCTCGTGCCGCGAGGTCACGGCGCGCATGCCGAGGCGCGGCAGGTGCCGGTAGAACTCGAGGTTGTGCGTGCCCGGGATGCCGAACACCGTGTCGACCCCGTAGCCGCGCAGGGTCTGCAGCACGGCGAGTCCCGCGTTGTCGACCGCGACGCCGGCGGCGGTCGCGGCATCCGTCTCGAGCGTGTCGACCGCGTCGAGGGAGCCGATGACGGTCATGCGGTCACCGCCTCGCGGGCGCCGATGTGCCGGACGGTGCCGTCGATCCAGGTCTGCAGCACGGGGATCCGCCCGATCTCGTCGGCAGGGACCTCGTCGAGGTCGGCGGCGAGCACGGCGAAGTCGGCGCGCTTGCCGAGCTGCAGGCTGCCGAGGTCGTCCTCGCGGCCGATCGACCGGGCCGCCTCGATGGTGTGGCCGCGCAGCGCCGTGGCGGTGTCGATGACGAGGTCGTCCGCGCCGAGCTTGTGACCGCGCCGCGTGACCCGGGTGACCGACGCCTGGATGGCCTCGAGCGGCCGGGGCTCGGCCACGGGGGCATCCGACGAGATCGTCACGGGCACGCCGGCGCGCACGAACTCGCCGAGCGGGTTGAAGCGCTCGCCCGGGGTGCCGATGGCCTGCTCGACGCCCTCGCCCCAGTTGTAGTAGTGCTGCGGCTGGTTGACGGGCCGGATGCCGGCATCCGCCATCCGCGCGATCTGCTCGGGGGTGGGCAGGCCGCAGTGCTCGATGCGGTGCCGGGCGTCCGGGCGCGGGTCGGCGGCCTGCGCCGCCTCGATCGCCGAGACGACCATCTCGATCGCGGTCGGCGACTGGGCGTGGGTGGCGGTCTGCAGCCCGGCCGCATGCGCCTTGGCGATGAGCTTCCGGTACTCGGCGGGCTCGTGGTACAGCTGGCCGGTGCGGCACGGGTCGCCGACGTAGCCGTCGGGGAAGTAGGCGGTCCAGCCGCCGAGCGTGCCGTCGGCGTACAGCTTGATGCCCGCGAAGCTCAGCCGGGCGTTGCCGAACTGGCCGCGCAGCCCCATGTCGAGGGCGTCGTCGAGCAGGTGCGAGAGCAGGTACATCGACACGCGCACGTGCAGGCCCGCCCTCTCGGACAGGCGCAGGTAGGTGTCGAACTCGCGGCTCGAGACCTGGCAGTCGCCGATCGCGGTGACGCCGCCCGCGAGGAAGTTGCGCTGCGCCGCCTCGAGCTGGCGCACGTGCTCCTCGGGAGCGTCGCCGAGGTGGAAGTTGGGACCGTGGTGGCCGATCTTCACGCCGCGCACGCCGGTGAGGATGTTGCACGCGGCATCCGACAGCTCGCCGGTGAGCTCGCCGTCGGCATCCCGGAAGAACTCGCCGCCCTGCGGGTCGGGGGTGTCCCGCGTCACGCCGTAGGTCGCCAGCGTGAAGCTGTTGACGACGCCGCCGTGTCCCGACGCGTTCATCAGGTACACCTCGCGGTCGGTCGCGACCTCGTCGAGCTCGAACCGGGTGGGATGCCGCTGCTCGGCGAGGTTGCGCTGCTCGTATCCGTAGCCGCGTACCGGCAGACCGGCCGGGGTGCGCTCGGCGGCCGCACGAAGCAGCGCGACGATCTCGGGGATGCTGCCCGCCCGCTGCGGTCCGCAGTCGACCCAGCTCATCATCTGGCCGAGCATCAGCGGGTGCGCGTGCGCGTCGATGAAGCCGGGCACGACCACAGCGTCGCCGAGATCCACGAGCTCGGGCTCGCCCGCCGTGTACCGCCGGGCGGCCGTGCGGCACTCCTCGAGGGTGCCGGTCGCGGCGACGAGGCCGTTGACGACGAGCATCGCGCTCGCGACGGTGTCGGCGTCGTCGAGGGTGCGGATGCGGCGGGCGACGATGATCTTCGCGCCCTGCTCCTCGAGCGGTCGATCGGGGAGGGACAGCTTGCGCATGGAATCGCTTTCGTATCAGGGGGTGGGCAGGGTCACGGCCGGGCGGTTCACCGGCGTGCGCGGGGCGCCGTCGGCGAACACCGCGACGACGTTCTGCGCCTGGCGGGTCGCGTACTCGCGGCCGGTGCGCGAGGAGAGGTAGGCCACGTGCGGTGTGAGCACGACGTGCGGGTGGGTGCGGAACGGATGGTCGGATGCCGCCGGCTCGACGGCCAGCACGTCGAGGCCGGCCCCGGCGACGTGCCCGGAGTCGAGGGCGGCGAGCAGGGCGTCCTCGTCGACGAGCCCGCCGCGGCTGACGTTGACGAGCACGGCGCCCTCGGGCAGGGCGGCGAGCACGTCGGCGTCGACCAGTCCGGCGGTCTCGTCGGTGAGCGGCACGTGCAGCGACAGCACGTCGGAGGCGGCGATCAGCTCGTCGAGGCCGACGCGGCGGATGCCGGCATCCGCCAGCATCCTCCGGGTGTTCTCGTCGTCGGGCAGCATCGGGTCGGTGCCGAGCACCTCGCCGAACAGCGGCGCCGCGAACTCGGCGAAGCGGCGCCCGATGCGGCCGAGGCCGAGCACCCCGACGGTGCACTCGGTGGTCACCTTCGGGGCGTGCTCGTGGTTCCAGCCGCCCTCGCGGGTGGTCCGGGCGGCACGGTCGATCGAGCGGGCGGCGAGCGCGAGCCCGAGGGCGTGCGCGGCGACCTCGTCGGTGGCGGCGCCGAGGATGTTGGACACCCAGACGCCGGCCGCGGTGGCCGCCGGCACGTCGACGTTGTCGTAGCCCATCGACAGCAGCGCGATGATGCGCAGCCGCGGCATCCGCTCGATCATCTCGGCGGTGATCGGGGCGTAGCCCACGAGGAGGGCCTCGGCATCCTGTGCGGCCTCGACGATCCGGTCGGCGTCGCGCGTCTCCAGCCGGACGACGCGGAAGCCGGCGGCCTCGAGGATCTCGATGCCCGGGGCCGGGTCGATGCCCTCGGTGTCGGTGAAGACGGCGAGCGGTCGCGGGTCAGTGGACATGGCTGAGGAACCTCTTCGTGCGCTCGTGCTGCGGGTTGTCGAAGAACTCGTCGGGGGCGGCCTGCTCGACAAGCACGCCTGAGTCGAACAGCGACACCTCGTCGGCGGCGCGGCGGGCGAAGCGCACCTCGTGGGTGACGACGATCATCGTCATGCCCTCCGCGGCGAGCTGCTCCATCACGTCGAGCACCTCTCCGACGAGCTCCGGGTCCAGGGCCGAGGTGGGCTCGTCGAAGAGCATCACCTGCGGGTTGAGCACCAGGGCCCGGGCGATCGCGACGCGCTGCTGCTGTCCGCCGGAGAGCTCCGACGGGAAGTGACCGGCCCGCTCGCCGAGTCCGACGCGCTCGAGCATCGTGTAGGCGCGCTCCTTGGCCTGCGCCTTGTCGGCCTTCTGCACGTCCATGAGCGCGAGGGCGACGTTGTCGAGGGCGTTCATGTGCGGGAACAGGTTGAACCGCTGGAACACCATGCCGATGTCGCGCCGCTCCACGGCGAGCTTGCGCTCGTGATGGTGACGGGGCTTGTCGGCCGGACCGGTCGAGCCGATGCGGGTGCCGCCGAGCAGCACCTCGCCGCGGTCGGCGGGCTCGAGCAGCGCCATGAGCCGCAGCATCGTCGACTTGCCCGAGCCGCTCGGGCCGAGCACGGCCTTGACCTCGCCGCGGTGGATCTCGAACTCGACGCCCTTGAGCACCTCGAGTCCCTCGTAGCTCTTGTGCAGCCCCTTCACCTGCAGGGTGGGGGTGGCTGTGGCGGTTGCGGCGCTCATGCCTTCACTTCCTCTCGTTCGCCGCGGGCGCGGCCCACCGCGATGACCTGCGTCTCGGTCGCGGTGGTGCGCAGCAGGAGCTTGCGCGCACCGCGCGAGCTCCACGCGAAGCGCTTCTCGATGCGGCCCTGGATGAGCGTGATGATCGTGACGATGACGAGGTAGTAGATGATCGCCACCGCGTAGTACTCGGCGTACCGGAACGTGGTGTTGACCCCCACCTGCGCGGTGGTCAGCAGCTCCTGCAACGAGATGACGGATGCCAGCGACGAGTACTTGACCAGGCCGATGAACTCGTTGCCGGTCGGCGGCAGCGCCGTGCGGATGGCCTGCGGCAGGATGACCTTGCGCATGACCGAGCCCGGCGTCATCCCGAGCGCCCGCCCGGCGAGGCCCTGGCCGTCGTCGACGCTGGTCAGCGCGGAGCGGATGATCTCGGCCATGAACGCCGCCTCGACGATGCCGAGACCGACGGATGCCGCGATGAACGGCGTGTACCAGTCGGCCTTGAAGACCGGGATCAGCTGCGGCAGCGCGTTCCACATGATCAGCAGCACCAGCAGTGCCGGGATCGCGCGGAACAGCCAGATGTAGGTGGCGGACCCGCCTCGGCCCCACCGGTTGCCCGAGGTGCGGCCGAGGGCGAGGAAGAACCCGAGCACCACCGCGATGATCAGCGCGACGGCCGCCACCCCGATCGACAGCAGGGCGCCCCAGAGGTATTGGAGGTTGGTGAGCTGCTGCCAGAAGATGTGCGGATCGAAACCCATGACGTCTGTCCCTGTTCGTTGTCGGCGACCGGGCCGCGCTCAGTTGTAGACGTCGAGCGTGGCGGGGTCGAGCTTGTACTGCTCGGCGAGCTTCTTGAGGGTGCCGTCGGTGTAGAGCGCCTTCAGGCCTGCGGCGACGGGGGCGGTGAGCTTGGAGCCCTTCGCGGTGAACACGCCGAACGTGGTCTCGGCCGGGAAGACGTTCTTCGCGACGGCGAGCTTGCCCTCGTTCTGCGAGGCGATGTAGGCCGCGCCCACGTTGGTCTCGACGAGCACGTCGGCCTTGCCGTTGAGCACCGCGAGCACGGTCTGCGCGGTCTGCGGGTAGTTGCTCTGCTGGATCGCCTTCTTGCCGTCGGCGACGCACTTCTTCGAGACGTCGGCGACGTCGGTGGAGTTCGCGGATGCCGACTGGGTGACCACGCGCAGGCCGCAGAGGTCTTCGGGGGTGGAGAGCTTGGCAGCGAAGTCGGGCGCCGCGACGGCGACGGGGCCGGCCTTCATGTCCGGTGCGGAGTCGGAGATCGCCTTGCGCGCGTCGCTCTGGTACAGGCCGCTCCATACGATGTCGCAGCGACCCGCGTTCAGCGCCGGCATCAGACCGTCGAACGAGGTGGCCACGAGCTTGGGGGTGACGCCCCACTTCGCGGCGAGCGCGCGCACGCCGTCGGCGTCGAAGCCGACGATGTCGCCCGACGAGCCGTTCTTGTAGTACTCGAGCGGGGCGTACTCCGGGTCGATGCACGCGGTGAGGGTGCCGGAGGTCATGAGACCGGCCGGGGCCTTGGAGTTGGACGCGGGGGTGGAGGCGGAGGAGCCGCCGGAGCAGGCGCTCAGGGTGAGCACCGCCGCTGCGGCGACCGCCGCAAGACCGAGGACACGCAGATTCATGGTTCTTCTCCAATGAAGAGTCGGGTTGCCGTGTGATGACGATGATGCACGCCCCGAGCGACCCTGTCAATACAATTTTGCAGTTTTCATCTACTTGCAACGTGCGAGCGGCATTCCATGTCGACTCTTGGCGACGTGTCAGTCATGCGCGAGCGGCGAGATTGCAAAGTTGTATCGACTCTGCGCCCGAATGCGCTACGGTTGACCCGTGGACGAGATCACCGAGGGCGCGATCGCACTGCTGCGGCGCGACGGACGCACCTCGTTCAGCGATCTCGCCCGTCAGCTGGGCACCACGCGGGCCAACATCACCCGCCGCATCGCCCCGATGCTCGACGACGGATCGCTGCGCGTGATCGCGGCCGTGCATCCGCGCCTGCTGGGGCTCGATGTGCTCGCGCACCTGATGGTGCGCGCCGAAGGCGACATCAAGGCCCTCGCGCAGCGCATCGCGCAGATCGAGGCGACGGTGTTCATCTCCGAGATCACCGGGCCCATGCAGCTGGTCATCGAGCTGCACACCACGTCCCTCAGCGAGCTGCAGACCGCCGTCCGCGCGGTGCGCGCGATGCCCGGTGTCCACGAGGTCGCCGTGATGCTCTACGAGCGGATGCTGCGCAGCTTCTTCCTCGGCGAGGAGCCCCGCCTCATCCCGCACTCCCTCGACGAGGTCGACCTGCAGATCATGGAGCTGCTGCAGGACGACGGCCGGCTGGGCTACGCCGAGCTGAGCGAGCAGGTGGGACTCTCCATCAGCGGATGCCGCATCCGCGTGACCCGGCTCATCGAGGCGGGCGCCATGCAGATCGGGGCGGTGGTGCGGCGCGAGAAGGCGGATGCCGAGGGGCTCGCGTTCGGTTTCGGCATCGTGCTGGACGGCGACGACGCCGACGCACTCGAGCTGCTGCTGGCCGAGCCCGCGCTGGAGTTCCTGGCGCGCGGCGTCGGCCGCTACGACATGGTCGCGACGATCACGTTCCCCGGCCTGGCCGAGTTCACCGACCTGCTGGGTCGCCTGCGCACCACGGCCGGCATCCGCCAGGTCGACCAGTGGATGCATGCCCGCATCCACCAGGAGCGCTACCAGAACAGCCTGAACCGCATCCGCGCCGCCCGCGACGCCGGCTGAACCGGGACGGGCTGAACCGGGGTCGCGGTCAGGCGGCGAGGCCGCCGAGCCAGAGCCCGAGCGCGGCGGCCAGCAGGGAGCCGGCCAGCATCCCGAACGCGTTCAGCGCGGAGGCCCGCCACCGCCCCTCCTGGGCGAGGCGCACGGTCTCCAGGCTCGCGGTGGAGAACGTCGTGTACCCGCCGAGGAATCCCGTGCCGAGGATCAGCCGCCACTCCGCGGGCAGGGTGTGCGCGGTCGCCAGGCCGGTCACGAGGCCCAGCAGGAACGATCCCGTCACATTGATGAGCGTGGTGCCGACGGGGTACGCCAGCCGCACGCGCGCCTTGACGAAGCCGTCGACGACGAAGCGGCATCCGGCCCCGACCCCGCCCGCGAGCGACATCGCGAGCACCACCCACAGCGCCGCCATCAGCGCACCCCCGCCCGCCGACGGGCGAGCGCCGCCCCGACCGCGACGCCGGCGACGGATGCCGCGGCCCCGACGATCACGGTCGCGAGGCCGTACAGCGCGCTCGCGCCGAACTGCGAGGTCAGCAGCAGTCCGTCGGTGTCCACCGCGAACGTGCTGTAGGTGGTGTAGCCGCCGAGCACGCCGGTGCCGACGAGCAGACGTGCGATGCGCCGCCCGCCCTGGTCGGGGCCGCCGCGGGTCAGCGCCTCGAGCAGCCAGCCCAGCACGAACGCGCCGGTCACGTTGATGACGAAGACACCGAGCGGCATCCCGCGCCAGGCCGGCACGACGAGGGCGAGCAGATAGCGCAGCAGCGTGCCGACCGCCCCGCCGGCCACGACCAGCCCGATCGCCCCCCAGCGCAGATGCAGCGGCCTGGACGGGCCGCTCACGCGTCGGCACCCGGATGCGTGCCGCCGAGCGGCACCACGAGCACCGGCCGGTGCTGCCGGTGCGCGAGGTGCGTCGCGATCGAGCCCTGGAAGAACTCGCGCAGGCCGCCGCGCGCCCCGGGTTCGTGCGTGCCGACCACGATGAGCCGGGCATCCAGCACGTTCGCCAGGTGGGCGAGGGCGTGGGCGGGGTCTCCGGCGAGCTCGCGCCCGGACCACGTCACGTCACCGAGGCCGGCGCCCTGCAGCACCGTGCCGATGCGCGCGGTGAGCTCCTCCGGGAAGACGGCGTCGGGCTGCTCGGGCAGATCGGGGTCGAAGGGACGCGAGTGCACCGTGCCGTCCGGGTCCTCCGAGATCGCGTACTGCGACCGGTCGACGTGCCCGCACACCAGCTCCGCGCCGAGATCGCGGGCGATGCGCGCCGCCTCGACCAGCACCAGCGGAGGCATCCGGTCCTCGACCCCGACCACGATCACTGCGCTCATCGCCACTCCTCCGCTCAGTCTGCCAGATGCGCCGCGCCCGGGCGGCCGGTCACGCCAGCGGCTCGGCCTCGACGACGGGACGCCCGGCGCGCGCCTCCGACCGCACGGCACCGATCGAGGCGGCGATCACGAGCACCATGCCGGCGATCTCCAGCCACGTCAGCGACTGGTGCAGCAGCACGAACCCGGCCAGCGACGCGGTCGCCGGCGAGATCGCCATGAAGATCGCGAACACCGCCGCCGGCACCCGCCGCAGCGCGATGAGCTCGAACGTGTACGGGATCGTGCTGGACAGGACGGCGACGCCCAGCGCCTGGGCCAGGAGCACCGGCTGCAGCAGCGCCGGTCCGGCCTGCCAGATGCCGAGCGGCAGCGACAGCACGGCGCCGAGCGCCATCGCGAAGGCGAGCCCGTCGAGCTGCGGGAACTCGCGCCCCACGCGCGCCGAGGACAGGATGTACCAGGCCCATGCGGCCGCGGCGCCGAGGATGAACACCACGCCGAGCGGGTCGAGCCGGTTCCATCCCCCGCCGCCGAGCGCGGCGACGCCGGCGAGCGCCAGCACCGCCCACAGCCACGCGGACGCCCGGCGGGCGGCGACGATCGACAGCACGAGCGGCCCGAGCACCTCGATCGTGACGGCGACGCCGAGCGGCAGCCGCTGCAGCGCGAAGTAGAACAGCGAGTTCATGCACACGAGCGCGAAGGCGAAGCGGACCACCGCGAGCCACGCCCGCCGACTGTGCCCGCGCAGCGACGGCCGGGCGACGACCAGCAGGATGACCGCCGAGAAGACGAGCCGCAGCATCGTCATGCCCGCGGGCCCGACGCGCGGGAAGAGCGTGACGGCGAGGGATGCCCCGACCTCCTGCACCAGCATCCCGGCCACGACGAGCACGATCGCCGGGGCGGGGGTGCGCCGGCTCACGGCGCGCACGGTCACGATCCGCAGATCGGGTGTGCGGTGACCTTCGCGGCGTACGTCGCGGCCGTCCACGGCAGCCCGGCGGCCGGCGCGGTCTCACCGGCGGTGGCGGGCGCCTTCGAGGCGAGCGCCGCGAGCTCCCACGCGAGCGAGAGGATCGGGGTGCGGTCCGCCGTGGAGTTGTTCAGCACCACGGCGACCGTGAGCCCGCTGGTGGGCTCCGAGAAGGCCGCCGTCAGGTAGCCGGGCATCTTGCCGTACTGCCCGATGAGCGTGCCCGCCTTGACCGCCCCGCCGGCGGCCGTGAACCACACCGGGCTCGACGTGCTGACGGCGAGCGCGTTCTCGAACCGGCTCTTGTCGGGCACGAGTCCCCCGGTCGCGAGGGCGCGCACGTAGGTGCTGAGGTCGGTGATGTCGGTGACCACGCCGGAGTCGGTCGAGCCGAAGCTGGCCGACATCGTGGTGATGTCGGTGGGGGCCTTGCACTGCAGGTTCCCCTTCGCGTCCTGCCGCACGACGTAGCCGGGCAGCGCGGTGGAGTCGCCGACCACCGGCTCGTTCGGGGCATCCCCCGGCAGGGCCGTGCTGGTGAGCCCCAGCGGCCGGAACACCTGGTTGGCGAGGATCTGCGCCGGCGTCTGGCCGGTGGCCTTCTGCAGCGCCTGACCGAGCAGCACGTAACCGGCATCCGACGCCCTGTACGCGTCGCCGGGCGAGACGCCGTCGGGGGTGGCGCCGAGTCCGTACGCGATGAGCTCGTTCGGATCCCACGCACGCCCCGGGTTGTCGAGCTCGTCGGAGGCGAGCTGTCCGCCGTACGAGCCGATGCCCGACGTGCTGTCGCACAGGTCGCCCAGGGTGGCGTCCTTCAGCGACTGGATGCCGTCCATGTAGTCGGCGATGCTGTCGGTCAGCTTCACCTTGCCCGCGGCGGCGACCCGGTACAGGGCGTCGCACGTCATGGCGCGGGTGATCTGCCCGGCGCGGAAGGTCATGTCGGTCGTCACCGGGGTCTTGCCGCCTGGAGACGTGACGCCGAGGGCCGCCGTCCAGGTGCCCGCCCAGGGAGCGGTGACGGTGACGATCGCGCCCGACGAGTCGGTCGCCTTCATGGCCTCGGTGACCGCGGTGCGCAGCTGCTTCTGCAGAGCCGCCGGAAGATCGGCCGTGGTGGGCGGGGTCGGCACGGCGACCGGATCGCCGGACGCGGCGCTGCATCCGGCGAGCGCGATGCCGGCGACGAGGATGGATGCCACGGCCACGGCGAAGCGGCTGATGCGTCGCGCCCTGTCCACCACCGGCATCCTCCCCCTGATGACGTCTCCGATCATTCAAACACAGTGCATCGTGCCGGACGCCGGTATGACCGGGCTGAACGCGTGCGGGCGGGTCAGGATCCCGGCGCCGCGGGCGCGGCCGGCGGGCGCTGCGCGCCGGACATGAACCGGCGCACGTCGGGGTCGACCTGGATGTCGCGGGGGCGCAGCGGGCGGGACAGGTAGAGCCCCTCGAGCGAGGTGAGCCGCGACAGCGCGACGTAGGTCTGCCCGGGGGCGAAGGCTCCGGAGCCGAGGTCGATGACCGCGCGGTCGTACGTCTTGCCCTGCGACTTGTGGATCGTCACCGCCCACGCGAGCCGCAGCGGGAACTGCGTGAACTCGGCGACGATGTCGCGGCTCAGGGTCTTCGAGCCCGGGTCGTACGCGTACCGGATGCGCTCCCATACCGCGGGCTCGACCTCGTGCTCCTCGCCGTCGACGTCGACCAGCACGCTGCCGCCGGCGATGCGCGTGACGGTGCCGATCGTGCCGTTCACCCAGCGCGGCCCCTCGCCGAACCCGGCGCCGGTGTCGTTGCGCAGGAACATCACCTGCGCCCCGGTCTTCAGCTGCAGCTCGGAGTCGGCGGGATAGTTCGCCTCGCCCCGGCCGAAGTCGCCGGTGATCTCGGCGCGGGCCGTCAGCGCGCGGCCGGGCAGCGCGTCGAGGTGGCGCTTGTTGATCGAGTTGACGATGTCGTTGCGGGTCGCGAGCGTGATGATGGGCGGCTCGTCGGGTCCCGCGTCGGGCGGGCGCCGGGCGCCCGTGTCGTTGAGCACCTTCGCGATGTCGGCGGTGACCCGCCCGTAGCGCACCGCGTTGAGCATCGCCTTGAACGCGTCGTCGGACTGCCGGTGGATGTCGCGCAGCTCGCGGATGTGCAGGTCCGCGCCGTGCTCGCCGATGTCGAGGATGCCGTCGCCGGCCGGCTTGCCGGTCCACACGTGCGCGTCGAAGAACCAGAACGAGCGGTAGTGGTCCTGCACGTACCGGGCCTCGTCGCCCCGCGGCGGCACCGGAGCGAGCTGGTACGGGTCGCCGAACATCACGACCTGCACGCCGCCGAACGACTCGCCGCGCCGGCCGCGCGCCTTGCGCAGCGACCGGTCGATGGCATCCATGAGGTCCGCGGAGACCATCGAGATCTCGTCGATGACCAGGGTGTCGATCGCGTTCAGCACCTTGCGGGTGGCATCCGACTGCTCGATCTCGCCGTTCGCGATGAGTCCGATCGGCAGCCGGAACAGCGAGTGGATCGTCTGGCCCTCGACGTTGAGCGCCGCGACGCCGGTGGGCGCGCAGACGGCGATCTGCTTCTCGGTGTGGTACGCGAGGTGGTTCAGCAGCGTCGATTTGCCGGTGCCGGCGCGCCCGGTCACGAAGACGTGCTCGCGGGTCCCCTCGATGAGCTCGAAGACCTCGCGCTGCTCGGCGGACAGCTCGGGCCGGGAGAGGGCGGAGGGGGACATCCTGTCCATGCTAGGCCGGGATGCCGCCCCCGCGCCCCTCTCCACAGCCCGTCACCCGGCCCGTCCCCGGGCCCGTCCCGCGCGCCCGCCCCCGCG
>NZ_DATEJS010000347.1:0-2772 GCF_035277845.1 Microbacterium sp.
GACGGCCGCGTGCGGCTGCTGCGCAACGTCATGGGCCTGTGGATCCTCAGCGAGACGGTGCGCCAGTGGGAGCGGGAGGGTCATCGCATCGACCTGCCGACGCTGCTGGATGCGGCCGAGGACGTCACCGCCCCCGTCCCGGTGTTCGACGTCGACGACCCGCGGTTCCTGCCACCGGGCGACATGCCCGCCCGCATCGCCGCGTGGTGCGACGAACACGGTGTCGCCACTCCGCGCACCCGGGCCGAGTTCGCCCGCAGCATCGTCGAGTCGCTGGCGCAGGCGTTCGCGGATGCCGCCACGACCGCCGGGCGCCTCGGCGGCGTCGACGTGCGCAGCATCCACGTCGTCGGGGGCGGCGCCCTCAACGAGCTGCTCTGCCAGCGCACCGCCGACCGCGCCGGCATCCCGGTCGTCGCCGGACCCGTTGAAGCGACGGCCCTGGGCAATATCCTCGTTCAAGGCCGTGCCGCGGGTCTCGTCTCGGGTTCGCTCGAGGCGCTGCGCGATCTCGTCGCCTGCACGCACGCCCCCCGGCTGCACCACCCCCGATAGGAGAAGGTCCTCGAATGGTCAAGCGTCAGCTGCCGAACCCGTCCGAACTGCGGGAGTACATGCAGTTCAAGAAGCCCGACCTGCACCTCAAGCGGCGCCGCCTGGACGAGGCCCTGACGATCGAGGATCTGCGCCGCATCGCGAAGCGCCGCACCCCGAAGGCCGCCTTCGACTACACCGACGGCGCCGCCGAGCAGGAACTGTCGATCGCCCGCGCCCGCCACGCGTTCGAGGACGTCGAGTTCCACCCCGACATCCTGCGCCCGGCGACGAACGTCGACACGTCGGTCGAGATCCTCGGCGGGCCGTCCGCGCTGCCGTTCGGCATCGCCCCGACCGGCTTCACCCGGCTGATGCAGACCGAGGGCGAGATCGCCGGGGCCGGCGCGGCCGGTGCCGCGGGCATCCCGTTCACCCTGTCCACCCTGGGCACCACCTCGATCGAAGACGTCAAAGCCGCCAACCCGCACGGCCGCAACTGGTTCCAGCTGTACGTCATGCGCGATCGCGAGGTCTCCTACCGGCTCGTGGAACGCGCCGCGAAAGCCGGGTTCGACACGCTGCTGTTCACCGTCGACACCCCGGTCGCCGGGGCCCGTCTGCGCGACAAGCGCAACGGCTTCTCCATCCCTCCGCAGCTCACCCTCGGCACCGTGCTCGACACGCTGCCGCGGCCGTGGTGGTGGATCGACTTCCTCACCACCCCCAAGCTCGAGTTCGCGTCGCTGTCGTCGACCGGCGGCACCGTCGCCGAGATGCTGGACGCCGCGATGGACCCCACCATCAGCTACGACGACCTCGCGGTCATCCGCGAGCGGTGGCCCGGGAAGATCGTCGTGAAGGGCGTGCAGAACGTGCCCGACTCACGGCGTCTCGCCGACCTCGGCGTCGACGGCATCGTGCTGTCCAACCACGGCGGCCGGCAGCTCGACCGCGCTCCCGTCCCGTTCCGGCTTCTGCCCGACGTGGTCCGCGAGGTCGGCCGCGACACCGCTGTGATGATCGACACCGGCATCATGCACGGCGCCGACATCGTCGCCTCCGTCGCCCTCGGCGCGCAGTTCACCCTGATCGGCCGCGCCTACCTGTACGGGCTCATGGCCGGCGGCCGCGCCGGCGTCGACCGCACCATCCAGATCCTGCGCACCGAGATCGAGCGCACCATGAAGCTCCTCGGAGTCTCGAGCCTCGCCGAGCTGGAACCCCGCCACGTCACGCAGCTCGCCCGCCTCGTCCCCGTGCACGAGGGGGCCCGGAGGCTGACGGCATGATCTCCGCGACCAACCTCTGGGGCATCGTCATCCCGGGGTGGATCGGCGCGCTGAGCGGTCTCGTCGGCAGCGCGGTGGCGCTGGCATCCCTGCTCATCGCTCGGGCGAGCGACAAGCGCGCCCACGAGGCCACCACGCGCGCCGCACGCGCCGAGCAGTCCGAACGCACCACGCGCAGCGCGATGGCGGATGCCGTGCGAACACTCGCCGCGGATCCGGCCCTCAGCGCGGACCCGGGGATCCGTGCCGCCGCCGACCCGGAGCTCGCGCGCACCCAGCATCGCGAGGCTCTGCAGCGCGTGCTCGCCCGGCTCGAGGACCCCGCCACCGGGAGCTGAGGGTCAGGATGCCGGGGCGCCGGCCCGCACGCGTCGAGCGAGCGCCCGGATGTCGGACGGGCCGAATCCGCAGCATCCGCCGATGAACGTCGCACCCGCGGCGATCCAGGCGTCGACCAGATCGAAGTCGAACGGCTGGGGGTCGGACCAGGTCTTCGAGACGGGGTCCCAGCTGCCGCCGCGATTCGGATACGCGACCGCCGGCAGCCCGGTCTGCTGCACGGCCGTCTCGACCGCCGCCAGCACGTCCGCCTCCGCCGAGCAGTTGACGCCGGCCGCGATCAGCACCGAGCAGTCCGCGAGCGCCGCGTACGCCTCGGTCAGGGGCTGCCCCGCGCAGGTCCGCTCGCCGCGGATCGAGTAGCTGAACCAGGCCGGCTGGCCGAGCTCGTCGAGCAGCGCGGCCAGCACCACGGCCTCGTCGACGTCCGGGATCGTCTCGACCGCGAGCAGGTCGGGGCCTGCGGCGGCGAGGACCTCCAGCCGGGGACCGTGGAAGTCGCGCAGCTGTGCGGCCGACAGGCCGTACCTGCCCCGGTACTCCGAGCCGTCGCCGAGCACGGCACCGTAGGGCCCGACCGACGCCGCGACCCGGCGGTCGTCCGGGG
>NZ_DATEJS010000348.1:0-2993 GCF_035277845.1 Microbacterium sp.
CGGGGACGAGTACCGGGCGGCGGCTGCGGACATCGTCCGGGCGCAGGCCGCGCCGGCGCTGCGGGATCCGCTCTCGCACGGGTCGATGCTGCAGGCGGCGCTGCTGCTCGCCCGCGGGCCGCGGCACGTCGTCGTGGTGACGGACGACCCGGACGGCGAGCTCGCGACGGCCGCCCGGGGCATCCCCTGCGACCTGCTCGCAATCGTGACCGAGACGCAGGCGGGAGCGCTTGCCGAGGCGGGATTCACGCTCTTCGAGGGCAAGGCGCCCGTCGACGGGATGCCGGCGCTCTACGACTGCCGGGACTTCGCGTGCCGGCTGCCCGTGACCGATCCGGCCGCGCTCAGCTGAGCATCCGGGCGGCCATCGTCGTGGCGAACCGCCGGGGCACCCAGCCGGTGAGCGTCGCCAGCAGTGCGTTGCGTCCGCCCGACACGACACTGCCGATGCGCCCCTTGTCGAGGGCGCGGAACGTCGTCGCGACCACCTGCTCGGGCGTCTGCGATCCGGTCTCCATGCGGTCGGCATGCAGCCCCGACACCGAGCGGAACTCGGTCGCGGTGGCTCCCGGGCACACCGCCAGCACCTGGACTCCGCGGGCATGCACCTCGTGCGCCAGGGCCTCGGTGAACGACAGCACGAAGGCCTTCGTGGCGCCGTAGACCGCCATCGTGGGGCAGGGCGCGAACGCGCCGGTGCTCGCGATGTTCACGACCAGGCCGCGGCCCGCCGCGGCCATCGCCGGCAGGAACGCGCGGGTCAGCGCGACGAGCGCATTCACGTTGAGGTCGATCATCTCGGCCGTGCGGGCGGCATCGGCGTCGAGGAACGGGTCGTGCAGCCCGAAACCGGCGTTGTTGACCAGCGCGTGCACGCGGATGCCGCGGGCTTCGACGTCGGCGTGCAGCGCGGCAGCCGCACCGGGCGCGGCGAGGTCGGCGGGGACGACGGTGGCGACCACGCCGCACTCGCTCGTCAGGCGGTCGGCGAGTTCGCGCAGCCGATCCTCGCGGCGGGCGACCAGCACGACGTCCGCACCGCGGCGCGCGAACTCGGTGGCGTACGCGATGCCGAGGCCGGAGCTCGCCCCGGTGACGAGGGCGGTCGTGCCCTTCAGCTGAAGTTCCATGCGGCAAACCTACGCTCGCCGCGCGACGGCCGCGTCAGCGGTCGGCGATCATCGCACGCAGGCGGGACGCCTCGTCGTCCGGCATCCCATACCCGTGCATGGGAAGCGGATAGGCGTGCTCGCGCACCTCGGCGACGTACGCGGCGACGGCATCCGTCATCGGCCGGCGCAGCTCGGCGTAGTGCTTGACGAACCGGGCCGACGGGCCGCCGTAGATGCCGAGCAGATCGTGCCAGACGAGCACCTGGCCGTTGGCGGCGTTGCCCGCGCCGATGCCGATCACCGGCACGTCCAGCCGCGGCATCATGGCGGCGGTGGCGGCGGCCGGGATCGCCTCGAAGACGAGGGCGAAGCATCCGGCCTCCTGCAGGGCGAGTGCGCTCTCGAACACGGCGAAGGCCTCGTCCGCGGAGCGGCCCCGGGCGCGGTAGGTGCCCGTGATCGCGGCCGTCTGCGGGGTGAGCCCGACGTGTCCCATCACCGGGATGCCGGCGTCGACGATGGCGCGGGCGCGCTGCACCGAGGTGCCGCCGCGCTCCAGCTTCACCGCGTCGCAGCCGGCCTCCTTGACGAACCGCTGGGCGGTCGCCACGGCCTGCACGTCGGATGCCTCGTACGACCCGAACGGCAGGTCGCCGACCAGCAGCGGGGTGCGGATGCCGCGGCGCACGGCCGCCGTGAGCATGAGCATCTCGTCGACGGTCACCGGGACGGTGCTGTCGTAGCCGAGCACGGTCATCGCGGCGGAGTCGCCGACCAGCACGACGTCGACGCCCGCGGCCTCGGCGATCTGCGCGCTGGGATGGTCGTACGCGGTGATCATGGCGATCGGCTCGCCGGCGGCCTTCTGCGCGGCGAGACTCGAGATCGTGCGGCGTTCCATCGTCAGGCCTCCAGGATGCGGTTGTCGATCAGTCGCGCCGCGCCCACGCGCGCGGCGACGAGGAGCAGCGCCTGTGCCCGCACGGCGTCGAGCTCGTGCAGGTCGTCGGGGGAGCGCAACTCGAGGTATTCGGGGTCGATGCCGGCCTCGGCGAGCACCGCGCGGGCCGGGGCGAGCACGTCGTCCGCCGCGGCGGCGCCGGATGCCACGGCTGCCGCGGCGGCTTCGAGGGCGCGGTTCAGCGCCGTGGCCTGCCGCCGTGCGGCCGGGTCGAGGTAGACGTTGCGCGAGCTCATCGCGAGGCCGTCCGGCTCGCGGACGATGGGGCACGCGACGATGCGCACCGGCATGTCGAGGTCGCGCACCAGCCGGCGGACGACGAGCACCTGCTGGGCGTCCTTCTGCCCGAAGTACGCGGCATCCGGGGCGACGACCTGGAACAGCTTCGTGACCACCGTCGCGACGCCGTCGAAGTGCCCGGGCCCGCGCGACGCGCCGTCGAGCACCTCGGTGACGCCGGCCACGTGGATGCTCGTCGCGAAGCCGTGCGGGTAGACCTCGTCCACGGCCGGTGCGAAGAGGATGTCGGCTCCGGCGGTCTCGGCGGCGGCGGCATCCGTCGCCTCATCGCGCGGATACGCGGCGAGATCCTCGTTCGGGCCGAACTGGGTCGGGTTGACGAACAGCGACGTCACGACCAGGTCGCTCTCCGCGCGGGCGCGGCGGATGAGGGACAGGTGCCCTTCGTGCAGGGCGCCCATTGTCGGCACGAGTCCGACCGAGCCGCCGTCCGCGCGGGCGTCGGCGACCGCGGCGCGCACCTCGGCGATCGTGCGGAGGATCCTCATGCGGTGCCTTTCGCCAGGTCCGCGGTGCTCGCGGTGAGTGCGTCGAAGAGGGGGAGCACGCCGGGGGCGCCGGATGCCACCGCCTCCCGCTGCCGGGTGACGGTCTGCGCGTCGCCGCGTGCCACCGGGCCG
>NZ_DATEJS010000349.1:0-4504 GCF_035277845.1 Microbacterium sp.
CGAGGGTCGGCGCCGGATCAGGCGCGGTCGCCGCACCGACGGCCACCTGCGGGAAGGAGCCGCCGGCACGCAGCTCGATCGCGTCGCGACCGCGGGGCGTCGTCTCGCCGGTGGTGCGCACCCGCACCTCGATCTGCTGGCGAACCGATGAGCCCGCGGCGAGTTCGTACGGGAAGGGCAGCGCGAGCGGCCGGCTGTACGTCTTGAACGACGCGTCGGTCCAGTTGCGCTGGTCCTCCATCTCGAAGACGTCGCCGCGGAAGCGCACGTCGACGTCGAGACCGCCCGCCTGCCAGGCGAGCCCGGCGATGTCCAGCACCGGCTGGTGCGGGCTGATCCGGTCGGGGAACCGCGTCGTCTCGCGCGAGCCGTCGGAGTGCCGCACGCGCAGGGGTGCCCCGGCCGCGACGGGCGGATGCAGCACCACGAGCCCGGTGCGGTTCGTGCGGAACGCGCGGTGGGCAGTCAGCTCCAGAGCGACCGTCAGCGCGACGGCGGATGCCTCGACCCGCAGCGTCCCGGACAGCTCGGCGCCGAGGCCCGCGGTGTGCACGTGCAGGCGCAGCGTCCCGGCATCCGCGGCGACCTCGTCGACGACGAGCGGTGCGGTGTCCCAATCGCGGTCGCGCACGACGGCGCGGATGCTGCGCAGTGCGACGAGCCCGCCGAACGCGATGTCGGCGAGCTCGTCGTCGCGCAGCTCGAGCGACCACGCTCCGCTGCGCCAGGTCTGCGCGGGCTCGTGCCAGGTCATGTCAGAGGGTCGTCATCCCGCCGTCGACGGCGAACAGCGACCCGGTCGCGAACGCGCCGTCGTCGGAGGCGAGGAAGACCATGATGCCCTCCACGTCGCGCGGGGACCCGGCGCGACCGAGCGGGATGCGGCCGATGATCGCCCGCCGCGACTCCGGGTCGTCGCTGATGGTCGTGACGAGCGTCGTCTCGGTGTACGCCGGCACGACCGTGTTCACGCGGATGTTGTCGCCCGCATAGGCGGCCGCGGCGGTGCGGGCGAGCCCGTGGATGCCGGCCTTCGAGGCGCTGTACGCAGTGAAGGCGGCCCCCTCGCCGTTGATGCCGGTGGGGCTGCCGGTGAGGATGATCGAGCCGCCCCCGCGCGGGAGCATCGCCCGGACCGCGTGCTTGACCGTCAGGAACGTGCCGGTGAGGTTGATGCCGATGGTGCGGTTCCACACCTCGAGGTCGAGGTCGGCGGCGGGGGCATCCTGCCCGAACAGCTGCACGCCGGCGTTCGCGACGACGACGTCGGGCGTCCATCCACCGGTCTCGAGGTCCGCGAACGCGGCCGCGACCGAAGCCTCGTCGGAGATGTCCATCGCGACCGCGCGGGCCGCGTCGCCGATCGCGGCCGCGGTGGATGCCGCGGCATCCCGGTCCCGATCGGCGACGACGACGCGCGCACCCTCGCGGGCGAAGCGCTCGGCCACGGCGCGGCCGATGCCGGCCCCGGAGCCGGTGACGAGTGCGGTCTTGCCGTCCAGTGCGCCCATGGCTGCTCCTCAGCGCTCGATGTGGTCGAGGTGAAGCATCCGCGCGAGATTCTTGTCGAGCTCGTCGTCGCGGAAGATCTTCTTCCAATCGTCCTTGATGATGCTCTCGCGACCGTAGTCCATCGCGATGAGGCATGCGTCGCTGAACGGGTTGTCGCCGCGCAGCCCGTTCGCGAGGGCCACCTGCGTGTGCCCGTACAGGATGCTGCGCGCGGCGGCCTCCGGCACGCCCATGGTGTTCACGGTCTCGGCCAGCGCCTCGTTGAGGAGCGCGCCGATCATGCAGGCGACCGTCTCGACGAGGGTCGGCTCGAGCTGGGCGAGCTGCTTGACGGTGACGTAGTGCACGTCGACGACGGGAGCGTAGATCGCGCGCACGGTCGCGTCGAGGATCTCCTTCTTGGCGGGGTCGTCGGATTCGATCGCGGCGATGGCGTCCTGGGGCGCGGCGATGCCGCCGAAGGTGTCCGCGTACTCCTCGGGGGTGGTGCGCTGCAGGAAGATCGACGGATGGCAGGGGTGGGCGACGGCGCGGATGACGTCGTCGCGGTCGGTGAGCAGGCCCGCGTAGGCGGCGGCCGGGTCGAGCGTGAGCGCGATCGCGCCGGAGCGCATCTGCGGGACGAGGTCGGCGGTGACCGCCTGGAGCGCCAGGTCGGGGACCGCGAACACGACGATGTCGGCGTCGGCCACGGCGACGGCGGCATCGGTGAGCTCGCGACCGGCATCGAGGGTGCGCTGCCGCCCGGCGGGCGAGTTCTCGACGTACGCGACGATGTGGTCGGTCCCCGCCAGGTTGTTCGAGACGCGCATGCCCATCTTGCCGCCCGCGCCGATGACGGCGATGGTGTAGACGGCGGTGTCGGTGCTGGTTGTCATGTCAGGCTCCTGAGGTAGTCGAGGGTGATGCGGGTCCATTCCCGCTCGGTTCGGATGGTCGTCTCGGCGTCGCCCTGCCAGCTCAGCCAGTGCTCCACGATCTCGTCGATGCCGCGCTCGCGCGGTCGGACCGTCTGGAGCAGATGCGGGTAGTCGTGCAGGCCGCGGCCCATGGGGGCGCCGCCGTAGGTGAAGCCGACCCAGCCGGGGCTGCGGGTGAACGCGAAGTCCTTGACGTGCACGTTGCGCGCATGCGCGGCGGCGGCCTCGATGCACGTCCGGGGGTGCTCGAGCCGGGCGACGACGTTGGCGGGGTCGAGGCAGATCCCGAGCGCCGCGCTTCCGATCCGGTCGACGAGGGCGACGAGATCCGCGGTGCCGACCTGCTCGTAGGTCTCCAGGGCCAGGGTGACGCCGGATGCCTCGTAGCCGGGAAGGGCGCGGCGCAGCCAGGTCTCGGCCTGCGCCGGCGACGGCTGCGAGTCCCGTCCCGCGATCATGCTGCGCACGAGGTCGGCACCGAACACGCCGGCCAGGTCGAGGTAGCGGGCGAGCCGGTCGGGTTCGACGCCCTTCGTGCCGAGCTGGATCGTCAGCCCGAGCTCGCGTGCGGCGGCGGCGGCATCCGCGAGTTCGCCCGCGTCCATGCCGTCGAGCGGTGCGTAGTCGCAGATCTGGAACAGGTCGACGCCGAGCCGCCTCGTCGCCTCGAATGCGCCGATGAGGGAGAGGGGCGCTGGGACGGCGTCGGAGTGCTGCCAGAAGAACGCGTACGTGCCGAGGCCGATCACGAGACGGCCTCTCGTGCGCGCCGGGCGGCGGCCAGGACGACCGCCTCGTCGAGCACCGCGGCGAGGTTCGCCGGATCGTGCGCGAAGCGGCCGAGGAACAGTCCGTCGACGTCGTCGCCGAGTCGGGTGAGCAGCCCCGGCCCCGCCGAGCCGCCGTAGATGACCAGGCTGCCCTCCCGGTCCGGGTCCTCAGCCAGTGCGGCCGTCAGGGCCCGGGTGACGGCGACGAGGTGGCCGACCGGAGCGGGGGCCGCGGCGCCGATCGCCCACACCGGTTCGTAGGCGACGACGATCCGGCCCGCGGGAGCGCAGGCCAGGGCGCGGCGCAACTGGGCCACGGTCGCCGGGGCGGCCGACGCGGCATCCTGCTGCTCGGTCTCGCCCACGCACAGCACGGGAACGAGCCCGGCCGCCACGCTCGCGGCGACCTTCGCCGCCGTGACCTCGTCGGTCTCCCCGAACAGGCGGCGTCGCTCCGCGTGACCGACTTCCGCGAGCGCGACACCGGACTCGGCGAGTTCGGCCGCGGTGACCTCGCCCGTGTACGCCCCCGCCCCGAATTCCGAGACGTCCTGGGCGCCGACCGCGATCCCGAGGGCGTCGAGGGCGGCGCGCGCGTCATCGAGCTGCAGATAGGTGGGGATGACGAAGACATCGATGGCGGGATCACGGAGCGCGGGGTGATGGCGCAGCACCGCGGCCACCCGGTCGAACCAGGCGCGCGCGCCGGCTCGCCCGAAGTAGGCCTTCAGGCTCACCCCCACCATCACGCGTCGCATCGGGGTCAGCAGCTTCCCGTGGTCTCGTACTCGCCGATCACGGCCACCTTCGCCGCCGACGCGGATGCCGGGTCGAAGCGATAGGTCAGCCACTCGCGCACGAGGCGGCGGGCGAGCTCCAGTCCGATCACGCGCTGACCCATGGTGAGGATCTGGGCGTCGTTGGAGAGCACCCCGCGCTCGACGGAGAAGCTGTCGTGCGCGGTGACGGCGCGGATGCCGGGCACCTTGTTGGCCGCGATGGCGACGCCGAGGCCGGTGCCGCAGAACAGCAGGGCGCGATCCGCCTCGCCGCGGGCGACGCGCTCGGCGGCCTCGATGGCGACCTTGGGATAGGCGGTGTGGCCGTCGCCGTCCACGCCCACGTCCACGAGCGAGGCGACGCCGGGGTTGTGCTCGAGGTCGCGTTTGAGCGCTTCTTTGTAGTCGTAGCCGGCGTCGTCGGATCCGATCACGATGCGGAGCGCTTCGGTCATGGCTGGAGTTCCTTCGGTCGGGCGCCGGCGAGCAGGTCGCCGACGGCGGTGACGATGAGAGCGAGCGA
>NZ_DATEJS010000350.1:0-3128 GCF_035277845.1 Microbacterium sp.
CGTGGCGGGAAGCCTGCGCGCCGGGGACGTCCGGGGGCTCTCGATCCTGCTGATCGACGACGTCGTCACCACCGGGGCGACCCTCGCGGAGGCACGCCGGACCCTGCTGGACGCGGGGGCCGCATCGGTCGCGGTGGCCTCCCTGGCGGCCACGCCGAGACGAGACGAGACCGGTACCCGAGCGGGTGACGATCAGGGCGACCGCCGGGTGAAATGATCCGAAAAACATCGTGACAGGGGCCGGAGTCGCGACTACGGTGGGGGGCACACAAGGCGACCGATGGTCCGGTCCCTCCCCGGCCGGACCGGAGCAAGGAGGTCAAGGATGGAAACCAGCATCGTCGGCGTGGGCGTGAGCATCTCGGATCGGTTCCGCGGAATCGTGGACGAGAAGGCCGCCCGCATCGAGCACCTCGCCCCGCGCGCTCAGCGTGTGGACGTGAAGGTCACTCACCGCGCCTATCACAACGGGCAGCGGGAGGACTCGACCGTCGAGCTGACGCTCACCGGCAAGGGACCGCTCGTGCGTGCCGAAGCAGTGGACGGTGACAAGTTCACGGCTCTCGACCTCGCTGTCGACAAGCTCGCCGAGCAGCTCCGGCGCGCGAAGGACAAGCGGGTGGGAGCCCGCAAGCATCCGCGCGGGGCCCATCTCGACAAGGGCACAGGAGCCATCCAGGGAACGGATCTGCACCCCGCCTCCGCCGACGTGCTGCACGCCGTCGCGACCGGCGAGGTGCCGATCATCACAGGGGCGGAGGATGAAGAGAACTACACCCCCGTCGTCATCCGCACCAAGCATTTCGATGCGGAGTGGATGACGGTCGAGGACGCCGTCGATCGCATGGAGCTCGTCGGACACGACTTCTTCCTGTTCATCGACGTGCGCACCGACCACCCGAGCGTCGTGTACCGGCGCAAGGGGTGGGACTACGGCCAGATCTCGCTGGCGACGATCGCGCCGCCGGCCGAGGAACTGGCCTCGTAACAGCGGAGTCGGGACGCCCCGGGCAGGATGCCCGGGGCGTCCTCGCGTCGGCGTGTCGATCGCCCCGGCTTGTCGGCGGGCGACCGCCACGGGAGAATTGTCTGATGAATATCCGCAATGTGCGCCCGTGGGGCGGAGACCTGTCCGACGTGGTCGTGGAGGGCGCCCGCATCGCCCAGGTGCGCCCGGCATCCGACGCGCCCGTGGGTGCCGACGAGGTCGACGGCCGCGGCCGCCTCGTGCTGCCCTCCTTCAGCGACGTGCACGTGCACCTGGACTCGAGCCGCATCGGCCTCCCGTTCCGGCCGCACACCGGCCGGCCCGGCGTGTGGGGCATGATGATGAACGACCGCGAGAACTGGCGCAAGACCGATATCCCGCACGCGCAGATCGTCGCCGGAACCCTCGAGCAGATGATCGCCAGGGGCACCACGCGCGTGCGCAGCTACGCCCAGGTCGACGTCGACTGCCAGCTCGACAAGTACCACTCCGTGGTCACCGCGAAAGAGCGCTTCGCCGAGCACGCCGATGTGCAGATCATGGTCTTCCCGCAGGCCGGCATCCTGCGCGAGGAGGGCACCGTCGACGTGCTCGAGGCGGCGCTCGCCGAGGGCGCCGACGTCATGGGCGGCATCGACCCCTGCCAGCTCGACCGCGACCCGGCCCGCCACCTCGACATCGTGTTCGGGCTGGCCGAGAAGTACCAGGTCGAGGTCGACATCCACCTGCACGAGCCGGGAGCGCTGGGCGTCTTCAGCACCGACCTGGTGCTCGAGCGCACGCGAGCCCTCGGGATGCAGGGCAAGGTGACGATGTCGCACGCCTACGACCTCGGGGCCGTCTCGGAGGCCACGTCGCGGCGTCTCATCGACGAGTTCGCCGAGCTCGACGTCGCCATGGCGACCGTCGCGCCGTCGACGAGCAACCACCTCTCGCTCGTGCAGCTCGTCGAATCCGGCGTGCGCATCGGTCTCGGCGAGGACGGCCAGCGCGACTACTGGAGCCCCTACGGCGACTGCGACATGCTCGACCGCACCTGGCAGCTCGCCTTCACCAACGGCTTCCGCCGCGACGACCACATCGAGCTCGCGCTCGCCGTCGGCACGATGGGCGGGGCCAGCATCATGTCGCACGACGTGCCGCGCGTGACGGGTGTCGGCGACCGGCCGGGGGTCGCCACCGGCGACCGTGCCGATCTCGTCATCGTCGACGGTGAGACGCCCACGTCCGCGGTGATGGACCGCGGCACCGACCGCACCGTCATCCACGACGGCCGCGTGGTCGCCGACGGCCTCGCGGTCATCGGTCGTTGAGCAAGCCGAGCGAGTCGAAACGCAAGGAGCAGACGATGTCATCCGATCTCGCGGAGGTGCTGCTCATCGCCGGGCTGGGAACTGTGATCGTGCTGATCGCCGCCGGATACGCCTGGTGGAGCCGCCGGCGCCGCTGAGCGCCCGCGGGCGTGCCTCGCCGAAGTGCTCTGCTCAGGCGCGCGCTCACCCGTCGCGGCGGGAGTGGCGGGGCTTGCGGGTGGGGCGATCGGCCCGATCCGCATGCCGACGGGTGGGCGCGCCGGTGTCGAGTCGCAGGTCGATCAGCTTGCCCGAGATCCGTGTCTCGGCGAGGCGGTCGAGCGTCTCACGCGAGAGATCCGCCGGCAGCTCGAGGAGCGAGAAGTCCGGCCGGATCTGGATCGCCCCGAAGTCGCCGCGACGCAGCCCGCCCTCGTTCGCGAGCGCCCCGACGATCTGCCGCGGCTCCACCCGCTGGCGCTTGCCGACGGCGATCCGATAAGTGGTCATGCCCTCGGACGTCCGCTGCCGCCGGTCCTCCCGGCGGCCGCCCTCCCGATCGAAGCGCCCCTCTCGCTCGGGACGGGGGCTTCGCACCGGGCGCTCGGGCTCCGGCTCCAGCAGCAGCGGAGACTCTCCCTGCGCCACGACCGCCAGCGCTGCGGCGACATCCGCTTCGGGGACATCGTGGTGGCGCACGTAGTGGGCGATGATGTCGCGGAATCCGTCGATGCGCTCGGTCTCGCCGAGCGCGGCGGTGATGCGGTCGTCGAAGCGGGCGAGCCGTGTCACGTTGACGTCCTCGGCACTGGGCAGCTGCATCTCGGTGAGCGTCTGGCGGGTCGCTC
>NZ_DATEJS010000351.1:0-3783 GCF_035277845.1 Microbacterium sp.
CCGAGCAGCGACTTCGAGACGCGTTCCCGGGTGCCGACGACCCGGAAGCCTGCCTTCTCGTGCAGGCGGATGCTGGCGATGTTCTCCGGGAAGATGCTCGACTGGATCGTCCAGAACCCCGCCTCATCCGCCGCGGCGATGAAGGCGCGCAGCAGCAGGGTGCCGATGCCTTCCCCGTGATGGTCGGGATGGATGTAGACGGAGTGCTCGATCACACCCCGGTACGCGTCCCGGACTGAGACCCGGGATGCGGCGGCCCATCCCACCACGACGCCGTCGTGGTCCGTGGCGACCAGGCGCGGAGCGGAGATCTTGCCGGCGTCGAACTGCTCCCTGGCCGGGACGGTCGTCTCGAACGTGGCTTCGCCGCCTGCGATGCCGGCCGCGAAGATGGCCTCCACCGCCGGCCAATCCGTCGCCGTCATCGGGCGGATGCCGGTCACGAGCAGCACGACCCGCCACCGGTGTCGCCGGTGGAGCAGACGCCGGTCGCGGGGAGCACGAGCCGCACCTGGGAGGCGGCGTCGAGATCGCCGTCGAGCCAGGCCGTCACGGAGCGGACCTGCTCGTAGCCGGTGGTGAGCAGGAACGTCGGCGCGCGTCCGTACGACTTCATCCCGACGATGAAGAACCCCTGCTCCGGATGCCGCAGCTCCTGGTAGCCGTGCGGGGACACCGTGCCGCAGGAGTGCAGGTTCGGGTCGATCAGTGGCGCCAGGCGCTTCGGGGCCTCGACGATGTCGTCGAGCTCCAGCCGCACCTCGCGCAGCATGTCCAGGTCCGGTCGGAACCCGGTCGCGGCGACGACGAGATCGGCATCCACGACCGCCGGCTCACCGCGGCGGGTGCCGGCCAGTCGGATGCCGCCCTCGACGGGTTCGACACGGCCGATCTGGAACGAGTCGACCACGTCGACGATCCCGGCCCTGCCCAGGCGCTCGACCCGGGTGCCGAGCTTGGCCCGCTCCGGCAGCTCGTCGTCCGGGGACGACGACACCCGGATCGCGGACGGCTTCCGGATCAGCCACGTCACGCGCGTGCCCGGCTCCTCCCGCGCGAGCTTGCCGAGACCGATCAGCGTGTTCGCGGCGGAATGCCCGGCCCCGACGACCACGGTGTGCTTCCCCGCGAACCGCTCCCGATCCGCACCCAGCACGTCGGGGAGGGCGTGCACCACCCGTTCGCGCACCCGGTCGGAGCCGAGCGGAGTGAGCCCGGACGAGCCGAGCGGGTTCGGTGTCGTGTAGGTGCCGGACGCGTCGATCACCGCGCGGCCGGTCAGCTCCTCCACCCGCCCATCGGAATGCTCGACGCGGACGAGGAACGGCGCCGCGGCCCGCCCGGCGGTGCGGGTGCGGTCCATGCCTTCCCGGGTCACGGCCACGACCTTCGCGCCGTAGGTGATCCGCGACCCGATCTCGGGCAGTTCGGCGAGCGGGGCCAGGTAGTCGTCGACGAGCTCGCGCCCGGTCGGCGCACGACCCTCCGCCGCAGCCGGTGACCAGCCGGATGCCTCCAGCAAGCGGCGGGAGGCGGGGTCGATCAGGTGCCGCCACGGGGAGAAGAACCGGGTGTGCGCCCAGAGCCGGATCGACGACGCAGCCTCGGTGCCGGCTTCGAGGATCGCGAAGTCGATGCCGCGCTCGACGAGGTTCGCGGCGGCCGCGAGGCCCACCGGACCTGCGCCGATGATCAGCACCGGCAGCGTCGCGAGCCGGTCATCCGTGGCCGGACGAGGGGTGAGATCGAGCAGTGTCACGAGAAGACCTCCACGAGGGATATTGATGAACGTCGATGTTCAGTATCGACCTCTCTATCGATGATTGTCAATATCGATTATGATCGATGCATGGGTCAGCTGCTCGAGATCACCGACGTCACCGCGAAGACGCGGGCGGCGTGCTGCGCCCCGCTCGCGAAAGAGCCGCTGGGGCAGGCCGATGCGGAGCAGCTCGCGACGACCCTCAAGGCCCTCGCAGACCCGGCTCGGCTGCGGCTGCTGTCCATCGTCGCCTCCAGCGAGGGCCGGGAGGCGTGCGTGTGCGACCTCACCGACCCGATCGGGCTGTCTCAGCCGACCGTCTCCCACCACCTCAAAGTGCTCACCGAGGCGGGTTTCCTCACGCGCTCCAAGCGCGGCACGTGGGCCTACTACCGGCTCGTTCCGGAAGCGCTCGAGCAGGTCTCCGCCCTGCTCGTCACGGCCTGATCCATCGCGTCGACCACGGATGCCGAGTCCGGCATCCAGCCGGCCCTTCGCAAAGCACCGGCAAAGCACCAGACACGATTCCTTCCGGCGTCACCCCGGCGCCCGTCGCCGTTCATGTGCGGCCAGCAGGTTGGCTGGTGCGCGGGTGAGTCGCGGGCGCCGCGAACGGCGCCATCACGCGCGCTGATGACGGAGGAAACCCATGAGCGACAGGACGAGAACGCGGGCCATGCTCGCGGCGACCGGCATTGCGGCGCTGGTGGCCGCGGCGGTCGCCGGCGGTGTGACCGCGAGCAGCGCCTCGGCGTCCGTGCACCGCCCCGCAGCACGGCGGGCACAGCACGTGCTGCTGATCTCGGTCGACGGGATGCACCAGAGCGACCTCGCCTGGTACATCGCCGCCCACCCGGACTCCACGCTGGCCCGGTTGACCCGGCACGGCCGCGAGTACACCGACGCGCTGACGTCGAACCCGTCGGACTCCGACCCCGGCGGCACCGCGCTGATGACCGGAGGAAACCCCAAGACCACGGGCGTCTTCTACGACGTCGAGTACAGCCACACGGTCGACGAGGCCGGCGCCTCGTGCACTCCTGGGCAGCCCGCCACCGGCGGCGACGTCGTCTACGACTCTCCCGACGATGCGCTGGCGAACGTGCCCGACCTCATCGGCACCTCGACGAGCACATTCCCCTCGTTCGACGAGGACGGCTCGGTCTTCGCGAACGGCGCCGACACGAACCCCGCCGCGATCATGAACCTGACCTTCGACCCGAAGGCCACGCTCGATCCCGCGACCTTCCCCGTGGACCCGAAGACCTGCCGGCCGATCACCCCGTGGGACTACCTCGGAGACAACACGATCTTCCAGGTCGCCCACGACGCCGGCCTGCGCACGGCGTGGTCCGACAAGCACGCGGTCTACGCCTCGTTCAACGGCCCCGGCTCCGACGGGCAGAGCATCGACGACCTCTTCGCACCCGAGATCGACTCGCAGGCCGTGATGCCGAACGGCGTGCCGTACCCGCAGGACGACGACTGGGCTCATATCGACGCCGCCACCAAGCAGTACGACGGTTACAAGGTGCAGGCGATCCTGAACGAGATCGGCGGGTTCGACCACTCTGGCAAGACGAAGGTGGGCACACCCGCGATCCTCGGCATGAACTTCCAGGCCGTCTCGGTGGCCCAGAAGCTCCGGTCGACCTCGGCGGACCTCATCAGGCACTCCGACGGCAGTTACACGACCAGCGCCCCGCAGGCCGGCGGCTACCGGTGGCTGAACGGTGAGCTCGTGCCGGGCCCGGTTCTCTCGAGCGCCCTCGACTTCGTCGACGCGCAGCTCGGCCGCATGGTCTCGGCGATCCGCAAGGCGGGCTTGACCGGCTCGACGAGCATCATCGTGACGGCCAAGCACGGGCAGTCCCCGCAGGATCCGAACAAGCTCGTCACGATCAAGGACGGCCCCATCATCAGCGCGATCAACGCCGCGTGGGCGCAGACGCACCCGGCCGACCCGAGCCTGATCGTCGCCGGCACCGACGACGACCTGTGGCAGTCCTACCTCTCGGACA
>NZ_DATEJS010000352.1:0-2179 GCF_035277845.1 Microbacterium sp.
CGTGCTCATCGCCAACTCCAACCTGGTCGGCGACTGGGCCACGTGGCCCGAGTTCCGCCGCCTCGAGGACCTGGGCCTCACCATGTACGGCCAGATGACCGCGGGCTCGTGGATCTACATCGGCTCGCAGGGCATCCTGCAGGGCACGTACGAGACGTTCGCGGCCGTCGCCCGCTCGCTCGGCAAGGACTCGCTCAAGGGCACCCTCACCCTCACCGGCGGCGCCGGCGGCATGGGCGGCGCGCAGCCGCTCGCCGTCACGCTCAACGACGGCGCCGTGCTGATCGTGGACGTCGACGAGTCCCGCCTCGCCCGCCGGGTCGAGCACGGCTACCTCGACGAGTACACCACCGACCTCGACGCAGCCATCGAGCGCGTCGTGGCCGCGAAGGAGGCCGGTGAGGCCCTCTCCGTCGGCATCGTCGGCAACGCCGCGGTCATCTTCCCGGAGCTGCTGCGCCGCGGTGTGCCGATCGACATCGTCACCGACCAGACCAGCGCCCACGACCCGCTCGCATACCTGCCGATCGAGGTCTCGTTCGAGGACTGGAAGGATGCCGCGGCAGCGGACCCCGAGGGCTTCACGGTGCAGGCGCGCCGCGCCATGGCCGCGCACGTGGAGGCCATGGTCGGCTTCCTCGACCAGGGCGCCGCGGTGTTCGACTACGGCAACTCCATCCGCGCCGAGGCGGAGCTCGGCGGCTTCGACCGCGCGTTCGCGTTCCCCGGCTTCGTTCCGGCGTACATCCGCCCGCAGTTCGAAGAGGGGCGTGGCCCGTTCCGCTGGGTGGCGCTCTCGGGCGACCCGGAGGACATCCGCAAGACCGACCGCGCCGTCGCCGAGCTGTTCCCCGAGGACGCCTCGCTGCACCGCTGGCTGGAGAAGGCCGACGCGAAGGTGCACTTCGAGGGCCTGCCGGCCCGCATCTGCTGGCTCGGCTACAAGGAGCGTCACCTCGCCGGACTCAAGTTCAACGAGATGGTCGCCTCCGGTGAGCTGTCCGGTCCGATCGTGATCGGCCGCGACCACCTCGACTCCGGTTCGGTCGCCAGCCCGTACCGCGAGACCGAGTCCATGAAGGACGGCTCGGACGCCATCGCCGACTGGCCCCTGCTGAACGCGCTGCTGAACACGGCATCGGGTGCGGCGTGGGTGTCGATCCACCACGGCGGCGGCGTCGGCATCGGGCGCTCCATCCACGCCGGCCAGGTGACCGTCGCCGACGGCTCCGAGCTCGCCGCGCAGAAGATCGAGCGCGTGCTGACGAACGACCCCGGCACCGGGGTCATGCGGCACGTCGACGCGGGCTACGAGCACGCGAAGGACATCGCCCGCGAGCGGGGACTCAAGGTCCCCATGCTGGACGCCTGACATGACGGTGCGCGCACGCTCCGGCGTCGCCGACAGAATGGCCCAGATCGCGGACATCGGCCGCGACCCGGTTCGCGGCGGATACTCCCGGCATCTGCTGGACGACGCGGACCTGGCCCTTCGGGCCTGGTTCCGCCAGTCGGCAGCCCACCTGGGGCTCGACGTCGAACAGGACGGCAACGGCAACCTGTGGGCGTGGTGGGGCGTGCGCGGACCGCATGCGGTGGCCACCGGCAGCCACCTCGACTCGGTTCCCGGCGGCGGCGCCTACGACGGCCCGCTCGGGGTCGTCAGCGCTCTCGAGGCCGTCGCACTGCTGCAGGAGGAGGACTTCCGCCCGGCACGGCCGGTCGCGGTGGTCGCGTTCGCCGAAGAGGAGGGCAGCCGGTTCGGGCTGCCCTGCCTCGGCTCGCGGCTGCTCGCGGGGGCATCCGACCCCGAGGCCGTGCGCGCCCGCGCCGACCGCGACGGGGTCACCTTCGATGAGGCGTGGCGTGCCGCCGGCCTCGACCCGGCGACGCTCGGCGCCGACCCGGACCGCCTCGCCGGTCTCGGGGCGTTCGTCGAGCTGCACGTCGAGCAGGGGCGCGACCTCGAGGATCGCGGGATGCCGCTGGCTGTCGCATCCGCCATCATCCCGCACGGCCGCTGGCGTCTGACGGTCGACGGCGAGGGCAACCACGCCGGCACGACCCCGATGTCCGGACGCCGTGACCCGGTGGTGGCGCTCGCGGCCGCGATCCTCGCGGTGCGCGACGCCGCGATCGACGCGGGCCCCGCCGCGCGCGCGACGATCGGCCGCGTCCA
>NZ_DATEJS010000353.1:0-11362 GCF_035277845.1 Microbacterium sp.
CGAGCCGAAACGCAAATCCCCACCGAGACGGCCGTCCCCGCAGAACCAACTTCGGAGGAGACGCGTTTCGTCTCGCCTGCGGCTCGCGGGGCGGCCGGGGTGGTGCTTCGTCGCGGGCTCCCGCGCACCCCCGGCGGCGCCCCCTGGCCCCCCGCGGGTGCCGCAGCCCCCGTCCCCGCACCGGTCGTTGAGCGAGCGCAGCGAGCCGAAACGCAAATCCCCACCGAGACGGCCGTCCCCGCAGAACCAACTTCGGAGGAGACGCGTTTCGTCTCGCCTGCGGCTCGCTCAACGACCGGGGGGGTGCTTCGCCGCGGGCTTCCGCGCACTCCCGGCGGCGAGCCCTGGCCTCCCGAAGGCGCCGCTCCCACAGTCTCCCCAGCCCCGCCGGTCGTTGAGCGAGCGCCGCGAGCCGAAACGCAGCTCCCCGCCGAAACGCAGCTCCCCGCCGAAACGCAGCTCCCCGCCGAAGCTCCGCTCCCCGCCGAAACGCCGCTCCCGGCCGAGACTCCGCTCCCGGCGGCCGCGCGCGACCTCGCCGTCCCTCTCGGGTTCACCCCGTCGGTGTTCGCCGGGTCGGCGCCGCGGCATCCGGCTCGGGCGGAACCGGTGCGGATCGGGCCGTTCACGCGCAGCCAGTGGGCGGGGTCTGTGATCGTCGCCGGGGCGGGACTGCTGTTCGCCGCGGCGATGGTGGTGCTCGCGGTGCGGGTGTTCGTGTCGCTGCCGTTCATGCAGGACTTCCTGCACACCTACCCGGGACAGTACGCGCTGCCGGCATCCGCCCCGGTCGGGTTCCCGGCGTGGCTGAACTGGCAGCACTTCCTCAACGTGTTCTTCATCGTGCTCATCATCCGCACCGGTCTCGGGGTGCGGCGCGAGAAGCGCCCGAGCGTGTTCTGGGCGCGCCGCAGCAGCAAGCGCAAGATCAGCCTCACCCTGTGGTCGCACCAGGCCCTCGACATCCTGTGGATCGCGAACGGCGTCGTGTTCATCGTGCTGCTGTTCGCCACCGGTCAGTGGATGCGGCTCGTGCCCACCAGCTGGAGCGTGTTCCCGAATGCGCTGAGCGCCGTGCTGAAGTACGTGTCGCTGGACTGGCCGCACGACGACGGCTGGCTGAACTACAACAGCCTGCAGCAGCTCACCTACTTCGCGGTGGTGTTCCTGCTCGCCCCCCTCGCGATCGTCACCGGCGTGCGCATGAGCGGTGTCTGGCCCAAGAACAGTCCCCGGCTGAACAAGGCGTACCCGGTGGAGTGGGCGCGCGCCGTGCACTTCCCGACGATGCTCGCGTTCGTGCTGTTCGTCATCGTGCACGTCGTGCTCGTGTTCGCCACGGGGGCTCTGCGCAACCTCAACCACATGTACGGCACCTCCGACCAGGTGAACTGGGCCGGGTTCTGGTGGTTCGCGGCATCCCTGCTCGTCATCGCGGCGGGCTGGGCGGCGCTGCGGCCGCTGGTGCTGGCCCCGATCGCGCGGCTGTTCGGCACCGTGACCAGCCGGTGACCGGGGGATAACCCGAAGACAGGACTCCGGATGCCTCGGCGGCGCGGGGAGGGCGGGATTTCTACCGTGGATGACATGACCTCGATTCCCGTCCCCTCCGCGGCCGTCGCCGCGCCTCCGCGAGCACGGCCCATTGGCCCGCGCGTCGCCACCCCCGGCCGGATCGCCCTCGCCGCGCTGCATCTGCTGGCGATGGGCGTGCTCGGCGTCATCGCCTTCGTGGCGCTCGGCTCGCTGCTCGGCACCGGTCTCGGGCTGATCCCGGCACTCGGGGTCGGCCTGCTGCTGCTCGTCGCGTTCGAATACGGCCTGTTCGGGCTCAGCTGGCTCGAGACAGCCCGCGTCGACGGGCTGTACCGGTTCGGCCTGCCGGAGCGCCGCGTGCGCACCAGCGGACAGCCGGGATTCACCGGATTCCTGCGCACCCTCTGGCTGCAGCTCATCGACCCGATGATGTGGCGGGCGGTCGCGAACGCCGTCATCGCCACGATGCTCGGCTGGCTCTCCTGGGCGTTCCTCAGCGCGTTCGGCTCCGGCATCGCCATGACGTTCTCGCCCCTCTACGGCCGCTTCGACGGCGGCGTGAGCTTCTGGGGCATCGAGCTGCGGCGATCGAGCCTCGTGCTCGTCATCGTCGTGGGAGTGCTCGTCGCGATCCTGTCCGCCGCCGCCATCGTCGGGCTCGCCGCCCTGCACGGGGTGCTCTCCCGCGCGGTCATGGTGCCCTCCCGCGAGGCCCTGCTGGCCGATGAAGCCCGCCGCTCGCAGGTGCAGCGCGCCGGCGCCGTGCGCGCCGCCGACCTGGAACGGCACCGGATCGAACGCGACCTGCACGACGGCATCCAGCCCCGGCTCGTCTCGGTCGCGATGACGCTCGGCATGGCCCAGCAGAAGATCGACGCCGACCCGGAGGCCGCCAAGCAGCTCGTCGCCGAGGCGCACACCTCCACCAAGGCCGCGATCACCGAGCTCCGGCAGCTCGCCCGCGGCATCCACACCTCCGTGCTCGACGACCGCGGGCTGGATGCCGCCCTGTCGGCGATCGCGTCTCGTTCGCACATCCCGGTGCAGCTCGACGTGCGCCTGACCAGCCGCTGCCGGCCCGAGACCGAGGCCGCGGTGTACTTCGTGATCGCCGAGGCGCTCACCAACGCGGCCAAGCACTCGCGGGCCTCCGAGGTGCGCGTGATCGTGCGTCAGCGCGAGGACGGCACCGTGTGGGCCCGGGTCGAGGACAACGGCATCGGCGGCGCCACCGTCGCCCCGGGCGGCGGACTCGACGGGCTGCAGAACCGGGTGCTCGGGGTCGGCGGCACGCTGCGCATCGACAGCCCCGTCGGCGGCCCCACGACCGTGGAGGTGAGCGTGCCATGCGCATCCTGATCTGCGAGGACTCGGTGCTGCTGCGCGAGGGGCTCGTGCGGCTGCTCGAGGACCAGGGGCACGAGGTGGTGGCGGCCCTGCCGGATGCCACCGAGCTCGGCGAGTCGGTCGGCACGACCGCGCCGGACCTGTGCATCCTCGACGTGCGGCTGCCGCCCTCGTACACCGACGAGGGCATCCGCGCGGCGCTCGCCCTGCGCACCGCGAACCCGGCGCTTCCGGTGCTCGTGCTCTCGCAGTACGTCGAGGAGCGCTACGCGTCGGACCTCATCGCGGGGCGCGGCGGAGCGCTCGGCTACCTGCTCAAGGACCGCGTCGCCGACGTCGCCGAGTTCGTCGAAACCGTCGAGCAGATCGCCGCCGGCGGCACCGTGTTCGACCCCGAAGTGGTCGCCCAGCTGCTCGGCCGCCGCGCCCGCGACGAGCGGATGCAGCGGCTCACCGCCCGCGAGGCATCCGTGCTCGCCCTGATCGCCGAGGGCAAATCCAACCAGGCGATCGCGAAGGCGCTCTACATCAGCGAGGGGAGCGTCGAGAAGCACATCACCTCGGTGTTCCAGAAGCTCGACCTCGAACCCGACGAGTCCGGCAACCGGCGCGTGCTGGCCGCCCTCGTCCACCTCTCTCACGGCGGCCCGGCCGCCCCTCAGTCCGGAGACCTCTCATGACGTCCACGCCTCTCGCACCGCCCCCGGCCCCGCCGGCACCCGGCGCCGCCCCTCAGCCCACCGGGCCCCGCACCTCGTCGCGGGTCGTCTCGATCCTCGTCGCCGTCGTCGGTGGAGCGATCGTGCTCGGCACCCTCGCCACCGTCGCCCTGTCCACCATCGCCCTGGCCGGCAGCCGGCAGGATGCCACCACGGTCCAGGTCGCCGGCGTCGACGCCCTCGACATCGACGTGTCGGGCGGTTCGCTCATCGTCGCCTACGCCGACGTCCGGGACGCCCGGCTGACGGTCGACCGCGGCATGGGCAGCAGCCCGTGGACGTTCGAGAACAGAGACGGAACGCTGACGATCGCGTCGCCCGACCGCCTCACCACGTTCGGCTGGCCGTTCGGCGGCAACGGCACCGCGCGGCTCACGCTGCCGGCATCCCTCCGCGCCTCCGCGGTCGACGCCCGTGTGCAGGTCGACGGCGGGTCGGTGCGGCTCACCGGCGGCCGGTTCGACGACCTGCAGGCCACGACGGATGCCGGATCCCTGCGGATCTCGGGAGCGGCCCGCACCGTGACCGGGCAGTCGAACGCGGGCGATTCGCAACTGGTGCTGCGCGACGTCGAGTCCGCGAGCATCGATGTCAGCGCCGGGCGCACGGTGGCCACATTGAAGGGCACCGCGCCGCACAGCATCGACGCCACGGTCAGCGCGGGCCTGCTGCAGCTCGGCGTGCCGGCCGGGGCGTACGACGTGACGTCGAACGTCAGCGCCGGTGCGTTCCACAACGCGCTCGGCTCCACGCCGGGTGCCGCGAACACGATCCGCGCCGAGGTGTCCGCCGGTGCCCTGGAGCTGTCCAGCCGCTGAGCGTCCGCGCAAAGTACCCGGTCGTTGAGCGAGCGCAGCGAGACGAAACGCACCCCGCGACGGGATCCGCGTTTCGTCTCGTCGCTGCGCTCCTCGCTCAACGACCGGGATCGACGACCGGGGCTCAGCGACCGGCGCAGGCGGCGCCGGCGGCGAAGCCCTCGGCGTACGCCTCGTCGGCGCCCAGGCGGAACATGTCGTCCGCGATCGGGCGCACGATCGTACGGGCGCCCGGCAGGTCGAGGTCGCCGACCAGGTCGGCGCGGCCGCGCACCACGGCGACGGGCAGCCGCGCCGCCTTGCCCTTGACGAGGTCGGTGGCCGCGCACAGCTCATCGGCCACGCACGGCAGCGTCACCGCGAGCGGCCGGCCCTCGGCATCCGCGGTGCCGCGCAGGTCCTCGAACACGCGCACGCCCCCGGCGCCGATCGCGGCATCCGTCTGTCCGTCTCGCCAGGCGCGGCCCATCGTGTCGCTGATCAGCACGCCCACCCGCACGCCGAGCCGGGCGCGCAGGCCCGCGGCCAGGGCGCGGGCCGTGGCATCCGGATCCTCCGGCAGCAGCAGCACGGTGCCGTCCGGCGTGTTCGACGCGTCGACGCCGGCCGCCGCCTGCACGATGCCGAGGCGATTCTCGACGATGCGGGTGACGAACCCGGACGGGGTCGTGCGGGATGCCACCACCCGGACCGTCTCGGCCGTGATCGCGTCTTCGCGGTCGTCGGCGTGCACCACGCGGCCCTCGGCCTTCGAGACGATCTTGGAGGTCACGACGAGGATGTCGCCGTCCTGCAGGGTCGCGCCCGCGGCATCCGCGATGACGGACTCGAGGTCGTCGCCGGGACGGATCTCACCGATGCCGGGCAGAGCCCAGACGGCGAGCGGGGTCAACGGACGAAGCGCACCTCGGTGAGCGTCTCACCGAGGAACGGCTCGGTGTGCGACGCACCGTCGAGGGCGAAGCCGTTGCGCTCGTAGAACCGGTGCGCACGGGGGTTGTCGTCGGCGACCCACAGGTACACGGATTCGCTCTCGTCCACGGCTGCGTCGAAGAGCTTCTGGCCGATGCCGGTGCCCTGGTACTCGGCGAGCAGGTAGATGAAGTACAGCTCGCGGCCGCGCGGGGCATCCTTGTCGCGTGCCGGGCCGGACCCCACGAACCCGATGATCTCGCCTTCGATGAGCGCGGCGCTCATCCGGAACTCCGGGCCCTGGACGGCCCAGTGCGTCCAGAGCTCCGCCAGGCGGCGCGGCGAGACGCTCTCGAGCGCCGCCTTGCTGATCAGGTGGTCGTAGGTCTCGTGCCAGCACGTCGCGTGCACGCGGCCGAGAGCTTCGGCGTCGACATCGCGAACCGGACGGACGACGAGAGACTTCAGATCGGCGCTCATGGCGAGACTCTACGCGCGGCGTCCGCACAGGGGAAATCGAACGATGACGGGTGTGTTTCGCAACGGTGAACACCCGTGGCACCTGCCCCGATCACGAGTACGATCGCACCTCGTGAACGTGATGTGGCGGGCCCTTCTCATCCACCTGCAGGCGCGGCTGCGCATGCGCCGCGGACAGACGCTCCACCCGACGGCGGTCGGCACGATCCGGCTCACGACGCTGCCGACCGACATCGACGTGCTCATGCACATGAACAACGGGCGCTACCTGTCGCTCTTCGACCTCGGACGCTGGGACCTGCTGCTGCGCACCGGGCTGTGGGAGGCCATGCGGGCGCGCGGGTGGTACGCCGTGGTCTCGAGCGAGACGGTCACCTTCCGCAAGTCCCTGCAGCTGTGGCAGCGATTCGACGTGGAGTCCCGGTTCATCGGGCACGACGACCGCGGCCTGTATATGGAGCACCGGGCCGTCGTGGCCGGCGAGGTCTACGCCCGCGTCATCGTGCGCGCCCGCATGCTCACGAAGGCCGGCGGGCACGTCACCCTCGAGGAGCTGTTCGCCGCGACCGGGCGTCCGGCCGACCTGCCCGAGATCGAGCCGTGGCTGCACGAATGGGCCGCGGCATCCCGCCTGCCGTCGACGAAGAAGCCGGCACCGAGCATCTGGAGCTGAGGGGGGCGGCCCGTCGCCGGTCCGCGGATGCGGCGCGGGCGAACCGCGGCTGAACATCTGCGGTGACGCGCGCGGCACCCGCCCCGTTGCCGGTGGTTGGTGCGAGCATGGAGGCGATGTCTGATGTACCGCCGTCGCCATCCGCACTCGCCCAGAAGGCCGTCGAACTCGCCCGCCGCTGGGTGGACGAGTCCGCTGCGACCGAAGCCGATCCGGCCGCCGCGCGCCTCGCCGGAGTGCTGAAGGATGCCGACGGCCTGCCGTTCACCGTCGGCTTCGTCGACGGGGTCATGCGCCCCGAGAGCCTGGCGGCCGCGGCATCCAACCTGCAGCGCGTCGCCCCGCTCGCGCCCGGGTTCCTACCCTGGTACCAGCGCGCCGCGGTGCGGGCCGGCGGGGTCATCGCCTCCGTGCTGCCGGCGCCCACCGTGCCGATCGCGCGGCGCGTGCTGCGCGGCATGGTCGGCCACCTCATCGTCGACGCGCGGCCCGACAAGCTCGGCGCGGCGCTCGCGGAGATCCGCACCGGCGGGCACCGGCTGAACCTCAACCTGCTCGGCGAGGCCGTGCTCGGCGAAGGGGAGGCGCACCGGCGGCTGGAGGGCATCCACGACCTCATCCGGCGTCCCGACGTCGACTACGTGTCGGTGAAGGTCTCCGCCATCGTCAGCCACCTGTCGATGTGGGCGTTCGACGAGGTGGTCGAGCTCGTCGTCGAGCGCCTCACCCCTCTCTATTACACGGCCGCGCAGACCGGCACGTTCATCAACCTCGACATGGAGGAGTACCGCGACCTCGACCTCACCATCGCGGTGTTCACGCGGCTGCTCGAAGACCCGCGGCTGGCGCTCTACGAGGCGGGCATCGTGCTGCAGGCGTACCTGCCCGACTCGCTCGCCGCCCTCGGCGAGCTGACCGCCTGGGCGCAGCACCGCGTCGACAAGGGCGGAGCGCGCATCAAGGTGCGGCTCGTCAAGGGCGCGAACCTCGCCATGGAGCGGGTGGATGCCGTCATGCACGGCTGGGCGCAGGCGCCGTACGACGCCAAGGTCGACACCGACGCCAACTACCTGCGGTGCCTCGAGTACGCGATGAGCCGCGACCGCATCCGCGCGGTGCGGCTCGGCGTCGCCGGACACAACCTGTTCGACGTCGCCTACGCGTGGCTGCTCGCGGGCGAGCGCGGGGTGCGCAACGGCATCGAGTTCGAGATGCTGCTCGGCATGGCGCAGGGCCAGGTCGAGGCGGTGTCGCGCGAGGTCGGTCAGGTGCTGCTGTACGTGCCCGTCGTCAAGCCCGACGAGTTCGACGTCGCCATCAGCTACCTCGTGCGCCGGCTCGAGGAGAGCGCCTCGAGCGACAACTACCTGTCCGCCGCGTTCAGCCTGCACGACGACGCGTCGCTGTTCGAACGGGAGCGCGCGCGGTTCGAGGCGTCCGTCGCCCGCTCGACGGACCCGACGCTCTGGGCGGGACCCCGCCGGCAGCAGGACCGCGGCCGCGAGCAGCGTCTCGCCGCGCAGGATGCCGCCTCCCGGGCGGCGGTCGACGAGGAATCCGCGCCGGAACCGCCCCTGCTGCGCGAGCCGGCGACCGAGGACGAGGACGAGCAGGATGCCGGCATGACGCAGGCCGTGCTCGGCATCGCCGCGGGCGACGTCGACGACACGCAGGCGCTGTCACCCGACGCGCAGCAGCTGTTCGGCGGATCGCCGTTCGTGGAGACCGCGGTGTTCGCACCGCGCGAGTCCGTGGCGCGGCCGAAGGGTGCGCCCGGGTTCCGCAACGTGCCCGACAGCGACCCGGCGCTGCCCGCCAACCGTGAGTGGGCGCGCGAGGTGCTCGCCCGGGTCGAGACGTCGACGGCGGGGGATGCCGTGCTCGCCGGCGCCCGCGTGGACACCCCGGCGAAGCTCGACAAGATCGTCGCCGGTGTGCAGCGCGCCGCGAAGGAGTGGGGAGCGCTCCCAGCGGCATCCCGTTCGGACGTGCTGCGCCGCGCGGCCCGCGTGCTCGCCGCCCGGCGTGGACTGCTCATCGAGGTGGCGGCATCCGAGACCGGCAAGGTGTTCGCCGAGGCCGACGTCGAGGTGTCCGAGGCGGTCGACTACGCCGACTACTACGCGGCCACCGCGCGCGAGCTCGACCGGGTGACCGGCGCCGTGTTCACCCCGTCGCGGGTCACCGTGGTGACGCCGCCGTGGAACTTCCCGCTCGCGATCCCCGCCGGCGGGGTGCTGGCCGCGCTCGCCGCGGGCTCCGGCGTCGTGTTCAAGCCCGCGCATCAGGCGCGCCGCTGCGCCGCGGCGCTCGCCGAGGCGCTGTGGGATGCCGGCATCCCGCGCGATCTGCTGGCGCTCGTCACGCTCGACGAGGGCGACCTCGGGCGACAGCTCATCGAGCACACGGCTGTGGACCGGGTCATCCTCACCGGCTCGTGGGACACCGCCGCGCTCTTCCGATCGTGGCGGTCGGACCTGCCGCTGCTCGCCGAGACCAGCGGCAAGAACGCGATGATCATCACGCCGTCGGCCGACCTCGACCTGGCGGTGAACGACCTGGTCAAGAGCGCGTTCGGTCATGCCGGCCAGAAGTGCTCGGCGGCATCCCTCGCGATCCTCGTCGGTTCCGTCGGACGGTCGGAGCGCTTCGCCCGGCAGCTGACGGATGCCGTGACGTCGCTGCGGATCGGACCGCCCTCCGACCCGCTGTCGGAGATCGGCCCCGTGATCGAGGTGCCGCAGGGCAAGCTCGCCTGGGCGCTCACGGAGCTCGGCGAGGGGGAGAAGTGGCTCGTGAAGCCCGAGCTGCTGGACTTCGGGCCGGAGACCGCGGGGCGCTACTGGCGTCCGGGCGTGCGCACGGGGGTGCGGTCCGGGTCGCGGTTCCACCGCGAGGAGTTCTTCGGGCCGGTGCTCGGCATCATGCACGCGGCGACCCTGACGCATGCCATCGAGCTGCAGAACGCCGTCGACTACGGCCTGACCGCCGGGCTGCACACGCAGAACCCGCACGACCTCGCCCTGTGGCTCGACCGGGTCGAGGCCGGAAACCTGTACGTCAACCGCGGGGTCACCGGTGCGATCGTGCAGCGGCAGTCGTTCGGCGGCTGGAAGCGCTCCGCGGTCGGCGCCGGAAGCAAGGCGGGCGGCCCGAACTACCTCATCGGGCTCGGGTCGTGGCGCCCCACCGAGAGCGGGCGCACCTCGTCGAGCCTGCACCTGCGCGGCCTCGACACCCGCATCACCGCGCTGATCGAGGCATCCCAGCCGTCGCTGAAGTACGAGGAGTTCGAGTGGCTGCGCCGCAGCGCGCTGTCGGACGCCATCGCCTGGGACCGCGAGTTCGGCCAGGTCAAGGACGTGTCGCAGCTCGGCGTCGAGCGCAACCTGTTCCGGTATCGGCCGGTCCCGGTGGCCGTGCGCGCCGTGCGCGGGTCGACCACGCAGCAGCTGCTGCGCGTCGTGATCGCCGCGGTGCGCGCCGGATCGCCGATCACCGTGAGCCTGCCGGCCGGCCTTCCCGCCGAGGTGCGACGTGCCCTCGGCGAGCTGCGGATCGACGTCTTCGTCGAGACCGACGACCAGTGGTGCCAGCGCATGGCAGGCGGCGCCGTGGCGGGCACGCCGACCACGGGATCGCCGGATGCCGTCGTCACACCGGACGCTGTGATCGGCTCGGTGTCGGCGGCCGTGACCCCGCGCCCCCGCCGTGTGCGGCTGGTCGGGCCGGCGGGCGCCACCGGCAAGCTGCACCGCAAGCTGGCACTCGCCGTCGAGGGCGACCCGGACCTCGCGATCTACCCCGGCGAGGTGACCACGGCCGGCCGGCTGGAGCTGCTGCCGTTCCTCCACGAGCAGGCGATCTCGATCACCGCGCACCGGTTCGGCGACCCCGATCCCTGGAGCGAGTCGGTGATCTGAGCCGGCGCCACGGCATCGGGCGCCGGGGCGGAGTAGCGTCGATCGGGTGAGCCTGCGTGATGTGCTCGGCATCGAGCATCCCATCGTCCTCGGTCCGTTCGGCGGGCTGTCGTCCATCGAGCTCGTCGCGGCGGTCAGCGATGCCGGCGGCCTCGGGTCGTACGGGCTGTACGGATACACGCCCGACCGCATCCGCGACACGATCGCGCAGCTGCGTGCGGCCACCGACCGCCCGTTCGCGGTCAACCTGTGGTTGCCGACCGGCGACGAGGTGACGCCGGACGAGGTCGATCTGACGGCGGCATCCGCGGCGGCTCGTCCCCTGTTCGACGAGCTCGGCGTGGTGGTGCCCGACCCGCCGGCGCGGTTCCTGCCCGACGTCGACGAGCAGCTGCAGGCGGTGCTGGATGCCGCGCCCGCCGTGCTCTCGGTCGTGTACGGAGTCCCGTCGGCCGAGCTGGTCGCCGCCGCGCACGAGCGCGGCATCCGGATCGTCGGCACCGCGACGACGGTGACGGAGGCGTCCGTGCTGGATGCCGCGGGCGTCGACGCGATCGTCGCGAGCGGGGCGGAGGCGGCCGGTCACCGGGTGTCGTTCCTCGCGTCCCCGGAGCATTCGCTGGTCGGCGGGTTCGCACTGATCCCGCAGGTGGTGGATGCCGTGTCGGTGCCGGTGATCGCCGCGGGCGGCATCGCCGACCGCCGCGGGGTCGCCGCCGCGTTCGCGCTGGGGGCATCCGGTGTGCAGGTGGGCACCGCGTTCCTGCGCACCCGCCAGTCCGCCGCATCCGACGCGCACCGGCAGGCCATCGCCGAGGCGCTCGACACGACGACGCAGCTCACCCGGGCCATGAGCGGACGACTGAGCCGGGGCATCCCGAACCACGCCATGCGCACGCTCGAGGATGCCGGGGCGATCGCGCCGTTCCCCGCGCAGCACTGGCTCACCGGACA
>NZ_DATEJS010000354.1:0-30789 GCF_035277845.1 Microbacterium sp.
GCGCGTAGCCATCGAGTCGTCGAGCATGCGACGCACGCCGGCGAAGTAGGCGTCAAGACGCGCGGGCGGGTCGTCGCGCCGGAGTGCTTCGGCGACCACCTCCGCGAGATCGTCACGATACTGGTGATCGCGGATGGCTTCGAACAGCCCGGCTCGCGAACCGAAGTGGTAGGTCACGGTCGAGACGTCGACGTGCGCTTCGGCGGCGACGGCCGCGATCGTGACGGCACGTGCTCCGCGCTCGACGACCAGCCGCTGCCCCGCCTCGAGGATGGCCCGGGTCGTCGCCTGCACCTCGTCGGACCGGGTTCCGATCGGCGCGCCCACACCGGGCGCTCTGCGGTAGATCTCGCGCGGACGTCCCGGACGTCGAGTGGGCTGATCCGGCTCTGACATAGGGCCCCTCTCGGTGGCGGAATTATTCCCCTGCTCAGGGTCCCGCGACCCTCCTATCGTGACGCATACACGCGACGCACCATGAAGCGGGGTTCGATGAAACACCTCCTGGCCGACATCCGTTGGGCTGCGACAAAGCTCGTCCTGGCGGCGAGCCGGATCTTCGTGCTGCCCTTCAAGACCCTGAAGTCGGCGCATCCGATCCTGTTCCGGAGGGTACGCAGGCTCTCCCATCTCACGGTGACGATGCGCGATGGGGTGAGGTTGAACACCGACGTCTACCTTCCGATCGGCGCGCCGGCATCGCCCGTGATGCTGATCCGGATGCCCTACGGCATCCGCGAGTCCTACACGTACATGCCCGCGGTCGGGCGGTACTGGGCGCAGCACGGATTCGCGTGCGTCATTCAAGACGTACGCGGGAGATTCGGGTCCGAGGGGGTGTGGCAGCCGGGAGCCCACGAGAAGGACGATGGGTTCGACACGATCGCGTGGATCGCGGCACAACCGTGGTGCGACGGACGGGTGTCGATGACGGGCGAGTCGTATTACGCGCTCACGCAATGGGCGGCGGCGGCGGCGCGACCGCCCGCGCTGGTCTCGATCGCTCCCGGCGACATGGGCCTCGACCAGCACACGATGCTCTACGAAGGGGGCGCGTTCTGCCTCGGGACGACCGGGATGTGGTTGTGCGACCAATCCGGTCGCGACTACATCAACTACTACCGGCTCGACACGACTACCCGCCCGGTCACGGAGATGGCGAGAAGGGGCGGAATCACCGCTCCCCTCTTCGAGGCCGCTGCCCTCCGGCCAGAACGGAGCGAGTTCTGGGACGAGTACGACTTCAGCGACCTGATCGACGGCGTCGCCGTGCCGGTGCTCGTCTGGAGCGGGTGGTTCGACAACCTTCTGCCGGGAACGATCCACACCTGGAACGAGCTCGAGAGGCGCCGTCCCGGCGGCGCCCAGAGACTGCTCCTCGGACCGACGGATCACGAGACGAGCGTCGACTTCGACGGCCGCGTGGGACGCATCCCCGTCGCCGAGGCATCCCGAAGCTGGGACAGAGTGCTCGAGTTCACCGAGGACGTGCTGAGGGGCTGGCCGGAGAACGGCGCCCAGCGACCGCGAACGAGCGCGTTCATCGTCGGAGCAGACACCTGGATCGACGACACCGCCGTGCCCACCGGCGAGGACCGGACCGTGCTGTGGCTGCGGGAAGACGGCACCCTCGCCGCATCCGCCGGCGAAGGAACCCTGGGATACACGTACGACCCCGATGATCCGGTCCGGTGGTGGGCGGCCAGGGATCTGTGGGCGGCGAGCCGATACCTGGGCGATCGCCGCAGGATCAAGGACCGCGACGACGTGCTTCGCTTCGACGGCGCCGTCCTGCCGGCCGACATCGATGTGCTCGGCGCGACCGAGGTTCACCTGACGGTCTCGTACACGGCACCCAGCACGGACTTCACCGCGGCCCTGGTCGACATCTTCCCCGACGGTCACACCCAACTGGTGACCGAGTGGATCCGACGGCTTCGACCGGAGGAACGATCCGACGCCGAGACGTCATTCGTCATCCGGCTTCCGCCGACCGGCTACCGCTTCGCGCACGGACACCGCATAGGTCTCGAGATCTCGTCGAGCAACTTCGACCGGTGGGACCTGAATCTCAACGACACACCGGTGCCTGCCACCACCGCCCAGGCACGCACCTCCTTTCAGCTGCTGCACCTGGCGCACTGCAGCCTCGCGCTCCCGACGAGGAGGCTCGCATGAGTTCCATCCCGCACCCGAGTTCCGACCCTCACCGCATCAGGCTCAGCCGCAGCATCCGCTGGGGGTACGGCGGTGGGGAGTGGGCCAACGCCGTCGTGTGGACGGCGTTCACCAGTCTCTTCGTCTACTTCATGACCGACACGGTGCACATGTCAGCGGCCTTCGCCGGCACGGTCGTGCTCGTGGGCACGCTGTGGAACACCGTTCTCCAGCCGTTCGTCGGAATGATCTCCGACCGCACGACCAGCAGGATGGGGCGCCGTCGACCGTTCCTCATCTTCTCGTTGGCGCCCTACATGATCGCCTCCTGGCTTCTCTTCACCGACATCGGAGCGACGGACACTGCGGGAGCGCTCTACTATGCCGCGGTCGTCGTGGTGTGGTTCACCTCACTGAGCGCCTTCTACGTCCCGTACAGCGCGATGGGCGCGGAGTTGACCGCCGACTACGACGAGCGCACGAGCCTGAGCACGGTGCGCACCGTCTTCTCTCAGCTCGGCGCCTTGCTCGGAGCGACGCTTCCACTCGCGCTGCTCGAGCCGCTCACCAGCATGACGGGGAGCGCTGACGCGGCCTGGTCGATCGCCGGCGCGATCCTGGCCGCATTCGCCGGAGCCGGCATCCTCGTCACCTGGATCACGAGTCGCGCACCCACGATGGCGGTGTCGGTTCCGGTGAGTACGAGGCTGCGGGATGCTGCGCTTCTGCTGCGATCGAGAACGTTCCGCTTGCTGATGGGCGCGTATGTCTTCGGATGGGCGCCGCTGAGCCTCATCGGCACGATCGCCGTCTTCTACGCGGTGCACATCATGGATTACACGGAATCGGACGCCTCAGTAGTGCTGCTCGCCTGGTTCGCGGCGGGGCTCGCGTGGCTCCCACTCGTCGGCATCCTCAGTCGTCGCATCGGCAAAGTCGCCACCTACCTCGTCTTCACGATCAGCTGGGCGATCGTACAGGTGCTCTTCCTGATCCCGTCCCAGGGCGATGACGTCGTGTTCTGGGTAGCCCTGCTGGGCAGTTCGGCAGGAAGCATGGCTGTCGCGGTGACCGGCTGGTCGCTGCTCGCCGACGTGACCGATGTCGAGCAGCTCCGATCCGGCCGCAGGCAAGAGGGCGCCATGTACGGGATGGCCGCGCTGGCTCAGACGGGCTTCGCTGCGGTCGTCGTCTGGGCGGCGGGGATCATCCTGTCGGCGAGCGGGTACACCGGTGAGGGAGCTCCGAGCGAGAACTCACTCCTGGCGATTCGCCTCCTCCTCTCGATCGGCCCGGGACTGTGCTTGATCCCGGGGATCCTCTTCGCCTCCCGGATCAGGCTCACCCGAGGGCGGCACGACCGTATCCGCGCCGCCCTCGAAGGCCCCGGACCCCTCACCGACGGCGAGCGGCGGACGCTTCTGGAGGGTCTCTAGCCGCTAAGACCTGCGGAGGCGCTCCACGAGCCAGTCCGACACATATCGGAAGGCCGCACGCTCCGCTCCCCCCTAGCAGTGCCAGGTACCCTCGTAGATCTTCAGTTCCTTGTCGGCGGACCGAGCCTCGTCGAATGCGCTCCGGGCGCCCTTGAGACGGAAGATCGGGTCGGTCTCGCTGTGGAAGATCATCAACGGGCTCTCAATCTTCTCGACGATCCCCCCCGAGCGTCGGGATGTGCCAGATCTAGGTCATCTCAGCGGCGCCGTCGTGGGATCGGGAGGGCCCCACGACGATTCCGCGATCAGTTCAATGCGGGGGTGTCGGTCGGGATGACCCCGCCACCGTAGAGGTCTCCGGCCAGGTCGCGGAGCGCGCGAAGCGCGACCCGCTGCGGCAGCGGACCGTAAGAGATGCGCGCGACGCCGAGCTCCTGGTACTCGGCCGCCGGCGGCGCACCCGGGATGCCGATGATCGACAGTGTGCCGCGCCCCAGCCCCGCGACGAGCCGCTCCACGACCTCGCGGTGGATGGCACCCGGCACGAACACGAGGGAGGCGCCCTCGTCGAGGAACGCCCGCCCCCGCGCGATGGCATCGTCGATGCTGACGTCGATCGGCCGGTCGCCGGCGCGCGCGATGGCGTCGGTACGCGCGTTCAGCTGGAAGGCGATGCCCTCCTGCTCGGCGGCACGCACGATCGCGGACACGCGCGCGACGGCGTCATCGAACGGGCGCAGGCGGTCTTCGACGTTCGCACCCACGACGCCTAGGCCGATCGCACGGCGGACGGTTTCCGCGGGGTCGGCATAGCCGTCGTCCAGGTCGGCGGAGACGGGCAGGTCGACCGCATCCACCACGATCTTCGCCGCCGAGAGCGCCACATCCAGAGGCATGCCTCCATCGGCATATCCCAGGCTGGCGGCGATCGAGTGCCCGGCCGTCGCCAACGCCTTCGTCCCTTCCAGCCCGGCGACCACCTGTGCGGAGACCGCATCCCATACGTTCACCACCTGCAGGATCTCGGGCGCTTCGTGCAGAGCTTTGAGGGCGAGGGCCTTGTCGTTCGTCGTCATGTTGTTCTCCTCGTGTCGGATGCGGGGGCTCAGATCGGGTAGTGGCGCTCACCCGACTGGACGGTGACCCATCGTAGGTCGGTGAACTCGTGGAGCGCCGCGGTGCCGCCGAAGCGCCCCCAGCCCGAGTCCTTGACACCGCCGAAGGGCATCTGCGGCTCGTCGTGGACGGTCGCGCCGTTGATGTGGCAGATCCCCGATTCCACGCGGCCGGCGAGCGCGAGTCCGCGGTCGTGGTCGGTCGTGAAGATCGCCGCGGACAGTCCGTAGTCGGAGTCGTTGGCGATGCGCACGGCATCGTCGGTGTCGCGCGCGTCGATGAGTGCGACGATCGGACCGAACGACTCCTCGCTGTACAGGCGCATCTCAGGGGTCACGTGCGCCACGACGGCCGGGCTGAGCACGTTGTGCCCCAGGTCCTCACCGCCCGCGAGCACTTCGGCACCCTGGGAGCGGGCGTCCTCGATGAGGTCGAGCACGTGTCGGCGGCTCGCGTCGTCCACGACGGGACCGATCATCGTGCCCTGGTCGCTCGGGTCGCCCGTCACGAGTGCGCGCGCGCGATCCACGAGCCTGGCCTGGAACGCGTCTGCGATCCCGGGCTCGACGATGATGCGCTCGGTCGACATGCAGATCTGGCCGGAGTTCATGAACGCACCGAACGTCGCCGCAGAGGCCGTCAGATCGAGGTCGGCGTCATCGAGCACGATCATCGGAGCCTTGCCGCCGAGTTCGAGCACGGACGGCTTCAGGTGCTCCGCGCACTTCGCGGCGATGATGCGCCCGACCCTGGTGGAGCCCGTGAAGTTCACACGGCGCACCGCCGGGTGCGCGATCAGCTCGTCGACCACATCGGGAGCACCCTCCGCACTGTGCACGACGAAATTGATCACGCCGGCGGGCAGTCCGGCGTCATGGAGGACTGCCGCGACCGCCGCGTGCACGCGCGGGCACTTCTCGGATGCCTTGAGGACGACGGTGTTGCCGAAGGCGAGCGGTGCCGCGACGGCGCGCGTCGCGAGGATCACGGGGGCGTTCCACGGCGCCATCGCCGAGACGACGCCGGCAGGGCGGCGGACGGCCTTCGCGTCGAGACCGGGAACCCCCGAAGGGATCGTCTCCTCGGCCTTCTCGGCGGCATCCGTGAGACCCGCCGCGGCGCGCAGCATCCCCGCGGCCAGCTGGCAGTTGAACATCCCCCACCCGAAGGTGGCCCCGCACTCCTCGGTCATGATCCCCGCGATCTCGACCGCCCGCTCGGCCAGCAGATCCGCCGCGGCCTCCAGCAGCTCGGAACGGTAGCGGCTCGACGCCGCGGACCACTCCGGGAACGCCACGGCCGCGGCGTCGATCGCGGCGGCGACATCCGCGCGCTCCGCCGCCGAGGCGACCGTCACGACGTCGCCGGTGTAGGGATTGGTGCGCTCGAACGTGGCCGCGTTCGCCGACGGACGCCATTGTCCTGCGATGAGGTGGGTCTGGCGCGGCACTTCTGAGGTGGACATGATCCGACTCCTTCGGGGTGGGTGGGTGATGCTCGTGGGGGAAACGCGTCGGCTACGACGCGAGGACGACCAGACGCGGAACGGTGAGGTCTTCGATCGCAGAGGGCACGCCCTCGCGGCCCTGGCCGGAGTCCTTCACTCCGCCGTAGGGCATGTTGTCGGCTCGGAAGCTGGGGGCGACGTTGACCAGCACGGTGCCGGCCTGCGCCTGCCGCGCATAGGTGAGCGCCTCGCCGATGTCCGACGTGAAGATGGAGGTGTTGAGCCCGAACCTCGACGCGTTGACGTGTGCCAGGGCGTCGTCCAGCCCGTCGACCGGCGTGACCGAGATCACCGGACCGAACGCCTCCTCGCACACCAGTTCGCTGTCGGCGGGCGGATCGGCGACGACGGTGGGCTGCAGCAGGTTGCCCTCGATGCCTCCGCCCGCGCGCACGGCGCCGCCGCGCGTCACAGCCGCGGTGATCCAGGAATGGATGCGGGATGCCGCGGCCCGCGTGATGAGCGGACCCACCACGGTCGCCGGGTCGTCCGGGTCGCCGGTGGGCACGGCCGCGGCAGCCGCGGCCAGGCGATCGGTGAACTCCTCGAAGACCGCGCCGTCGACGTAGACCCGCTGCAGCGGCACGCACGCCTGGCCGGAGTTCGAGAACCCCGCCGTGACGGCCGCCGCCACGGCCTTTCCGATGTCGGCCGACCCCATCACGACCATGGCGGTGTTGGAGCCCAGCTCCAGCACGTGATGCTTCCGGGGGGAGCGAGCCTTCAGCTCCCATCCGACGGCCGCCGATCCGGTGAACGACAGCACCTCCACGCGGTCGTCGGATGCCAGCATCCCGACGATCAGGGTGGGGTCACCCGTGACGAGGTTCAGCAGACCCGCGGGCAGACCCGCGGCCTCGAACGACCGCACGAGCCGGGCCGCGGTGAGGGGTGTGCGCTCCGACGGCTTCAGCACGACCGGGCAGCCCGCGGCGAGCGCGGGAGCGATCTTGTGACACACGAGGTTGAGGGGGAAGTTGAACGGAGTGATAGCCCCGACGATGCCGCGCGGGTCGCGGATCGTGAAGCCCGTGAGACCTTCGCCGACGGCCACCGCATCCAGCGGCACCTGCACCCCCGCGAGATGACGCGCACCCTCGGCGGCGAGCAGCAGGGTGTCCACTGCGCGCGCCGCTTCGCCGCGCGCGGCCGAGATCGGTTTGCCGCACTCGGCGCGGATGAGGGCCGCGAACTCGTCGACGTTCGCCTCCACGTCACGCGCGACCTGGCGCAGGATCCGCGCGCGCTCGGCCGCCGTGAGGCGGGGTGCGGACGCAGCCGCGGCGACGGCGTCGCGGACGTCGGTCTCGCTCGCGACGGCCGCCGTTCCCACCCGCAGTCCCGTCGCGGGATCGCGGACGTCGAAGCGCTCCGACGTGTCTCGCCATGCTCCGCCGATGTAGAGGCCCGCATCAGTCATGAGCGGCCTCCCCCGCGTGCGCGGCGCTCCGGCCGATGTGCTCGAGGAGTGCTTCGGCCACGTCCGAAGTGGAGCCCTGGCCGCCGATGTCGCGCGTCCGCGGTCCCGCCGCGAGGACGTGACGGACGGCGGCCTCCACGTCGGCTGCGGCGTCGTGCTCGCCGAGGTGATCGAGCAGCATCGAGCCCGCCAGCACCTGCGCGATCGGGTTGGCCAGGCCGCGGCCTGCGATGTCGGGCGCGGATCCGTGCACCGGCTCGAAGAGTCCGACGCCTCCCGAGTCCGGATCGATGTTGGCGCTCGCGGCCAGGCCGATCGATCCCACGAGAGCGGCGGTCAGGTCGGAGAGGATGTCGCCGAGCAGATTGGATGCGACGATCACGTCGAAATCGTGGGGCCTGCCCACGAGAGCCGCCGCCAGCGCATCCACCAGGACGGAGGTCAGCTGCACCCCCTGGTGCGCCGCGGCCACGTCGGCGACGACCTCGTCCCAGAACGGCATCGTGTGCACGATCCCGTTGGACTTCGTCGCCGAGGTCAGGCGCCCCGAGCGTCGCGACGCCAGCCGGCACGCGTATTCGGCGGCCCTGCTCACCCCCTCTCGCGTGAAGATCGCCTCCTGCACCGCCATCTCGCGCGGCGTGCCTTCGAAGGCTCGCCCGCCGACGGAGGAGTACTCCCCCTCGACGTTCTCCCGCACGATCACGAGGTCGACGGGCAGATCACTGCGCAGCGGCCCGGGCACACCGTCGAACGTCCTCGCCGGCCGGACGTTCACGCTCAGGTTCAGCCCCCGTCGGAGCGGGATCAGCAGCCCCCACAGGGTGACCGTGTCGGGGATGGCGGGGTCTCCGACCGCCCCGAAGAAGATGGCGTCGAAGGCCTTCAGCTGCTCGACGCCGTCATCCGGCATCATGGCGCCCGTGGTGTGATACCGGTCCGAGCCCCAGTCGAAGTGGTGCCAGTCGACGGTGAAATCGTGCTTCTTCGCGACGGCGTCGATGACGGCCACACCGACGGGGGTGGTCTCCTTGCCGATCCCGTCGCCCTCGATCGCTGCGACCCGGTAGACGCGAGCGTCTCGCACGACGTTCATCGCGCAGCCTTCTGCGTCGTGACGGGCGCCTTCGGGATGGTCGGTCTGCCGGGGCGCACCGACGGCTCGACGCTGTCGCGCATCCATCGCAGCCGCGCCTCGGTGGCCGCGATCGCCTCATCCCGATGCGGCAGGACGAAGAACCGCCCCTCGCGGATCGCATCGAGGGTCGTCTCGGCGACCTCGGCGACGCTCAGACCCGCCTCCGCGCTGCGCGCGTTGTGCGCGACGACGGCCCGACGGACGGGGTCGGCGCTCGTGTCGGCGACCCCGGGCGGACGATTGCGCTCGGACTCCGGCATCCGGGTGCGCACGAAAGCCGGGCACAGCACCGAGAGCCCGACGTTCTCCTCCGCCTGGAGCAGCTCGTGCGCGAGGTTCTCGGACAGCCCGAGGACCGCGAACTTGGAGGTGACGTAGGGGCTGCCGGTCGGCGTGTTCCCGGAGAGCGCGGCAAGGGAGGCCGTGTTCACGATGTGGCCGCCACCCGATTCGCGGATGAGCGGGAGGAACACCTGGCACCCGTGCAGCACGCCGTAGAAGTTGACACCCATGACCCAGTCCCACACCGAAAGGGGGATGTCGGTGAACGGCGCGCCGGCGTCGACGCCGGCGTTGTTGCACGCCAGGTGCAGTGCGCCCCAGCGGCGCAGGACGCTCTCGCCGAGAGCCTCCACCTGGGAATGATCCGACACGTCGGCGACGAAGCCGCTCACATCGGCGCCTTCCTGCCGCAGCCGGCCCACCTCGCGGTCGAGGCCGGCCTCATCGACGTCGGACAGCATGACGCTCATCCCCGCCTGGACGAACCGCTCGACCAACCCGAGCCCTATCCCGCTGGCTGCGCCGGTCACCACGGCGACCTTCGACTCGAACTGATCCATCACGACTCCTCACCGAAAATCGCCCGGGCGAGCGCCAGGGCTCCGCCGTGGGCGGTCTGGCCGCCGTCGACGGGGATGTCGACACCGCTGAGGTACGACGATTCGTCCGAGACGAGGAACGCGACGACGGATGCCACGTCCGCGGGCACCCCGACGCGTCCGAGCGGAACCTGCACCCGGTTCGCCTCGCGGAACTCCGGGGGCGAGGTCGCCGTCATCGGGGTCTCGATGAAACCCGGATGGACGGCGTTGACGCGGATGCCGCGAGGACCCAGTTCGGTGCTCGCCACCTTCGACAGACCCCGGAGTGCCCACTTGCTCACCGTGTACGCGACGTTGTGGAACCCCGTCAGCGCGCTGACGGAGCCCACGTTGACGATCGAGCTGCCGGGCGGCAGGTGCGGCATCGCGGTCTGGATGCCGATCAGCGCGCCGGTCACGTTGACCGTCTGCACGCGGTCCCAGTCGGCCAGCTCGACCTCGCCGAGCCGCGCGCGGAAGGGGATCCCCGCGTTGTTCACGAGCGCGTCGATGCGGCCGTGCCGGGCGACGACCCGTTCGACCAGCGTCGACCACGACACCGTCGAGGTGACATCGAGCCGCACGCGCTGCACCGATCCCGGGGCAGCGTCCACCTCGGCAGACTCGGCAGCCTCCGGCTCCGCGATGTCGGCCGCGTACACCGTCGCGCCGCGGGCGGCGATCAGGCGGGCCTCTGCGTCGCCCTGCCCGCCGTGCGCACCCGTGACGATGACGATCTTCCCATTCAGGTCGCCGGTCATGAGATCCCGAGGCTCCCGTCCGCCCGCACCGGATCGTCGCCCGTCCAGCCGACGGCCGCGTCCTTCATGGCCGCGTACAGCCGCTCCTGCACGTCGGTGGACTCGATCAGCTCCGTCATGCCCGGCAGCCGGGACGAGGTGTCGACGTACGCGATCCGTGCACCCGTGGAGGACTGGTCCGCGAAAGCGACCAGCATCCCCTCGTCCTCATAGTGACGGAGGTCTCCGTCGAAATCGTCGGTGACGAAGCCCCAGTGGTGGAAGCCGTAGCCGTCCCGTTCGATCTGCTCGCGGAAGACGGAGGGCGTGTCGTCGTGCTGCTGGACCAGCTCGATCATGAGGTCTCCCGAGAAGGCGCGCGCGAGCGTCAGCCGCGGCGCGGTCGGGCGGCCGCGATAGGTCGCCGAGGTCGGCACGAACGGACCGCGGACGAACCACGGACCGATCCCGTGCAGAGTGACGTAGTCGCGGATGCTGGCATCCAGGTCCTGCACCGTGAAGGCCTGCTGCACGATCCCCGCCATGTCAGAGCTCGCCTTCGGCGGCGGGCGGGTAGTACGGATAGTGCTCGCGGCTCTGGCGCATCCGCTCCGGTGACACGATGCAATCGATCACCGCGGGGATGCCGCGCCCGTTCGCCTCCTGCGCCTGGACCAGCGCGGACTCGAGATCGGCGACCGTCTCGACGTGGAATCCGGCGCATCCGGAGGCTTGGGCGAGCGCCGCGAAATCGGGCTGCTGCGCGAAGTCGGTGTCCGAGACCCGACCGTTGAAGCGGTAGAGCTGCACGTCTTTGATCGATCCGAGCGCATTGTCGTTCAGTACGATCCAGGTGACGCCGAGCCGATACTCCGCGGCGGTGGCGATGATGTGACTCGACATCTGGAACGAGCCGTCGCCGGTGAAGCAGATCGCCGGCGCGTCGGGCCGGGCGAGCTTCGCCGCGGGCACCGCGGCCGTCGTGTACCCCATGCCGTAGAAGCTCGACGGGCTGATGACCGATCGCGGCTCGAACACGGGGAAGCACGCGCTGCTGCCGGCCATGTGCTGCGAGAGCACGCCGACGTCGATCGCGAGGCTCGTCTCGCGCGGGAAGGCCGAGCGCACCTGCGTGATCACGGTCAGCGGATGCAGCGGCGTGGCCGGGCGGGCCGAGACCTCCGCGATCTGCTGCGTGTACTCCACGAGCTCCGCGCGCGCCCGTTCGGCGCGTTCGGCTCGCTCCGTCGCCCCCGCGTCGGGCGCGGGCCCTGCCGCCGTGATCGCGTCGAGGATCCGGGATGCCGCGACCTTGAGGTCGCCGACGATCCCGATCGTGGCGGGGATGCTGTTGCCGATCTCGGCGGGGTCGATGTCGACCTGGATGTAGGTCGCGTCGGGAGCGGGCACGAACCCTTCGCGCCAGTTGGTCTCCATCTCTTCGAACCGGGTGCCGAGCCCGAGCACCACGTCGGCTTCGGCCAGCATCCGCTTGGAGACGGGGTTGCGGTGTGCGCCGAGCCCGCCGACCGAGAGGGGGTGGTCGTCGGCGATCGATCCCCGACCCGAGAGCGATGTGAGCACGGGTGCGTCGATCGCCTCGGCGAGGGCCACGGCTTCCTCCCACGCGGCGGAGGCGAGGACGCCGCCGCCGCACACGACGATCGGGCGGCGCGCGGCACGCAGATGTGCCGCGGCAGCCTCGACCAGCGCCTGGTCGGGCACGACGCGCGGTGCGCGGCCCGACACCTCGTAGTCGACCACGTCGATCTCTTCGGCGAGCACGTCGCGGGGAAGATCGAGATACACCGGCCCCGGCTTGCCCGACCGGGCGATCGCGAAGGCGCGGCGCACGGCGTGGGTCACGAGCTCAGGGCGATCCACCCGGACCGACCACTTGGTGATCGGCCGGAAGACCTCTTCGGTCGAGGCTTCCTGGCTCGCACCGCGCGGGCTCGTCGTGGTGGTGGCACGACCCGCCAGCACCACCATCGGCGTGGACCCGATGTACGCCTCGGCCACCGCGGTGACGAGGTTGGTCGCCCCGGGGCCGGCCGTGGCGACCACGACCGCGATCTCGCCCGTCAGCTGCGCCCAGCCCGCCGCCATCGCGGCGGCGGCGTGCTCGTGACGCACGAGGACCGTCTGGATCTCGGGGATGTCGTAGAGGCCGTCGTAGATGTCCAGCACGTGGCCCCCCGGCATCCCGAAGACCATCCGCACGCCTTCGGCGTGCAAGGCGTGCGCCAGCGCGTGGCCGGCCGTCGTCCGGGGGTGTGAGGACGATGCCTCGGAGCCGGTCAGTGTCGAAGAGATCGTCATTTGATTGCCACCGCATTCGCCGTAGAGCCGATTCCACCGGCAAGGTTGAGAGGAGCGGACGCGAGGAGCCCCGCGTATCGTCCGTCCTGGGAACAATGGGCGGCGAGAGCATCCAGCGCCCACATCTCGCCGATCGGTATCCCGAGCAGCGCGAGGAGCTGGGCGTGCAGGCTCTCGCCGAGGGGATCGAACGGGAAGGCCTCGAACGACGGGCTGTCCGCCGCGACGGCGACGACACCGGCATCCCAGAGCCACTCGGCCACCGCCGGCGCGGGCTCGAGTCCTGCCGCCTTGAGGCTCCACGCCGCGTCGGGAGCGGCGAGCCTCGTCTTGACCTCGATCGGCTGCGCCTCGTACCACGCGATCCATCCGAACCGCACGAGAAGGATGTCGCCCTTCGTCAGGGTCACCCCCTGCGCGTCGAGGCACGCGATGAGGTCGCCGAGCCCGATCACCTCGCCGCCGGCGTGGTCGATGGGTCTTCCCTGCTGCGTCCTCCACCGATCGATGTCGGCGAGAACGAATCGCCCGACGATGCCGCGGCGGGCCAGGTTGTCGATCCCGTTCTTGGCGCCGGCGCCCTTCAACTGGTCGGACGTGCGGCCGCCGTAATAGTGGTGCACGGGGTGGGAGAAGTGAGCGAGCGAATCCCACTGGCTCGAGGCCTGGGGGAAGAACCGGTCGTAGCTGTCGTCCATGCCGAAGCCGTCGTCGCGGACGTTGTGCACCAGCTGCTCCCGCCCGAAGAGCGCAGGCGAGGGCTGCTGCAGATCCCACCCGACGGCGAAGACCGCTCCTTCGGTCACCGTCGCGACGGCGCCGAGCACCTCGGTCGGGCCCACATCGTTGAAGGCGCCGACCTCGTCGTCGGGGCCCCACGTTCCCCACGCGCACCCCTCGATCCCGTGCGGCAGTGAGGAGAGATCCCGGTACGGGAGCCGCGCCGATCCGTCGGTGGCCATGTCGTTCCTTCCGCCTTCTTTGTCTGAACCGAGGTACGCGCTGTGCAGCATGTCCCGTCGGGCGAGCAGTTCGGCGCACGTGCCGTCGAACGCCAGCTCGCCGGTGCGCATCACGTAGGCGCGATCGCCCACTTCGAGCGCGAGGCCCGCGAACTGCTCCACCATCAGGACGGTCACGCCCTCGTCGGCGAGCTGCCGCATCACCGGCATGAGTCGCCGCACGATGAGCGGCGCGAGCCCGAGCGACATCTCATCGACCATCACGAGCGTCGGCTCGGTCGCCAGCGCACGCGCCACGGTGAGCATCTGCTGCTCGCCGCCGGACAACATCCCGGCGCGCACGTGACGCCGCTGCTCCAGTTCGGGAAACAGTGCGAGCGTGTCGCGCCATGCCGTGGATTTCCGCGCGACGGCGGTGACGTTCTCCTCGACCGTCAGGTCGCCGAAGACGGTCCGCCCCTGCTCGACGTGCGCCAGTCCCATCCGGGATCGGCGGCGGCGGCTGAGCTTGTCGATCCGCTCGCCGCCCAGGCTGACCGTGCCCTCCTGGAACGGGATCACCCCCGAGATGGCCTCCAGCAGCGTGGTCTTTCCCGCGCCGTTCGCGCCGAGCAGCACGGTGATCTCACCCGCAGGCACATCCATGTCGATCGATCGGACGACCGTCGAACCGGCGCGCTGAACGCTCGCACCGCGAATCGTCAATCCGCCGCTCATCGGCGTGCCCCTCTCCCGGCCGGAAGCGACGCCTGGGCGACGCCGTCACTTTCGCTCGCGGCTTCTCCACCGACGGTGTCGCCGCCGATCGTGTCGTCGCCGAGGTAGGCGGAGACCACCTGGGCACTCGCCAGAACCTCCGCGGGTGCGCCTTCGCCGATCACCTTGCCGAAGTCGAGCACCGTCACGGTGGAGCACGCCGTCAGAACGAGATCCATGTCGTGCTCGATCAGGAGGACCGCGATCCCGAAGCGTCCGGGGATCTCCCTCAGACGCCGCCCGAGAGCGGCGGACTCATCCTCGCCCAGCCCCGCGGCGGGCTCATCCAAGACGACGACCAACGGCTTCGCAGCCAGCGCCCCCGCGACCTCCACGAGTCGCCGTGAGCCCACGTCGATCTCCTCGATCAGGTTGTCGGCGCCCGGGCACCCCAGCCACGCCGTCAGCTCGTCGATCTCCGTGCGGCTCACTCGTCGTCGGGCCGCCAGGGCGATGTACTGACCGACCGTGAGCTCGGGGATCGCGCGGCCCTGCTGGAAGGAGCGACGGATGCCGTCGCGCACCCGCAGGTGCGGCGCACGGCCGTTGAGCGACCGCGACCCCAGGCGGATGTCGCCCTCGTAGCGCGGGAGGAAGCCGCTCACGGCATCGACGAGCGTCGACTTGCCCGCGCCGTTGGGGCCGATCAGTCCGTGCACGGTCCCCCCGCGGACGTCGAAGGTCACGTGGTCGAGCGCCGTGACACTGCCGTAGCGGACCGTGAGGTCCTTGATGGCGAGCAGCACTTCGCCCGGTTCTGCGGGGGCGACGAGGTCGTCGTTCGACGGCTCGATCGGCGCCGGCACCTTAGGCGCCGTGCTCCAGCCCCTCGCCCTCATGAACATGCGCACCCTGTGCCGGACGTCCTCCGAGACCGAGCGACCCGCGGCGAGCGCCTGGATCGCGCCCAGCGCGAACAGGATGTTGCCGATGTCCTGGGGAATCCCGAGTCGGGACAGCAGCTCGGGGAAGAACACCGTCAGCACCCCGGCAAGCAGGGCTCCGGCCGGATACTGGGTCCCGACGAACACCGCCAGCGCGAAGATGACGAGCGAGGGCACGACCCCGAAGGCACTCGCACTCACCGTGCCGAGCTGGAAGGCGAGCATCGCGCCCGCCATCCCCGCGAGGAAGGCCGAGACGGCGAACGCGGTCAGCTTCACGACCGGCACGTGCACCCCAAGCGCGGCCGTGGCCCGCTCGCTGTGCCGTACGGCCGACCAGCTCGCCCCCACGCGTGTCCGCGTGAGGATCGCGAGCAGCACGAAGACCACGAGCATCGTGACCAGCGTGAAGAGGTAGAACTCGCCGGGGCTGCTCGCCCAGACCGGAGTGAGCAGCATCTGTCCGGTGTCCTGCCCGGGGAAGCCCTTCGCCGTGAGGATGCCGGTCATCGCGACCGCGAACGCCAGGGTCACCACACCCAGGTTCACACCGCGCAGGCGCAGTGCCGGCAGACCGACCGCGACGCCGAGGGGCGTCACCGCGACACCGGCGAGGAGGATGACGAGCAGGAACGGGACGCCGGGGAGCACGACGTTGAGCCAGCTCGCGATCCAGGCGCCCGCCCCGACGAAGCTCATCTGCGCGAGCGTGATCATGCCGGCCTGGTTGGTGACCAGTCCCACGCCCCGCGCGATGATCGCGGTGATGGTCGCCGCGCTGCAGAGGAACAGCCAGTAGTTGTCCAGGATGATGGGCAGGATCGCCAGGATGACGACCGCCGCGCTCATGCCCGCGATCTTGAGGCCTCTATCGAGCCGCATCCCACACCGCCTTCCGTTGCGTCCACAGCAGAGTGATCAGGACGACCACGAGGGGGACCGCCTCGCGATAGTCGTAGAGGACGGGGATGTCGTTCGTGATCCCGTCCAGGACTCCGAGCGCGATACCGCCGATCACGGTGGCGACCAGGCTCCGGAACAGGCCGATGAGCGCGGCCGCGAGGCCCAGGATGACCAGGAGCGACAGGTCGGTGAAGCCGGCCGGGCGCGTGGGGGCGACGATCAGGAGGCAGACCGATGCCGCCGCTCCGGTCGCCGCCCACACGCCGATCGCCAGTCGCGGTACCGGGATGCCGTGCAGCTCCGAGGTGGTCGGTCGCTCCGAGAGCGCGCGCAGCCTCAGACCGAGGGTGGTCTTGACGAGCACCAGGTGCACCGCCACCGCGAGCCCGACCGCCGAGGCGATCGCCACGACGGCCGCCTGAGTGATCACCGTGCCGCCGACGGTCAGGACCGCGCCCTGCAGCTGCTCCGGGAGCACCTGCGGGGAAGACCCGAAGAGGCGGGTCCCGAGCGCGATGAGCCCGATCAGCATGGCGATCGCCACGGTCGATCGGCGCTCCACGCTCGCCTCCGCGAACCACCGCGTCATCACGGCGCCGCACAGCGCGCCGAGGATCGCCGAGGCGATCACGCCGATGAGCGCGGCGAGGACGTACGGCAGTCCTGCGGCATCCAACCGCACGGAGACGTACATTCCCATCGCGCCGATGGCGGCGGCCGCGAAGTTCACGACACCTGTCATTCGATACATGAGGACCAGGCAGACGCCGAGCAGGGCATATGCCCCGCCCGCCGTCAGCCCAGCGATGGCTCCACCGATCATCGCGGTACTAGTTCGTCGTCGCTTGACCGGCTGGGAGGCGCGTCCAGTCGCCGGTCACGGGCTTCCATGCGCCACCGGTCACCTCGACGAGGAACGCAGACCGGTTGGGCGCGTGCGCGTTGGCGGGAGCGAACGAGTAGGCGTTGCCCATCAGCGGATCCTTGAACGCCGTCACCTTGTGTAGCGCCTCGGTCACTGACTTACGCGTAACCTCACCCTTGATGGTCTTCAGCGCAGAGACGAGGATCTTGGCCGCCAGGTAGCCGCCCTGCGAGAACGAGGACTCGGGGACGCCGCCAGCCTTCATCGTCTCGCGCCAGTCCTTCAGGTCGGCAGCGTCAGACCCGAGATAGGGCAGGAACTCGGAGACGGCGTACATGCGCACGCCCTCGGGCACGGCCCGCGCGACGCTCTCGTTGTAGATGCTGGTGAGCCCGATGAAGGCGATGTCGGTCGCGTTCTGCGCTTTGGCCGCCTGGGCGATGGCGATCGCCTGCACGTCGTTGGTCACGAACACGACCGCGTCGCAGCCGGCATTCTTTACCTGCGAGACCACGGGCGTGTAGTCCTGCGTCGGTGACAGGCCGAAGTTTTCGAGCGTGATCGTCTTGCCCTTCGAGGCCTCCCAGTCCTTTACGCGCGCCTCCCACCCGGGCACGTTCGCCTGTACGTTCAGACCGATCGCGCAGACGTGGGAAGCTTTCAGGTCGGTCGATGCCATCTCCAGCCCCAGCGCGAGACCCTGGATGGGGCCGCCGTTCGGCGGCGCAATGTTCGGGGTGTTGAAGCAGAACGGGTCGACACCCGTGCCCGGGACGGAAAGGATCCCGCGCTGCTGGTAAAGTGCCGAGTTGGCCGAGCACTCCAGAATGGATGCGCCGCCGGCCATTGCGACAACGCCTTCCTGGTCGATCAGCTTGCGCGCCGCTTGGGCTGCGGTCTGGGGGTCATTCTTGTCGTCCTCGATGCGGTAGTCGATCTTGTGCCCGTTGACGCCGCCGCTGGCGTTGACCTTGTCGAAATACGCCTTGGCCGCCGCCGAGCTCTCAGGGAACGCGATTGCGCCTGTAAGAGAGTTCACCGACCCCACAACGATATCGCTGCCCGCACCCGCACTTGACCCGCCTTGGCACCCGGCGAGAGTCACTGTCGCGACTAGCGCGATCGCCGCTGCGAGCACGGCTGTTTTGCTGGATTTCAACACCATTGTTGAGCTACCTTTCTGCTTCCGCCGCGTGACCTATGAGCCCGCGGAGAGTCTGCGACCTGCCCAAGTCGAGTTCGAGGCCGCAGGTCGAGACCTTACTCGAACCTGACGTCGAATTCAAGTATCCTTATTGGAGGCAAACTAGCCTCGGGCTTTCATCGTTGAGGGGTTCCAGGGCGGCGTGTAGACGTGGAAAGTGCTCCTGATCTGGGAGAATTGGGATTGTCTAGAAACCAGTTCACCGAGTTCAAGGAGCACCTTCAGGGTGAAGACTACCGGCGTGTACCCGCGCGTTCATGTTGACACTGCGGACGTGCCCGTGATCGGGCAGGCGGGCGGTGTGCTGCTGACCGAGACGGCTCGCGCTGCGGGACTCGATCGGGCGTTGTCGGCTGCGCTGGGCCGGTGGCGCAAACCGCTCGCGGTCCACGACCCGGGCAAGATCGTGCTCGATCTCGCGATCACCCTCGCCCTCGGCGGGGACGCGCTCAGCGATGTCGCGACGCTGCGTGCAGAGCCCGGCGTCTACGGCCAAGTGGCGTCGGATCCGACGGTGTCTCGCACGATCACCGCGTTGGCGGCGGACGCGGACCGGGTACTCGCCGCGATCGGCACCGCCCGGCAGCACGCACGCTCGACGGCATGGGCGCGTGCGGGCAACCATGCCCCGGATGCGGTGGCGTCGCCGGACGCGCCGGTCGTGATCGATCTGGACGCGACGCTGCTGACCGCGCACTCGGAGAAGGAGAACGCCCGGCCGACGTGGAAGAAGGGGTTCGGATTCCACCCGTTATGCGCGTTCGTCGACCACGGGCAGGCCGGGACCGGGGAGATGCTCGCGGTCGAGCTCCGTCCCGGGAACGCGGGCTCGAACACTGCGACAGACCACATCACCGTCACGAAAGCGGCGCTCGCCCAACTCCCCGGCGGGAGCACCCGCCCCGGGAAGGGCGTGCTGATCCGCGCGGACTCCGCCGGCGGCACGCACGAGTTCCTGAACTGGCTCACGAAGCGGCGGCTGTCCTACTCGGTCGGGTTCACGCTCCCGCACGAGACGCCGGACCTCTACCGGCTGGTCCCCGACGACTTCTGGGAACCCGCGCTCGACGCCGATGGCCAGGCCCGCGACGGGGCGGACGTGGCCGAGTTCACCGGGATCCTCGACCTCGAGTCCTGGCCGAAGGACATGCGCGTGATCGTGCGGCGGGAACGCCCGCACCCCGGCGCGCAGTTGCGGTTCGACGACGTCGACGGGTACCGGCTGACCGCGTTCGCCACCAACACCCGCCGCGGACAGCTCCAGCGGCTCGAACTGCGGCACCGCCGCCGGGCTCGTTGCGAGGACCGCATCCGGCAGGCGAAGGACACCGGGCTGCGCAACCTTCCCCTCAAGGGGTTCGACCAGAACCGGATCTGGTGCGCCCTCGTCGCCCTCGCCGGCGACCTGGCAGCCTGGGCCGGGCTCCTCGCCCACCCGCAACACGAGGCACGCAGATGGGAACCCAAGAGGCTCCGCTACCGGCTGTTCACGATCCCGGCGACCCTTGCCCGGCACGGCCGACGCATCACCCTGCACCTCTCCAGACGGTCACCCTGGGCAGCCGTCATGCTCGCCGCGATCAGCGCGCTCCGCGCCCTGCCCGCGCCCGGCGGATAACCCGGCCACCACGCCGACCGTCACGAGCCCGAGGACCGGAGAACCGCCACCGCAGCGCAACGCGGTCGCCGTCGTACCCACATGCCAGAATCATCACCACAACCCCGGCAACGACGCCGAACAAGCCCGATCAGCAGCCCGATGAAAGATCGAGGCTAGATGAACTTGGCATCCAAATGGCTAGGGCGTGTCTCTCATATGGGTGGTGAGGTTCGCGGCAGTCTTGTTGGGTGATGAGGTCTGATTCGCGGTTCCGGGTGTTCACGGATGAGGAGTGGGCTCGGATTCAGCCGTTGCTGCCTTCGAATACGGGGCGTCGCGGGCATCCGTTCGGTGATGACCGGCGGGTGGTCGAGGGGATCGCGTACCGGTATCGGACGGGGATCCCGTGGCGTGATCTGCCGCGGGAGCAGTTCGGGCCGTGGCAGACGGTGTGGAAGCGGCACCGCCGGTACGCCGGGGACGGGACTTGGGACCGGGTCCTCGCGAAGGTGCTTGGTGACGCGGACGCGGCGGGGAAGATCGACTGGGCGGTGTCGGTGGACGCGACGATCGCGCGTGCGCATCAGCACGCGACGAACACGACCCGCCCGGAGCAGGACACAGGGGGCGGGATCGAATCACAAGAATCTGCCCTGGGCTGAGATCGAGCCCGCTGGGCACGGGATCGGCCGGTCCCGGGGTGGTTTGACGACGAAGATCCATCAGGCCGTCGACGGGCGGGGGCGCCCGCTCGCGATGATCGTGACCGGCGGGCAGCGCAACGACGGCGCGATGCTGATGGGCGTGCTCGCCGAGATCCACGTCCCAAGGCACGGTCCCGGCCGACCCCGCACCCGTCCGGACGCGGTGATCGCCGACCGCGCCTACACTTCCGGTGTGGCCCGCGCCGAGTTGCGTCGCCGCGGCATCAAGGCGGTCATCCCGGAAAAGCGCGACCAGATCGCCGCACGCAAGCGCCGCGGTCGCCGTGGCGGTCGCCCACCCGGGCTCGACAAGGACGCGTACCGGGGACGGAACGTCGTCGAACGGTCCTTCGCGTTCGCGAAGCAATGGCGCGGCCTCGCCACTCGCTACGACAAACTCGCAATCACCTACCGAGCCGGCGCGACCATCAACGCCATCCTCAACTGGCTACGCCATATAGGAGACACGCTCTAGATCCCAGGGTGAGGATATAGTGGCGCCGGGACCCGCAGAAACGGATCGAGACGCCGACTGGTGGGGCACGGGTCCGGAATGGATAGGTCGATCGATGGCACGTACCGGTCGAGGTGCCGCACCCGCCGCGAGGGCGGATGCCACTGTCCGGTCTGGCGACGCGCCGACAGACCGGACAGAGAGCAAGACGCCGCGCACGGCGCGCGGAATCGCCACGCGCGCGGCATTGGTGGCGGCGGCGCGTAAGGTGTTCGAAGAACACGGATATCTTGGCGCTCGGGTGATCGACGTAACCGCGACAGCCAACACCGCGCTGGGCACGTTTTATCAATACTTCGAGGACAAGGAAGACATATGGATCGCCGTCTTCGAAGAGCTCAGTCAGCAAGGATTGCATCCACCTACGCTTGACTACCTCGCCGAGAACGACGTCGACCCTGTCGAGACAATTCGCGAGCATCACCGGATTTACCTTGAAGCAGTCTGGAAGAACATCCGCCTCCTCCGCGTCCAGGATGAGGTTCTCAGCGTGAGCGACCGCTTCCGTCGCATTCGCAAGGCCGAGGCCCAGCCCTACATCGAAGCCACGTGCGCGACGATCGTATCCCTCCAGCAGGACGGCCGCGCCGACCCGTCGATCAATCCACGACGAATGGCACGGTCTCTCTCGATCGCCGCCAGCCGAACGGCGTTCGTTTCGTTCGTCATCGAGGACGAGGGGGATGAAGCGATCGACGAGCTGGCCGACACGCTCACGGCGCTGTGGGTCAACGCGTTGAAGATGCCGGTCGGTAGAACCCCGAATCAGGTCTAAGCCGTTCGAAAGCTGAACAATCCGGAGATAGCGCCGCCCACGCGTCACACAGTTCAGGAATCAGGCGACCGCCAATCCGAGGACCACCTCATCCCTTAACGAGACGGGTTGTACCGTGCTCAGATGCCGTCCCGTTCTCAGCAGCCATAAGCGGCGAGCCCCGCAGCAGTTGCGGGACGACGCGATGAGCACCGGTTTAAGCCCGACTACGAGGCGGCGTTGGTATTCCGCGACCGCTCGGATCTGACCGTCCCCATTTCGTGTACGCCGTCTCCAAGACGCGTGCGGTGGCCTGCACATCCGTCTGTACGCCCTCAGACTGTTCCTGGACGGCAGGATAAGAGTGGGAACAGCGCCCTGCTGGCGCCCAGCGTGGGGAAACGCCGACACTCCGAACCTCGGCGCGATCGCACTCGAAAGCGCCGAGCTCGTCGACCGCCTCGAACTGGCGAACTCCGAGGCGGTGGACGTGCACATCCATCTCGTCGGCGACCGCGCATCCGGGAGATGTGCGACGCCGTCGAGGCCGCCGAGCAGCGCGTCCGGGCCCGCGGGGAGGACTGGCGGATGCAGGTAAGCCTGATGCACCGCGAGCCATCGCCCCCCCCGCCAGGGGCAGCCCGCTCAGCTGGGACCTTCGTCAACTGGACCTCCCACTGGTCGGCCCGGCTACTTCGTCGAGGAGGCCCCCCGCCACCTCGGCGACAGTCGGTGGCGTCGGATATACCGGTTCAACGAGATCGCCGACAGCGGGGCGCCCCTGTGGTTATCGAGCGATGTCGTGAGTTCGTACGAGTTGCACCCTGCGAATCCGTTCTTCGAGATGCAGGTCGCCCACACCCGGTCGACCCCGTGTTCCCGCTCGACTCGGAACGATGTCCCGCGGGTCCCCGCCCGAGCCGTCCATTACTCTCTCTCGGCTCGGACTGCTCACGGGTTACCAGGTCGCAGGCGGGGCGCAACTCCAGCTCTACGAGCATGCGGGCTCGATCGAGAAGGCAAGCCAGCAAACCTCTTGGTGCTGGAAGCCGTCCTCGCTTCGGCCTATTCCGACCGCATCGCCGACATCGGATGCTATGCGGTCGTCTTCGAGGGGCGAATCGTGTCCGGCGCGCTATGGGGCTTTCGCGGCAGGAGGGCCAGCGAACGTGGATCCCGACCGCCTGCACGGCAACGGTGAAGGTCCAGGCGGAACCGATCTCGCATCGGTCGATCTCGAATACGTCGCCGTTGCTTATCTGATGGACCAGGACCAGTTCCCCTCAGTCCATTGAAATCGGGAGCAGGGGAACTTGAAGGCGAGTCACGATGCCCCGGGAGCACGGGCGCGCGGGCCGCCAGCAATCGATCGAGCACTATTCCGGATTCGTCGAGGTGCGCGGTTGAGGCGGCCGTGCGGCAGCCCCAATTGAACATCGCAATGGGTGAGATCTGCTACTTGAGGGTGAGCGTGACAGAGCTCGTGTGACGGCTAGCCCCCTGTAGTCGCGTGCGTCTCCCCCGAGCGCGCCCGGGAACGGCGTGCTCTCTAGTCGGTCTCGGGCCCAATGCCGAACTGGCAACTCTCGTCCTCACAACACCACCAGCCTTTGCCACGGCCGGCTGGATCTGCGTCCATGGACGAGGCTTCGTCTGAGACGTCTGAATCACAAAGAAGCGGAAGCTCTGACGGCACCCCACCAAGCGTGAGGCGTGCGCCTTCGCTCACGGCGCCCTCGACCAGCGCGGCAATCTTGTCACGCTCCTTGAGCGACGCTAAAGCGCCCAGCACGTTGAATCGGTCGGGTGCCCGGCCCATGCGGATGGTACCCGATCGCTTTTCGGAGTCTGCCTTCGAACTCTGGCGAAAGGACTTCATACACGACCGTGGGGGCACTCCCTCGACGCGGATGGAGACCGACCCGGGCCGTGCCTGGTATCTCGGATACGGACGGGGACATCGTGAAGGCTCTCCAGGCAGTGAGCGCCCGCCCGTGCGTTCCTACGGCGCAGGTGGCGCTAGCCCGGGTTCTTCGGCAGCCAAAAGTTGCGGCCCCGGTCATTGCAGCGACTCGCGCGGGACATCTGGACGACGCGATTTGGGCCCGTAGGTCGAGTTCGCCGGCTCAGACGTCGCGGAGCTCGAGGGCGGCATACGGTCCGCGACTCCCGATCGGGCTCGATGTCTAGATTGTGAATGCAGCGGTACCTATTGGTTTCCACCCGCAATTAGATCTCGCCAATAGCCTGACCAAGGCGAAGGTATAGGTCCGTAACGGCCTCGTCGTTCACGCGATACCGAACAGGCGTCCGCTGCCGCGGTTCCGTCATCGGCGGGTCGGCGATGACGATGTTGGCGGCCTCGAGCTCACGGAGGTACGGCTGGAGCGTGGTGGGCGGGAGCGCGAGCGTTTCGCTCAGCGGCCCCATCGTGACGTTTGGCGTCTGCCGTAGCGCGCGGACGATCGAGGCTTTCACGAGGTTGCCGAGGATGGTGACGGGCTCTTGCGCATCCTCGGACCCCAGCGGTTGAGCGAGTCGGGGCATGGATACATCATCCCGCAGACGTCGGGTTCAGTATGTTATCCGCCTTAGCAGTTTACAAATTCGCTATACGGCTATACCGTCTAGACATGCATAAGGCAGTGGGCCGATCACGTCCGAGAGTGGCTCTCTCGGAAGTGATCTTGTCCCCCGAATGCCCGACAGACGGCACTAATTCATCCGCGGTAGGCTCCAACATCAGCTGTGCGCTGGGGGCGGGGTCGTCCACAGGTTCAGATTCGAGGGGAGTTATCCCCAATATTCTTACGAATCCTTTTCGAGCCGCCACGACTCTGCGTAGGATGCGGCCACGGCGACCTTCGCGCGAGCCGTTGCGACCGTGCGTAGGCGCCGTCCTGAATGATCAGGAGGGTCGGCAATGATGGCTTCACAGGGGGCACGTCGGAGCGGTCTGGTGTGGGCAATCGTCGGAGCAGTCGTGCTTCTCGGCGGTGTGGTCGCAATCGTCATCGCCTCCATTGGGACGCGCGTCACCCCAGATCCGACTCGATCCGCCTCCTCGTCGAGAAGCCTCGCTCCCTCGCCCTCTCACTCCGCCGCCGTCGATCCAGGCGCCATCGAGAAGGGATGGATCGCCGAGCCCATCACACCGGACCCAAGCACCTACATCACCGCCGCCCTGGAGGCCGCCGGAACCTTCGACACCACCAAGAGCAGCCGCGACCAGTGGCTCGCCTACCTGGACACCTGGTTCACGCCGGACACCCGCTACACAAAGTCGGCCGACCAACAGGCGGCAATGCAGCGCTCCAAGCTGGAGCTTCGACAAGGTGTGGTGTTGCCGGAATCGGACTGGGAGTCGCTGGCCAGCGAAGACGGCCGTGTCGCCACAACTCTTACGGGTTCGATCATCTTCGTCCCTGTCACCGAAGACCCTTCCGGTGACATGAGGATCGGAACGGCAGACGTCACTTTGAAGTACACACGCTCGGATGGTTCGGGCGGCGAGACTTCGTACGAGGACCATGCGCGCGTGAGTGTTCAGGTGCTGTGCGGCCCCGGATCCGTGCCGACGCCCGATAGCGCGCAGCGGGCTGGCGACTGCAAGGTCGTGCGGTACTTCACCCAGGCGATGGAGCCCTGACATGGGCGCCCCACTGATGATCGCGAGCACGGCCGCCAAGTCGAAGACGGGCCGCCGGATCATCGCCGGGGCGATCATGCTCGGTTTGCTCGTCAGCTTCTTTCTGCTGACGCCCCTTATTGCAATCCCGTTCGCCGTCGCGGGCCAGACTGTCGCTGCACCTGCAAATGGAGGTGGCAATTCGAACGTGCCGGCGGTGCACGGCGCGTGGGGGTATCCGCTCGCCGGCGGATACACGAAGGGTCGCGGGTTCGGGTACAACCCCGTCGTCGGTTGTAGCTACTGCTCGATCTACCACGAGGGCTACGACATGGCCCAAGGCTGCGGAGCAACCATCTTCGCGGCCGGACCCGGCACCGTGCGTGTCGCCGGCGTCTACCAGGGGTACGGGAATTCGGTGATGATCGACCACGGCGGAGGCCTCATCACACTCTACGGGCACATGCAATGGGGATCCCTCCGCGTGCACGTCGGTCAGCAGACATCCGCCGGCACTCCATTGGGCGCCGAAGGCAACACCGGCAATTCGTTCGGATGCCATCTGCACTTCGAGGTTCGCGTCGACGGGCGCGCGATCGACCCGCAGCCGTTTATGGCCGCTCGCGGTCTTCCACTGGAGTAACGACAGCAAGGAGCGAATCATGACCGCCATCTGGGCATTGCCGACAGCCGACATGCCCCCCATCCAGCCAGACTTCTCAGCCCCGTTCTTCCACGGCTTCCAAGTCATCGCGTCGTACATCCTCGCCGGAGCGATGATCGTCGTATTCATCATGCTCGTCATCGCCGGCGCAGCCCTCGCCTTCCGAGGACTCGCCTCAGACCGAGTCCGCACGTGGGCCGGCGAGAACATCCTCTGGATCTTCATCGCCGCCGCCGTCCTCGGCGCCGCCAGCGGCCTGTTCGCCTGGTTCATCAACTTCGACTTCGGCTTCTGATGCGCACCTTCCGGCTCCTGACAATCGGACTGGCCGCCGGGCTTGCCCTTGGCATCGCAGTGCCGTCGCTCGCAGAAGCCACAACGGTTGACGGAATTACCTCCGTCCGCACCACGGCGCTTGATGAGGTGACAGGTCAGCCTTGGTCGTCACCGGCGTACCCCGTTGACTGCCGTGAGATCGACGAGCAGATCACGTGCACTCCGACCGATCCGTCGGCCGTCAAGTCTCAGCAATGCTTCTCTTACGTCGCCTACGCGGGCCACCAAGCAACTCTCTGCACGACGTTCGACGAGCACGTGAACGCCATCCAGAACGCCGGGGGCCGGCCTCTTCTTGTGCAGTACGGGTGCAGCGTGGGGGATGTCGTGTGTGTGACGTTCGAGAACGCCGGTCGAGGGATGGCGTTGGCGGCGACGGGGATGATGTACGTTGTCGCGGCGAACACCCGGTTCGATACGAGCACTGTGTTGTGGAGCGCAGCCACCGAAGAGTGGTCGTTCTGGCAGTGGGTCGTTCTCGTCGTGTTGTTCGCTGCCTTCGTGTGGGCGATCGCTGCCGCCGTGGTGTCCGGTGACCGGGAGCAGCTCGTGGGTGCGATCGTGCGCTGCTTCATCGCGGTCCCGGCAGTGCCGATCACACTCTGGTTGACCGGCAAGCTGCTGAACTCGATCGACGAGATGACCTGGTACGTGATGAACCGCGGCAGGGCTGACGGGCTGTTCTCAACCCTTCAGGGCGTGATGTGGGCGGGTGGGCAGGCGAACTACTTCTTCGCATTCGTCATCCATGGGATGCTGATGCTGGCGATGATCCTGCTGATGCTGGTGTTCGCGTTCCGCAACATAGTCCTCGCCGCGTTGATCGCGGTCGGTCCGATCGCGTGGATGATCTTTCCTCTCCGCGGCATCGGCCCGCAGTGGGTGGTCCGCTACTTCTCCTCCGTCGTCGTCTTGCTCCTCACAGGCCCACTGACCATCGGGTTCGTGTCCCTGATCATCCGGGGCCTCGCGGGCGTGAAGACGATCTGGGATCCACAGTCCTGGCCGCTTCTGGTCGGGCTCGTGTTGGTCGCCTTCGCCCCGTTTGCGGTGTTCGGCCTGTTCAGCTTCGTCGGCGCGGTCGCTGCCGATGCGATCGGATCCCGGGTGGGCTCCGGAGCCCGCGGAATCTCGACCGGCGCCGCCCGTTCCGCGATGCGGATCCCGTCTCGACTCGGTGCGTCACCAGCCGGTATCGCGGCATCCCGCGCCGGGGGCGGCACCGGGCCGAAGGGCAGGCCCGCGACAAGTTCTCGCCCGGGTGGCGCACAATCGCCCGCAGGCAAGCAGGCCACGACCTCCCCGGCCACTCCGACTGCGCAGACTTCGACGGCGTCACCCAACACGCGTCCAAGTACACCTACGACCGCCGCTAAGCCGCCAACCGCGGGAGGCGCATCATGACCGCGAGCACGGCGCACTCGTCACATGAGCGTCCGGTAAGGCTGCCGCGTCGGTCAGGTCAAGGCGTGGTGATGGGGATGGACCCGTGGCAACTCGGGTTCCTCACCGCCGCCGCGCTCGTGCTGTTGATCGCGATCAACCGGTCCGGCCCTCTCGGTCTGCTCTACGGCATACCGCTCTATCTGCCGTTGGGTGCTGCGGCATTCACGACGATCCGCGGGATCTCCGCCCCGAAGATGGCCGGGCTATGGGTGATGAAGCAGATCCGTCACGCGGCTGGGGCAACGGAGACCCGGTTCCGGCCGGAGCGTGTCGAGCTCGCTGGGACGCTGAACCTGCCGGGGGTGCGGGCGTCGATCCAGCTGTGGGACGTCGACGGGATCGCGTGTGTATATAACCCGCAGGATAGGTCTGCGTCGGTGACGGCGGAGCTCGAGGTCCAGGGGTTTCTGATGCACGACACGGACGACCGGTATGACCTCGCGCAGCAGTGGGCAACGGTGCTGGCCTCGTTCACGCAACGCCCGGGCATCAAACGCATCACCCTGCAGGAGCGCACCCTGCCGACCACCATCCGTCCCGCCCGGGACCACTTCGACACCGTCGTCCGGAATCGCGAGCTGGATGCGACGTCGCCGATTGCGGAGAACTACCGGGAGGTGATGGATGAGTCGGAGCGGTTCGCCGTCGCGCACCGCAACTATCTCACCTTCACTCTTGACCTTGTTGCCCTCGGTTCGCAGTTGAAGTCGCTCGGAGGCGGGCAGGACGCGATCCGCACCCTCGCCTATGTGGAAGCCCGCAACCTGGCCGACGCCCTGCAATCCGCACGGATCAAGGTGCGCCGCTGGCTGACCACCCGGGACATCGCAGCACTCGGGCGGACCGTGTTCGATCCCGAGTTCGCCGCGTTCATCCAGAACCGTCCCGACGACCAGGCCGGCGTGGACCCGATCGCGATCGGACCGATGTACCTCGAGGAACCGGCACATCAGAACGGGGTCGTGTTCACCGACTCAGGTGTCCACACGACGATGTGGATCCACGAGTGGCCACGATCGGACGCGCCCGTCGGGTTCATCAGCCCCGTCGTGTTCGCCCGGATGCCGCACACGGGGGAGGCGATCACGCACACCTTCTCCCTCGTGCTAACCCCGGTGCCGGTGTCGAAGGCGTTGCGGCGGATCCGGGATGACAAGAAGGTGTGGCGCGGAAACGAGAAGCTGCGCGCCAAGCGCGGCGCCGACGGGTCCGCCGCCGACGCCGCCGACTGGGAGGCGCTGGAGAAGCAGGAGGAGGAGATCGTCGCCGGGCACGGCGAGTTCCGGTACGGGGGCTACCTCACCGTCACCGCCCCCGACAAGGAACGCCTCGAGCAGGCCATCGCTGGAATGCGGAACGCGCTGTCGCGGGCCGGGATGGAGGCGCAGATCCTGTACTGCCAGCAAGCCGAGGCGCTCATGGTCAACGCCCTCCCCATCGGGCTCGGGATGAAGTGAACCGTCATGGCTAAGCAGACCGTCACCTTCACTCCCGCTGCCACCAGCCGGAAGGACCGCCGTGAGCTGCGCCGGAAGATTGCACAAGCCGTCCGCGACGAGAAGCCCGCCACCTCCACTCGCCGTCACCGGGCACTTCCCGAGCCTGCCGTGCATGGACCGTTCGGCCCGGGACTGCAGCAGGGCGGGTATTGGAACCTGGGCCGTACTTCGGTGCCGCCGCATGAGGCGACCAGTCAGCATCTCGCGGGGATCTACCCGTTCGTCGCGGACGCCGGACTTGGCCACCGTGGCCCCATCGTCGGTGTCGACCTGAACGCCGACGCGCTCTGGCACTTCTCCCCGTGGGAGGCGTACGGAGACGCCACCGAGCGGGGCACGTTCTCCACCAACATCCTCGTGCTCGGCGCGTACCGGTCCGGCAAGTCCGCCACGGTGAAGACCCTCACCACTCGCTCCCTCGCCTTCGGCCACCAAGTGGTCGTCCCGTCCGATCCAAAGGGCGAGTGGGTGGCCTTGGCTGAAGCCATCCCCGGCGGCCGGGTCATCCGTCTTGGTGCCGGCACGAGCGCGCGCCTGAATCCGTTGGATCGGGGTCCGCGGCGGTCGGATGCGACGGATGAGCAGCACGAGCAGATGGTGAAGCAACGTCGCATCGGGACGCTGATCACGATCATTGAGATGACACTCGGCAATCGGCTCACCGCGGTCGAGCACGCCGCCCTGCATGACGCGCTCGACTCCTGCATCCGGGAAACTGGGGACCACCCCACCCTCCGCGGCGTGTATGAACAGCTCGGGTTGTTGATCGGGGGGACAGTCGACCCGGGTTCACGTGTCGCGGAGGGTGCGGTGCAACCCCGGTACGTGCTGCGCCGGTTCGTGACCGGCGACCTGTCCGGGCTGTTCGAAGACGAATCGACGGTCGCGTTCGACCAGGACGCCCCCATCGTCGTGACCGACACCAGCGAACTGTTCGCGCGAGGCGAGCTCGCCGCGCAGCTCACCCAGGTGTGCTCCACCGCCTGGATTCAAGCGGTCATCGCCGACCGTGCCGCGCACCGCACCCGGTACGTGGTCCGGGAGGAGGGGTGGCGGGATATGACGTCGTTGGCGTCGCTGCAGATGTTCCAGCAATGGTTGAAACTGTCCCGCCACTACGGGATCAGCAACATCGTCATCCTCCACAAGATGGGCGACCTCGACGCCGTCGGCGACGAAGGCTCCCTCGAACGCTCCCTCGCGTACTCGATAGTTGGAGACATCGAGAACAAGTTCGTCTTCCGCGTCAACCACCAAGAACAGCACGCCCTGCAAAGCCGCCTCAACCTGCCCGCACCGCATGTGGAGATGGCACGGCAGCTGCGCAAGGGCGAGTTCCTCGCCTATGTGGGGCAGTTCGCGTACCTGGTG
>NZ_DATEJS010000355.1:0-3193 GCF_035277845.1 Microbacterium sp.
CGGCCCGGCGCCCGGGCGCACTGCGCGTCATCTTCGCGGAACCGGCCATGCGCTGGACCGCCGTCGTGACCGTCGCGCTGGCGCTCGGGTTCTACGCCCAGTTCGAGTCCGGCCTGCCGGCCTATGCCATCACCGAGCTGAAGGCCGACCCGTCGACCATCGGCACCGCCGCCGCGATCAACTGCGTGGTCGTCGTCATCCTGCAGGTGCTCATGGTGCGGCTCACCGCGAAGCGGTCGGCGCCCGTGCTGCTGATGGCGGTCGGCGCCATCTGGATCGTGTCGTGGCTGCTGCTGACCGCCGCGCAGGTCGTGCCGGGCGGCGTGGCCTCGGCGATGTTCGTCATGACCTACGGCGTCTTCGCCGTCGGCGAGACCATCTACAGCCCGGTGCTGAACCCGCTCACCGCTTCCCTCGCCCCGAAGGGCATGGTCGGGCAGACCCTCGGCACCGTGTCGGCGCTGCAGACGGCGTTCTCGGCCGCCGGTCCCCTCGTCGCGGGCCTGCTGCTCGGCGCCGGCCTCGCGGACGTCTACCTCGGGCTGCACCTCGCGGTCAGCATCGTCGCCGTGCTCGCGGCGTGGCGCATCCACCGGGCGCTCGTCGCACGCCGGAACGCCGTCGAGGCCCACGCCGCGCCGGTGCCAGATCGGGCCGCCGCGACGATGGCCCACCGGCCCTGACGGCGCGGACCGGGAGTGGCAGACTGACGCTGTGACCTCGATCCGCGCTGTGCTCGGCGACATCACGCGGCAGGATGTCGACGCCGTCGTCAACGCCGCCAACACCGCCATGCGCGGGGGCGGTGGCGTCGACGGCGCCATCCACCGCGCCGGCGGCCCCGCCGTGCTGCGGGACTGCATCGCCCGTTTCCCGAACGGGCTCGCCACCGGGAACGCCGGCTGGACGACGGCGGGCGACCTGCCCGCCCGATGGGTCATCCACACCGTCGGGCCGAACTACGCCGCCGGTGAGCGCGACCGCGGCCTGCTGTGCTCCTGCTACCGGCGCAGCCTCAGGGTGGCCGACGAGCTCGGCGCGCGCACCCTCGCCTTCCCGCTCATCAGCGCGGGGATCTACGGATGGCCGCGTGCGGATGCCGTCGCGGCCGCGATCGAGACGATCAGCGCGACCCGCACGGCGGTCACCGAGGTGCTGCTGGTCGCGTTCTCGGAGGATGCCTTCGACGAGATCGAGGCGGCACTCCGATCCGCCGAGCGACCGGGCGACCAGCCCCGGTGATCCCGGCGTCGGCGGTCGTGCGATCGGCTAGCGTGGGGCGCATGCCGTATGTCGTCGACTTCGTGAACGTGTCCACGGAAGGGCTCGAGTCCTCCCCCGTCGCCGAGGCGCTGGCGGGACTGCGCGCCAACGAGGCGCGGTACTACCGCAACAAGTACGAGCACGTGTTCACGACCGTTCCGGCGGACGAGGGCGCGGAGACGCTCGCGCGGATCACCGGCGTGCTCGCCGAGGAGCGCGACATCCACATCGCCTCGCCGGCCCTCGAGGTGACCGAGTTCGTCGTGGACGGCATCCGCATGTCATACGTGTTCTACGAGTCCGGTCTGTCGATCAACGTGATGTACACGCTCGCCGAGGGCGGCAAGCGGGCGGTCGGGTTCAAGCTCTCCGAGGGGATGCCGGTGCCCGAGGAGCTGTCCGCGTTCAAGTTCGCCCGGCAGAAGTCGAAGCTCGCCGGCACCATCCGCGGCTCGTTCTTCGTGATCAAGGGCGAGTACTGACCGAGGCCATGCGCCTGTTCACCCCGGAGGACCGGACGCGACTGCGCGATGCGATGATCGCGCGGGCCGAGACGGATCCGCAGATCGCGGGGGCCGCGCTCGTCGGCTCGGCGGCCCGCGGCACCGAGGATGCCTGGTCGGACATCGACCTCGTGCTGCAGCTGGCTGCGGACGCGGACGAGGAGCAGACGGTCGCGGACTGGACCGCGTGGATGCGGGCACGCGACGAGGTGTCGGACACCATGGACGTGTTCGCCCGCGGCGGGGTGCGCTACCGCGTGTTCCTGCTGGCCTCGTCGCTTCAGGTCGACGTGTCGTTCTGGCCGCACGACGAGTTCCGCGCCACCGAACCCGGCTTCCGCCTGCTCTTCGGGACGCCCGGCGAGCCGACGGAACCGCCGCCGGCGGCATCCGACGCGGACGCCGCGATCGGCATGGGCTGGCTGTACGCGCTCCACGCGCGGTCGTCCATCGCGCGGGGCCGGACGTGGCAGGCGGTGCAGATGCTCGACGAGCTGCAGCGGACGACCCTGCAGCTCGCGGCGATGCGGCACGGGCTGAACGCCTGGCACGCGCGGGAGATCGACCGGCTGCCGGCGGAGCTGCTCGACGAGATGGCGGGTGCTCGCGCGACGGGGGTGGATGCCGCGGAGCTGCGCCGCTCGCTGCGCGCGCTCACGGACGCGTTCGGGCGCGAGGTGGCGCAGCAGGACCCGGGACGGGCGGTTGCGCTCGAGCCGGCGCTGAGGGTGATCGGCGGGGGCGCGGGCCCCGGCCGGTGAGTGGGCGGAGGGGCGGACGGGCTGTCGGGCTGCGAAGGAATCGCGTTTCGTCTCGTCGCTGCGCTCCTCGCTCAACGACCGGGTGAAGAGGGCGGACCGGGTGAAGAGGTCGGGGAATCGCGTTTCGTCTCGTCGCTGCGCTCCTCGCTCAACGACCGGGTGAAGAGGGCGGACCGGGGGAAGAGGTCGGAACGGGTGAAGAGGGCGGACCGGGTGAAGAGGTCAGCCCTGGCGGATCTCGGCGACTCGGGCCTCGGCGACGGGGGCCGGGAGTGCGAGGCCGAGTTCGACGAGCACGATGCGGCCGCTGAGGGCGACGCCGTCGGCGCGGGTCAGGCCGGCCTTCGCCGCGCCGAAGGTGACGGTGATCGTCGCCGGCAGCACGACGCCGTCGGACGTGCCCTCATCGGGGTCGAGGCCGCTCGGCAGGTCGACGGCCACCACGCGCGGGGATGCCGGCAGCAGAGCGGCCGCAGCTTCCCGCGCACGTCCGCGCAGCGCGCCGCGCGCGCCGATCCCGAGCATGCCGTCGAGCACCAGATCGTGGCCGCCCGCCACCGCCTCGTCGAGGTCGACGACCCGGGCCCCGGCGGCGAGAGCCGCCTCGAGCGCCTCCTGGTGCACCCGGTCCGCGGTGCGCACGATGTCGACACCCACCCCGCGACC
>NZ_DATEJS010000356.1:0-11537 GCF_035277845.1 Microbacterium sp.
CGCCAGGACGACGACGGACGCCCCGTCGCGTCGCCCGGCGCCGATGGAACCCGCGAGGGCGAGGTTGAGCAGGCCGGCGCCCCAGGCGAACAGCGCCGGCCAGGTGCGCGCCAGCGCGCCCATCTCGTCACTGCATCGCGAGTCGGGACCCGCTGCGCTCGACGCCGAGGCCGAACGCCAGCAGCAGGATCGCGCTCGCGAGGTGCAGGAACTGGTCGAACGTGTTCAGCGCGAGGATGTTCGCCGCCGTGCCCACCAGGAAGAACCCGGCGATGCCGAGCAGCAGGTAGGCCGCGCCGATCACCGTGTTGGTCGTCTTCGCCGCCCGCGTCGAGACGAACCCGGCGATCACGAGCGCGGCGCCGATCAGCAGGTGCGCCACGTTGTGCAGCGGGTTGACCATGAAGATGCCCAGCAGCATCCCGCCGTTCGTGGCGAGGAACGAGACGCCGCCGGTCACGGCGAACCCGACGAGGCCCACGACGAGGTAGACGGCACCGAAGATCACGGCGACGAGGCGGTTGGGGGACGTACGCATGGCTTCCTCCTTCGTTCTGCGGCGGATGCCGCTCAGGAGGGATTCGGAGCCGAGCGGGAATCGGATTCACGAATCCGCGCAGTCCGCAAGGCCCCCTGTGCTCGGGTGGCACCCGGCGTAGCCTGCCGGGGAGAGGGAAGGGGCATCATGGGACGACTGAACGAACTCGCCCAGAACGCCGTCAGCACCGTCGAGCAGGCCGACAGCCTTGATCGGGTCTCGGCACCGCTGCAGACCGTGGTCAAGAAGCTGACCGGCAACCCAGCCGTGAAGAACGTGCTCTCCGGCACCTGGCTCGGGCATTCGCTGCATCCGGTGCTGACCGATCTGCCGATCGGCGCGTGGGTGAGCGCCACCGTCGTGGACCTGGCCGGCGGCGAGCAGGGTGCCGCCGCGGCCCGCCGCCTCGTGGGCATCGGCGTGCTCGCCGCCGCTCCGACCGCGGCCGCCGGCGCATCCGACTGGTCGGACACGCACGGACCGGCACAACGCGCCGGACTGATCCACTGGGCCGGCAACTTCACCGCCACGGTGCTGCAGGGCACGTCGTGGATGCTGCGCCGCCGCGGCCACCGCGGCGCCGGCGCGACGCTCAGCCTGCTCGCGCTCGGCATCACCGTCGGCGCCGCCTACCTCGGCGGCCACCTCACGTTGCGGCGCGGGATCGGAGTGAACCACACCGCGTTCCAGGACGACGTGACGGAGTGGACGGATGTCGCCGCCGATGCCGACCTCCAGGAAGCGAAGCCCATCCGGGTCGAGGCATCCGGAGTCCCGGTCATGCTCGTGCGCACCGGCGGCGCCGTCCGCGCCCTGTCGGCCACCTGCACGCATGCGGGCGGCCCGCTCGACGAGGGCACGATCGACGACGGATGCGTCACGTGTCCGTGGCACGGCAGCCGGTTCGATCTCGCCGACGGAAGCGTCGTGCGCGGGCCCGCGTCCGCGCCGGAGCCGGTGTGGGACGTCAAGGTCGAGAACGACCGGGTCTGGGTGCGCTCGACCGAGCCGCGGTCCTGACGGACGGCGGCTCGGTCGGGCGATGCGTCGCCGGAGCTACAGGTACAGCCCCGGCGTCACGAAGAACGTGTCGAGGCTGTGCACGTCGGCCAGCCATTCGGCGTGCTGGGTGGGCGTCTGCATGGCGTCCGGCAGCGAGATCAGCTGGTGGAGCTCCGCGATCTGCGGGGCCCACCCGGTGGCGCTGCCGGCCTGCAGCGCGTTGATCGCCGCCTGCCAGTACAGGCCCTGGTTCGCCGAGATCGCGTGCGACCCGCGGATCCACGCGAGTTGCGCGGGCGCGTAGCCCGGGTAGGAGGGCACCCCGGCCACGACCGGGCGCACGAGCAGGTCGCACACGCTCACCGAGACCGGACGCGGCACGACGAGGGTGGTGTTCGGCGGCGTGATGTCGATCGAGTGCGACCACGTGCACGGCCCGCTCGTGACCGGGTTGAAGTTCATCCAGGACACGGCCGATGAGGCGTATCCCCCGGCGGGCACGATGACGGTCGTCACCGTGTAGCCCGTCGCGTGCCCGGCGTGCGCGATCACGTGCCCGGTGCTGTTCACCGCGGCGATGACGGCGTAGCCGCGCAGGGTGCACGCCGAGTGCGTGGCGTTCCGGTAGATGACCGACATGTAGCTGTGGCCCGCGGCGCCCTGCGTGAAGGTGGGCGTCACGGCCAGAGCCGAGTTCGTGCAGGCCGGCGTCGTGGCGTGCGCGGGGAGGGCGGAGGCGGTCAGGATGCCGCCCGCGGCGAGGACGATCGCGGCCGCCGCAGCGGCGAGTCGTGTCCGGCGGCGGAGCGGGAGGGCGGTGTTCGTGGACATCGGGGGGATCCTCTCTCGGGTCTTTGCCTGAGAGAGCGGCATCCGCGCCGGGCTGATACCGCCCCGGCGCATCCCCGACCGCACGCCGCGCGCCGCACGTGTGTGCGGTGGACCACGGCCGTCGACCGTCCTAGCATGGCGATGTCGGCCGGGGCCCACGCGGCACGGCGTCAGGCGGCAGGTCGAACGCCCACCCCGGAGGACCCGATGATCGTCGATTGCGCGCACTACGTGGACGGCCGACGGCAGGGTGAGGGACCGCTGCAGCTCGACGAGGCCGCGGCCCTCTGCGAGACCGAGGGGTTCGTGTGGCTCGGTCTGTTCGAGCCGGAGGCCCACGAGCTGACCCTGGTGCGCAAGACCTTCGAGCTGCATGAGCTGGCGGTCGAGGATGCGCAGACGTTCCACATGCGTCCCAAGGTCGAGACCTACGACGAGGGCGTGCGGCTCGTCATCCTCCGCACCGCGCGCTACGACGACGCTGCCGAAGAGGTCGAGTTCGGCGAGATCAGCGTGTTCCTCGCACCCAAGTTCGTGATCACGGTGCGGCAGGGGGTCGCCAGCGAGCTGCACGGCGCTCGGCTGCGGCTCGAACAGCGGCCCGAACTGCTCGCCACCGGCACCACCGGGGTGCTGTGGGCGATCCTCGACCAGGTGGTCGACGGCTACACGCCCGTCGTCGCCGGGCTGGAGCACGACATCGACGAGATCGAGGCGACCGTGTTCTCGGGCAGCGCCGCGCCGACCGAGCGGATCTATTCGCTGCGCCGGGAGGCCACCGACTTCTATCGCGCGGTGCATCCGCTGCTGAACGTGGTCTCCACGGTCGAGCGCACGGCGGCCGAGCCGGTGCTGCAGCCCTACCTTCGCGACGTCCACGACCACCTGACCCTGATCAACGAGGAGGTCGCCGCGCAGCGGGACCTGCTCGGCACGGTGCTCGAGGCGAATCTCTCGGTGATCTCCGTCGAGCAGACGCGGGTCGGCGTGCGACAGAACGCGACCATGGAACGCCTCACCGTGCTGGCGACGGTGTTCCTGCCGCTGACGTTCATCACCGGGTTCTTCGGCCAGAACTTCTCCTGGCTCGTCGATCACATCGGCGGTTTCTGGCCGTTCGTCGTCTACGGCATCGGTGGTCTCGTGATCCCACTCGTGCTGCTGCTGCTCTGGCTGCGCCGCGGGGACTCGCGCCGCTCCCGCTGACGTACCGACCCGACCCGAACGGAACCATTGACAGGCGCGCGGCGGGTGGCAGGATACTGTGCAGGCGACCGGGTCATCCGTGGGGGCGAACGAAGCTCTGGGGCACGGTGGGGCCGCCTCGTTCAGCGTGGGGAACGCTGAAACCGCGATGACCGTCAGCCCGCGGGCGGGCGGATGCGGGCATGCGGCGCCGACGGCTCCTGGGGAAAGCGACCGATCGGCAGTCCGGTTTGGGGCCGGGAGCGCAGACATGGAGCGATCGCCCGACGGGCGTGCCGCATCGTCGCGCCGACCGCGTCCCGGGGCGGAGGGAGGCAGACCTGCCCGGTGACCATCACCCTCCGGCGCCGCGCCATCGCACCGCGCACCCGATCGCGGCGGGCGACGGCCCAGCGCCGGCGACCACCCACATCCTCACCCGAAGGGATTCATCATGGGTGCGCAACGCACTTATCCGGCCGCACGGCGGCCACTGGCCTTCCTCGGCGCCGCGGTGCTCGCCGCTGCGGGGGCGATCGCGGCCCCGGCCGCTGCGTTCGCCGACTACGGCAACTCGTCGGTCTACCAGATCGAGCTCTCCGCCAATCTCAACGGACAGTCCGCGAAGCTGCTCGGCGGCACCGGCGGCGGTGCCTGGCTGTGGATCGAGCTGAGCAGCGATCACACCGGCGACTACCAGGGAGCCGACTGCGGCCACGGCGGTCCGACCGGCGCCGCCCGCGACAGCGGCGAGGTGACGTGGTCCGACAGCAACGGCTGGATCACGATCGACGGCGTCATCCTGAACGGCCTCGGCGGCTTCCCGACCACGATCACCGTGCCGGACACGTTCGGCCACTACAGCGGCAAGGTGGGGACCTACCTGACCCTGCCGTTCCCGCCCTCCATCACCGCCAACCTGGGCACGGCGCAGCTCCAAGTCGCGCCCTGACGACAGGCGACCCGCTCGGGCGGCCGTTCGGCGAGGCTCGCCGCCACCGTGACCGTGCCGCCCGAGCGGGTCATCGATGACGCGCACGCGCGCACGTCCGCCCTGCTGCCCGCCGAGCTCGTGCGCGCCTGAGTTCAGAGCTCGATCTGCGACCCCATCACGATGACGCGGTCGCGCGGCAGGCCGAAGTGGTTGCTGGCATCCGACGTGATGTGGGATGCCGCCAGGAACAGCCGCTTGCGCCAGCGCGCCATCTCGGGCGCGTTCCCCTCGCGAAGCTCGATCTTCGACAGGAAATAGGTGGCCTTGTCGAGGTCGAGCGGCCCTTCGGTCTGCTCGGGAGACAGCGTCGCCAGGGTGCGCGGCACATCCGGGGTCTCGGTGTAGCCGAACCGGGCGGTGACGTGGGTGATGCCGTCGGTCGGGTCGCCGAGGTCGTCCACGGTGAAGCGCTCCGACTCGGGCAGGCGCGGCACAGTGTCGATCTCGACGGAGAGGATGATGACCCGCTCGTGACGCACGTGGTTGTGCTCGACGTTCGCGCGCAGCGCGAGCGGGGTGGTCGCGCTTCCGGGGTTGAGGAAGATCGCCGTTCCGGGCACGCGGTCGACGAGGTCCGGAGTGATGCGCAGGTTCTGCACGAAGTCGACCAGCGATCCTTCGGCCTTCGTACGGCGCGCGGTGATCAGCTGGCGTCCGCGCTGCCACGTGGTCATGACGGTGAACGCGATCACGCCGATCGCCAGCGGCAGCCAGGCGCCGTGCACGAACTTGGTGAGGTTGACGGCGACGAACAGCAGGTCGACCGCCCCCAGCACGACGGCGCCTCCCCACAGCAGCCAGCCGGGCGTCGTCCAGCGATGGCGTGCCAAGTAGAAGAACAGGACCGTGGTGATCATGATGGTGCCCGTGACCGCCATCCCGTACGCGAACGCGAGGGAGGCCGAGCTGCGGAACGTGAACACGAGCGTGAGCACCGACACCATCAGCAGCCAGTTGATCCACGGCACGTAGATCTGGCCGTGCGTCGACGACGACGTGTGCGCCACGCGCAGCCGGGGCAGGTATCCCAGGCCGGCCGCCTGGCTGGCGACCGAGAACGCCCCGGAGATCACGGCCTGCGACGCGATCACCGTGGCCGCGGTGGCGAGCACCACGAGCGCGATCCGGCCCCAGCCCGGGGCGAGCAGGAAGAACGGCGCGGAGATGTTCGCGTGGTCCTGCAGCACCAGGGCGCCCTGGCCGAGATAGCTGATCCCGCACGCGGGGAAGACGATGAACAGCCACGCCAGCGAGATGGGGCGCCGGCCGAAGTGGCCCATGTCGGCATACAGCGCCTCGGCCCCGGTGACCGCGAGCACGACGGCGGCGAGCGCGAAGAACGCGATCTGGAAGTGCCCGACGAAGAACCCGATGGCGTAGGTCGGCAGCAGCGCGAGCAGGATGCGGGGATCGTGCGCGATGCCGCCGATGCCGAGCACCGCCACCACGAGGAACCACAGCACCATGACGGGGCCGAACAGCCGCCCGACCACCGTGCTGCCGAACCGCTGCAGCAGGAACAGGATGAGCAGGATGACGGCCGTCGCCGGCACCACCAGCTCACCGAGGTTCGGGTTGATGACCTTGAGGCCTTCGATGGCGGACAGCACCGAGATCGCCGGCGTGATCATGCTGTCGCCGAGGAAGAGCGCCGCGCCGAGCACCGCGAGCGCGGAGAGCAGGGCGACGGTGCGGGTGCGGCCGCCCGGCGTCCACCGCCGCAGCAGGGTCAGCAGCGCCATGATGCCGCCCTCGCCGTCGTTGTCCATCCGCATCGCCAGCAGCACGTACGTGACCGTGACGATGAGCACGATCGACCAGACGATGAGCGAGATGACGCCGTACAGGTTGTCGGTCGTCAGCGGCACCGGGTGCGGGTCATTCGGGTTGAAGACGGTCTGCAGGGTGTAGATCGGGCTCGTGCCGATGTCGCCGAACACCACCCCGAGCGCGCCGACGATGAGGGCGAGCCGGAGCGGGCTGCGGGCGGTGCGTGCAGGGCTGTTCACAGACGAAGCCTAGAGCCCGGCCGCCGTCGCCCCGCGGCGTCCTAACGGGATCCTCACGACCTCGGCCCCGCGCTTCCGGCACGCTGAGACCCTTGTCGCCCAGGCTCGCGGATGGTATACCAGCGAGAGTCGGAACCATTCCCACCCCCACGGAGGTCCACATGCCCAGGTCACGAAGCCGTGTCGTCCGCACCATCGCCGCAGTCGGCATCGCCGCCGTCCTGCCGGCCCTGGCGACCGCGACGGGCGCCGCCGCAGCCGACAGACCCGGCTCACCGGGCCCCTCCCGGGTCTCAGCCCAGACTCCGTTCACCGCGAGCTGCAGCACGCCGAACCCTGCCGTCCTGCCGAGCCTGAACACCGAGGTCGAACCGTACGTCGCCGTGAACCCGCGCAATCCGCGCAATGTGGTGAGCGTGTACCAGCAGGACCGGTTCGTGAACGACGGTGCGAACGGGGTGCTGGCATCCGTGTCGGCGAACGGCGGCCGCACGTGGCAGGTGCCGCCTCTGTCGCAGCAGCCGACCTTCGCGAACTGCGAGGGCGGCACCGCGGCGAACGGCGGTGACTTCCAGAAGACCACCGACCCGTGGATCGATTTCGCCCCGTCCGGTCGCGCGTACTTCGCCAGCGTCTCGTACAACGACACCGACTGGGACACCGCCGAATTCGTCTCGACGTCCGACAACGGCGGCCGCACCTGGAACGCACCGTCGACGATCGTGCGGGAGAACATCAGCGGCGTGATCGACGACCGCGGCGCCGTGACGGCCGACCGCATCCTGCCCGGCAACGCCTATTTCGTCTATGCCCGGGCGATCGTCTCGCCGAGTGACGCCGCCACCGGCGCGGCGTACTACAGCCGCACCATCGACGGCGGGCGCACGTGGTCGACAGCTCGCCCGATCTACCAGGCGCCCCTCGGCATGGAGACCTCGGCGAACCAGATCATCGAACTGCCCTCCGGCGAGCTGATCGACGTCTTCAACCTCACACCGATGGACTCCGACTTCAGCCCCGGCGCTCCGCGGCACGACGCCATCATGGCGGTCCACTCCAGCGATCACGGCGCCACCTGGTCGAAGGCCACCACCCTCGTGACCAACGAGATCAGCGGCGTCGTCGATCCCGGAACCGGCAAGCCGGTGCGCGTGGGCGACAACTTCACGCACATCGCGGTGGATGCCAGACCGGGCACCGCGAATGTCTACGCCGTGTGGGGAGACTCCCGGTTCTCGGGCGGCACCACCGAGCAGATCGCGTTCGCGGCGTCCGCCGACGGCGGGCGCACGTGGAGCGAGCCGGCGCTGGTCTCCGCGCCGGGCTCATCGGCGTTCGCCCCGTCGGTCGCGGTGAACTCCGCCGGCCAGGTCGGCGTCGCCTACTACGAGATCGCCCCCGGCACCACGGCATCCACACCGCTCGCCACGACGTATCGGTTCGCGGTCTCGAACGACCGCGGCACGACGTGGACCGGACGACGCGTACTCACCCCGAAGCCGTTCGACCTGCGCGGGGCGCCCTATGACGGCGGCTACTTCCTCGGCGAGTACGAGGGCTTCACCGCCGCGGGCACGACGTTCATCGCGACCCCGACGTTCGTGAACGACGGCGACGCCGCCGACCCGACGGACGTCTACTCGTTCTCGATCGCTCCGGCGCGGTAGCGCCGAGGTCCTCTCGGAACGCGGATCGGCGCCCCCTCAGACGGGACGCCGATCCGCATCCGGCTCTTCATCGCCATGACGGTGCACCACCTTCCAGCGGCCGCCTTCGCGGCGATACACCTGTGTCACCCGCAGCGCATACGAGCGCGGCTGACCGTTCACGGTCGCCGACGTGATCTCCCGCTGCACCGTGTACGCCAAGTCGCCGCTCACGTCGGCGGCGATGAGCTCGATCTCGGCGGATGCCGCGTCCGAGAACCCTGCGCCCAGCTTCCGGAAGGCCTCGTGCACCGCATCGGGGTCGGTCGCGGTGAGCCACGCACCGAAGAGCGTCACCGGGGCCCGGTCGGACCACGTCTCGAACCGCGGTCCCGCATCGCCGTCGTGAAGGGCGTCCTCGGCCGCCCGCCACGTCGTGTCGAACCACTCGAGGAAGTCCTCCCGGTCACCCATGACGCCCATTCAACTCCCCCCGGCGAGCGGGCGGAAGGTCCGGCGCAGTAGCCGCGGATCACGAATTTGGAATACCAAATATTCCACTTCGTGAAATTCCTTTCTCACTTCGCGGATATGTGTTACGGTGATTTTCAGAGCCGAAGACGACGAGATCTCACCACCGGCGATCCCGATGTCAGGATTCCCCGCCTTCGACACCACTCACAACCACACGAATCGCGTTCGGACGACGCGGATCTCGATCAGTGAACGATCGTGAGGATGCCGGCTGCTCCCTCCGGGAACGAGCCCCCTTCACGCTCCCAGCAGCGCTCTGGAATCACTGACCGTTCCGCCGAGACCGAGCCACCGGCAGACGCCCCGCGGGCTTTCCGAGCCCGCGTTCCGGCTGCCATCCGAAAGCACGCCGATTCTGAGCCCGGCGTCGCGTACGAAGGAGTACCACGTGTCCGAAGCAGCAATTCCGTCAACGGTCGCTGTGCCACAGATCCTCGCCAAACCGAGGGGCAAGAAGCGCTGGGGAATCGCCATCCTGATGGGCGTCGGCATCCTCATCAATTACATGGACCGCCTGTCCATCTCGGTCGTGCAGACGCCGCTCTCGCACGAGTTCCACATGACGGCGACCGACTTCGGAATCATCTCGTCGGCATTCCTGTGGTCGTACGCGATCATGCAGATCCCCTCGGGCGCTCTGCTTGACCGCTTCGGCGTGAAGAAGATCTGGGCGGCCGGCGCCATCCTCTGGACCGTCGCCTCGGTGCTGACGGCGATCGCCACCGGCGCGTGGATGATCATCCTCGCCCGCATCTTCCTCGGCGTCGCCGAGGCCCCCGCCTTCCCCGGCGCCATGAAGGCGACCGGCATCTGGTTCCCCCGGCACGAGCGCGGCCTCTGCACCGCGATCTTCGACTCCGGTACGCGCCTCGCGAACGTCATCGGCCTGCCGATCGTCGCGTTCGTCGTGCAGGCGTGGGGCTGGCGCGAGGCGTTCTGGGTGCAGGCCGTGCTGTCGGTGCTGTTCCTGCTCGCATTCCTCGTCTGGTACCACGGCCCGCGTGAGAAGTTCGCCCGCAAGCGTCTCAGCGAGGGCGAGCTCGACTACATCATCGCCGGCGGCGCGAGCGTCGAGCAGCCGCACGACGACCAGCCGGTGCGCATGCTCGGCTACCTGCTCAAGCAGCGCAAGCTCTGGGGCCTCTCGCTCGGCCTCGCCGGTGCCGGATATGTGCTGTGGATGCTGCTGACATGGCTGCCGGGCTACCTGCAGACCTCTCAGCACCAGAGCGTGCTCGGCAGCGGTCTGTACGCCGCCATCCCGGCCCTCGCGATGTTCCTGTCCGAGCTGTTCATCGGCGGGTTCTGGGTCGACCGGGTCATCGGCCGCGGCGCGAACGGCGACAAGGTGCGCAAGACCGTCATCGTCGTCGGCATGCTCGTCGCCCTCCTCACCGCCGGGGCCGCGCTGACCAGCAACACCGTCATCGCGATCACGTTCATCGCCGTCGGCAGCGCGGGCATCGCGCTGGTCTACGTCACGAGCAACTCGCTGCCCGCCCTGATCGCCCCCTCCGGCGCGGCAGGCTCGGTCGCGGCCATCATGAACTGCGTGAACCTGCTCGCCGGCGTCGTTGCCCCGATCCTCACCGGGTTCATCGTCGACGTCACCGGCAGCTTCCAGTGGGCCTTCATCATCGGCGCCATCGCGCTGGTCGGCGGCCTCGCCAGCTACCTGCTGCTGATGGGGAAGATCGAACCGATCCCGGCCCCGCCGAGCACGAAGGATGCCGAGACGGTCTGAGTCCGCTTCCCGAGCCGTCCGCCGGTCCGCCCTCCCGGGCGGGCCGGCGTTCTTTCGCGGGCGTCGGTTCCGTGCGTGCTCGATCCGTGCAATTATTGAACATGTTCACTTTTTGCTCGAGGCGGCGCCGATGAGGGTCGCGATCACCGGCGGGACCGGCTTCGTCGGCCGCCACCTCGCCGAGCGGTTCGATCCGGCGGATGTGGTGGTCGCGTCCCGCCGGACGGGGACCGACGTCGACGACGTCGACGCGCTGACCGCGGCCTTCACCGGGCGCGACGTCGTCGCCCACTGCGCGGGCATCAACCGGGAGATCGGCGACCAGACCTATGACCGGGTGCACGTGCGCGGCACGGCCGCCGTCGTCGAGGCCGCGCGGCGGGCGGGGGTGCCGAGGATCGTCATGCTGAGCTTCCTCCGCGCCCGCCCGGACTGCGGTTCGCCGTACCACGAGTCGAAGTGGGCGGCCGAGCAGATGGTGCGCTCCTCAGGCCTCGACTACTCGATCCTCAAGGCCGGCATGATCTACGGCCGCGGCGACCACCTCGTCGACCACCTCAGCCACACCGTGCAGACGATCCCGGTCTTCGCCGCCGTCGGGCTGCGCGAGAAGAGCATCAGCCCGGTGCCCGTCGCGGAACTCGTCGACGTGCTCGTCGCCGCCATCGACGGGGCGCTGCCGTTGCAGACCGTCGCCGTCCGGGGCGCGGAGACCCTGCTGCTGACCGATGCCGTGCGGCGCGTTGCCCGCGTCGTCAGCCGCCGTGTGGTCGTCGTGCCGGCACCGCTCCTCTTCAACCGTGTCCTCGCGCAGGTGGCGGAGTGGACCATGACGGTGCCGCTGCTGTCGACGGCGCAGGCGCGGATGCTGGCCGAAGGCGTCACCGATGCCGCTCCACCCGCGGGCGAACTGCCGGCGGAGCTCCGGCCGCGCCTGCCGTTCGACGACGACGCGATCCGTGCCGCACTGCCCGCACCGGGCGGATTCGGGTGGTCGGACCTTCGGATCAGTCGTCGACGCGGCGGACGCCGAGGCTCTCCAGCCACTCGATGA
>NZ_DATEJS010000357.1:0-4417 GCF_035277845.1 Microbacterium sp.
ACCTGCAGCACCGTCTGGGAGGTGTGCGCGGCGGTGGCGGCGCCGGCGGACGAGCCCGTGCTCTCCTCGCCGTCGTACACGGGCAGGATGCTGAGCACGACGGCCGCGGCGACGGCGAGCAGCGCCGAGACGAGGCCCATCCTCCGCTTGCCGCTCATGGCCCCGTTGTAGCACACGAGCCTCCGGCCGGAAATCGGCCGGAGGCTCGTGCGGGCGGGTCAGCCGGCCAGGACGGCCTGGCGGTCCGCCACCTGGTCTCGCACGCGGGCGAACAGCGGATGCCCGTCGGGAAGCCCGGTCACGATGCCGGTCAGCTCGGCGGCCTCCGTCGTCCGCAGCAGCTGCTGCAGCTCGACGGACTGGGCATCGCCCGGGTCGTCGAATGCCAGCGCCGCGCCGATCGCGGCGACGAGCGCGTCCACCGGCAGGCCGAGCTCCGCCGCATCCGCCGCCGGCCCCACGAACCGCTCGTGACGGGACAGCTTGCGAAGCGGCTGACGCCCCACCCGCCACACGGTGTCGGCGAGCGCGGGGTTGCGGAAGCGCTCCAGGATCGTCGCACGGTACTCGGCCAGCTCCGCGGCATCCAGCCCGTGCTTCCGGGTCAGCAGCGCGGAGGTCTCCTCGAGCGCGGCGGCCACCCGCGCCTCGATCGCCGGGTCGGCGAGAGCGTCCGAGATCTGCTCGATCCCCGCGATCGCCCCGAAGTACGCCGTCGCCGCGTGACCGGTGTTGACGGTGAAGAGCTTGCGCTCGATGTAGGGCGCGAGGTCGTCCACGAAGTGCGCCCCCGGGATGGCGGGCGGATGCCCGCCGAAGGGCGGCAGTTCGATGGCCCACTCGAAGAACGGCTCCACCGTGACATCCACCCCCGCACCCTCCGGCTGCGCCGGGACGATGCGGTCCACCGCGGTGTTGGCGAAGACGGCCCGGCCCGGGTCCCAGTCCTCCGCGGCGAGTCCGACGATCTCCACGCGCAGCAGGTCGGTGGCGTTGATGGCGTTCTCGCATGCCATGATCTGCAGCGGCGGCAGGGCCGGGTCCCGCAGGCGCAGCCCCGCGAGCACGAGCGGGGCCACGAACTTGAGGATGGTCGGCCCCACGGCGGTCGTGACCACATCGGCCGTCGCGACCTCGGCGGCCACGGCATCCGGGTCCGTCGCGCTGTTCAGCGCCCGGAAGCCGGTGACCACGGTGTCGGCGCCCCCCGCGCCGACCTCGTGGACCGTGTAGCTGTCGACAGCGTTGATGGCGTCGACCAGGGCCCCGGCGACGTCCGAGAACACGAGCTCGTAGCCGCCGCGGTGCAGCAGCAGCCCGACGAAGCCCCGGCCGATGTTCCCGGCGCCGAAATGCACGGCCTTCATGCGCTCACCCTTCGTTGACCGCGCTGAGCAGGGCGAACAGGTCCTCCTCGGTCGCGGCCTGCTTCAGCGCCGCGACCGCGTCGTCGTCCGAGAAGAGGATGGCGATGCGCGAGAGGATCTCGAGGTGCTCGTCGCCCTTCCCGGCGATGCCGACCACGAACGTGACCGGCTCACCGCCCCAGTCGACGCCGCCGTCGTACCGCACGAACGACAGCGCCGAGTCGAGGATGGCCCGCTTCATCTCGTTCGTGCCGTGCGGGATGGCGAGCTCGTTGCCCATGTAGGTGGAGACGGTCTCCTCCCGCTGCTGCATCGCGTCGAAGTACTCGGCGGTGACGGCTCCGGTGGCCTGCAGGATGTCCGCGGCCTCGCGCATCGCGTCGAGCTTCGCCGCCGACCCCCCGTGGATCCGGATGTTCCCGATCGCCAGGACCTGATCTGCCATGATGACTCCTTCTTCGTCCGGTCTACTGGCCATCCTGGTGCTGCTCGCGCACCAGGTCCACGACCTCGTCGTAGCGGGGCGAGTTCATGAAGTTGTCGACGGACACGTGGATCGCGTCCGGCGCCTTGGCCCGGGCCCGGTCGGTGAGCTGGTTCTGCGTGATGATCAGGTCGGCCGTGCCGTCGAGGTTCGCGATCGCCTTGTTGACGACGGTGACGCCCTCCACCCCGGCCTTCTTGATCTTGTTGCGCAGCACGCTGGCGCCCATCGCGGAGGAGCCCATGCCCGCATCGCACGCGAACACGATGTGGTCCACGCGCTTCTCGGCGACCGCCGTGTTCGCGGTGGATGCGCCCGCGGTCTCGGCCGTGCCGCCGGCGGTGCGCTGGCGGAGCCCGGACAGCGCCGCCGACTCCTTGCCCTTGTTGGCCTCGGTCTGGGCGATCGCGGCCTGCAGGTCGCCGCCGCCCGCCGCGAGGTCGCGCTTGCGGCTGCGCAGCAGGAACAGCGACGAGAGCAGGAACGACACGGTCGCGGCCAGCACCACCGACAGCAGCACCACCAGCAGGTTCCCCGCGCCCGCGGGAGCCGCGGCCAGGATCACCGCGATGATCGAACCCGGCGCGGCCGGGAAGCGCAGGCCGCCGCCCAGGATGGCGTTGGTCGCGACCCCGGTGATGCCGCCGGCGATCACCGACAGGAACAGGATCGGCTTCATCAGCACGTACGGGAAGTAGATCTCGTGGATGCCGCCGAAGAACTGGATGATGATCGCGCCGGGGGCCGACGAGCGCGCCACGCCCACCCCGAAGAACGAGAACGCGAGCAGCACGCCGACACCGGGGCCGGGGTTCGCCTCGATGAGGAACAGGATCGACTTGCCGGCGTGGGCCGCCTGCTCGATGCCGAGAGGCGTGAACACGCCGTGGTTGATGGCGTTGTTCAGGAACAGGATCTTGGCCGGCTCGACGATGATCGACAGGAGCGGCAGCAGGCCCAGGGAGACCAGCCACTGCACGGCCGCGCCGAGGCCCTCCGCGACGTAGGTGAACACCGGGCCGAAGGCGAAGAAGCCGAGCACGGCCAGGAGCATGCCGAGGATGCCCGCGGAGAAGTTGTTGACCAGCATCTCGAATCCGGGTCGGATCTTGCCGTCCCAGATGCGGTCCATCCACTTCGTGACGAGGGCGGCGAACGGGCCCATGATCATGGCGCCGAGGAACATCGGGATCGTCGTTCCGACGATGACGCCCATGGTCGCGATCGAGGCGACCACGCCGCCGCGCTCGCCGTAGACCATGCGTCCGCCGGTGTTGGCGATCAGCAGCGGCAGCAGATACGTGATCATCGATCCGACGAGGCCCACGTACTGCGGGAACGTGGTCTTGCCGTCGGGGGCGAGCGCGAGGGTCGTCATGGCGTGTGCCCAGCCGACCTGGTTCGCGTTTCCGAAGCCGCCGAGCAGGTCGGCGACCGGATGCCACCAGCCGAGCCAGCCCACGGCGATGAAGAGGCTCGTGATGAGCCCCCACGCGATGAACGCGGCGATGTTCGGCATGATCATTCCGGACAGGAACGTGCCGAACCGCTGGATGTGGACCTGGGCCTTCTTTCCTCCGCTCATGGCGGCGGGGGGTGACGTCGTCGTCATCGGTCTGTCTCTTTCTGTGTGGGGGTTGCGGCCTGTGCGGCCGCTCGGGCGGATGCCGCGTCATCGGCGGCGAGGGCTGCCTCGGCGACACGGCGCGCATCGTCGAGGGTGTGGGTGAGCAGGGACGCCCGCACGTCGGCGAGGGCGGTGGGGGCCATCGACAGGCTGGTCGCGCCGAGGCCGACGAGCACGACGGCCAGCAGCGGATCGGCGGCGGCTTCGCCGCAGATCCCGACCGGTTTGCCGTGGGTCGCTCCGGCAGCGCCGACCTCGCGGATGAGGCGGAGCACGGCGGGGTGCCACGGGTCCTGGAAGGATGCCACCGAGCCGAGCAGGCGGTCGGCGGCCATCGCGTACTGCGTCAGGTCGTTGGTGCCGATCGAGGCGAAGTCGGCGTGCGCGAGGATGCGGTCCGCGAGCAGCGCCGCGGAGGGCACCTCGACCATCACGCCGGCGGTGCGGATGCCGTGCTCCCGCGCGAGCGCGGTGAAGTACGCGGTCTCCTCGACGGTCGCCACCATCGGCGCCATCACCCAGAGGTCGGCGGCCTCCCCGGAGGCGCGCACCGCGGCGTCGGCCTCGGCGAGGGCGGTGAGCTGGTCGCGCAGGATCGGCTCGCTGGCCCGCAGGGCGCGGATGCCGCGCAGGCCGAGTGCGGGGTTCTCCTCGTGCGCGTCGTTGAGGAAGGCGAGGGGCTTGTCGGCCCCGGCATCCAGCACGCGCACGACGACCTTCTTGCCGCGGAACGCGGTGAGCAATGCCGTGTACGCCTCGCGCTGCGTGGCGACGGTGGGGGCGGTGGGGCTGTTCAGGAAGAGGAACTCGGTGCGGAAGAGCCCGACACCCTCCGCGCCGAGCGCGGCGGCCTCGGCGGCGCCTTCGGCCCTGCCGAGGTTCGCCAGCAGCGGCACCGGAGTGCCGTCGGCGAGGGCGCCCGGGGTGATCGGGGCGGAT
>NZ_DATEJS010000358.1:0-4915 GCF_035277845.1 Microbacterium sp.
CGGCCCGGCCGATGCCGCCCGCGGCTCCGGTGACCAGGGCACGACGCCCCGCGATTCCCATCTCCATGCGTTCGATCATGCCTCCCGGCCCGGAGGCAGCGGCATCCCCCATCGGCCGACCCTGCGCGCGGGCAACAGCCCCCGGCGCTCTGTGACAAGACCGGCGGGCCTGCCCGCGAGCACAATCAGTACTGCAGCCCGAAACTGCACCCTGCTGCAACCACGCAGCCTCGACGCCTGGCGAAGGAGCCCTCCGTGTCCGATACTCCGACTTCTGCGACAACGCTTCGCGCCAACACCCTCGGCGTGTTCGCGATCGTCTTCCTCGTGCTCGCAGCGGTGGCCCCGCTGACCGGCATGGTGGTGGTGGCATCCCTGACCGTCGCGCTCGGCAACGGCGGCGGCGCCCCCGCCTCCTTCTTCATCGTCGCGGTCATCCTGCTGCTGTTCGCCATCGGCTACGCCCAGATGTCCAAGCAGCTGGCGAACGCGGGCGGCTTCTACGCGTTCGTCGTCAAGGGCCTCGGCCGCACCGGCGGACTCATCGCCGGCCTGATCGCGACGATCGGCTACAACTTCTTCGTCGTCGGCACGATCGGCACCTCCGGCTTCTTCATGGAGACGATCATCAAGGGGCTCACCGGCTTCGACCTCAACTGGTACGTGTGGGGTCTGCTGTCGATCGCGGTCTGCTTCCTGATGGCCCGGCGCGGCGTCGACTTCTCGTCGAAGATCCTCGGCGTCTCGCTCGTGCTCGAGACCCTGATGCTCGTCGTGTTCGACATCTCCGTGCTCGTGCGCACCGGGTTCGACGTCTCCGCATTCGGCCCGACCGCCGTGTTCTCCGGATCCCTGCCGATCGGCCTGCTGCTCGCCGCGACCGGCTACCTGGGCTTCGAGGCGACCGCCCTGTTCAGCGAGGAGGCCAAGAAGCCCCTCAAGACCATCCCGCGCGCCACCTACAGCGCCATCATCGCGATCGGCATCATCCTCGGCGTCTCGACGTGGGCCATGGTGTCCGCGGCCGGCGTCGCACAGGCGCAGAACCAGGGCCTCAAGCACCTCGCCGCCGGTGACCTGCTCTTCGCCCTCATCGGCCAGTACCTCGGGGCGCCGTTCGCGATCATCGCCGAGATCCTGCTGCTCGTGAGCCTGTTCGCGGCCATGCTCGCGTTCCACAACTCCGCCACCCGGTACCTGTACTCGATGGGCCGCGCCCGCATCCTCCCGCGCGTGCTCGCCCGCACCCGCTCCACCGGGGCTCCGGCCGTGGCGGGCCTCGTGCAGGCGCTCTTCGGCGCCGTCGTGGCGGGATGCTTCGCCCTCGCGCAGCTGAGCCCGATCGGTGTGCTGGTGCCCGCGATGCTCGGGTTCGGCACGCTCGCAGTCGTCGTGCTGCAGGCGCTCGCGGCACTGTCGATCGTGGTCTGGTTCCGCCGCGCCCGCGACCCGCGCTGGTGGTCGACGTTCATCGCGCCCGGGCTCGGGTTCCTCGGGCTCGCCAGCATCGTCGTGCTCGCGATCACCCACTTCGACGTCGTGGCCGGTTCGAACGAGCCGGTCATCCTGAGCCTGCCGGTGCTGCTGCTCGTGGCCGTCGTCGGCGGCGTCATCTACGGCGCGTTCCTGCGCAAGAGGAAGCCCGCCGTGTACGACGCGCTGGCCACCGACCTCGAGAAGTTCAACGTGCACGCCGCCGAAGAGGGCCGCGACCCGGTGCCCGGGTTCTGACGCCCACCCCAAGACCTACCGAAAGGAACGAACATGTCCGATGTGAATCTCTCCGACACGTCCACCTGGCTGCCGCTGGACGGCCTGGCGCCCGGCTTCGACGCCAGCAAGGCGGAATTGTCCGGCGACCTCGACGGGCGCACGTTCACGCTCGTCGACGAGCGCGGCACCCGGATCGCGCACACGTTCGGGGCGGGCACCGTGTCGTGGGATTACCAGCCGGGCACGGGCGACCCCATCGAGGCCACCAGCCAGACGGATGACTGCGAGGTCATCAAGGTCGACGAGGACCTGTACTACGCCCAGTTCCACCACAACGACGACTACCACCCGAACGAGTCGGTGTCGCTGTTCCTGGACCTCCGCAGCGGCTACGCGCTGTCGGTGATCGCCGTGCTCGGCGAGCGCACCGTGGAGAAGGTCGCCGTGCAGCACCTGTTCAACGTGGCCCGGATCGAGGAGGTCGAAGGCGGCGTCGGCGAGGCACCGGCCCCGACCCTGGAGCTCATCGGCCGCCGCGTGCTGTGGGTGTACTCGAGCGTGCACGCGTACGAGCACGTCTACCTGTCGCCGCACTGGTACACCTGGCAGTGCCTCGCCGGTCCCGAGCAGGGCCTCGCCGACACCGACGAGAACACCGTGTACAAGATGCGCCCCGGCATCTACGTGTTCACGTGGCGCGAGGGCGTCATCCCGTGCGGGTCGATCACGATCGCCGACCACCGCGACCAGAAGGCGATCCGCTCGCACGGCGTGCTGTTCGGCGAGGCGGAGGACCCGTCGGCCCGGCCCACGCACTTCACGTTCGGCGCGCACGGTCGTCTCATCTCGAACACGATCCACCCGGCCGAGTACGACCCGGCCCGCGAACTCACCCGCTGAGGCCCCGCATGAGCGCCGATCTGATCCTCACCGGCGCCGTGGTGCGCACCGCCGACCGCGCCCAGCCGACCGCCGAAGCCCTTGCCGTCGCCGACGGCAGGGTGCTCGCGGTCGGCACCGCGGCGGAGGTGCTCGCGCACCGCGGTCCCGAGACCGTGGTGCGCGAACTCGACGGGGGCGCGGTCTACCCGGGCTTCGTCGACGTGCACAACCACCACGCCGTCGCCGGCGTCACCGACCTGTTCGAGCTGTCGTTCAGCGTGGCGCTCTCGCTCGACGAGATCCTCGACCGCGTCCGGGCGCACGCGGAGACCCTTCCGGAGGGCGCCTGGGTGACCGGCGGATCCTGGGCGTCGACGCTCATGGACGAGCTGAACACCACGTCGGCGCGGTTGCGGCTCGACGAGGCATCCGGCGGGCGCCCCGTCATGCTCTCCGACGACAGCCACCACAACCGGTGGGTGAACAGCCGCGCCCTGCACCTGGCGGGCATCGCGAAGGACTCGATCCCGGGCGAGGGCGTGACGCTGCTGGATGCCGCCGACGGCGAGCCCAGCGGCGTGCTGCTGGAGGCGGCCGGCATCCGCGTCGCCAAGGCGCATGCCGAGGCGGGCGGGCTGACCCCCGAGCAGCACCGGCAGGCATCCGCACGCGGCGTCGAGCTGCTGAACGGGTACGGTGTGACGGCGTTCCAGGATGCCGCGGTGTCGATCGACATCCTCGGGGCCTTGAAGTCACTCGACGATGCCGGAGACCTGAACGCGTGGGTGGTGTCGTCGATCACGATCAACGACGAGATCTTCGGCTACGAGCTGGTGGGGCATCCGCTCATCGAGCGCGGCGAGGAGTTCCGCTCCGCACACCACCGGCCGGACTTCGTGAAGATCTTCCTCGACGGCGTGCCGCCCGCCCGCACCGCGCTGTTCCTCGACCCGTACCTGCCGGACGACGTGCACGGCGCGCACTTCCACGGAACCACGACGATGGACTTCGACGAGCTCTACGACTGGCTGCACGCGGTCGCGCAGCGCGGCCTCGGCGCGAAGGTGCACGTCACCGGCGACGGGTCGGCGCGGCTGCTCATCGACGTGGTCGAGCGGCTGCGCGGCGAGGGGTTCACCGACACGAAGGTCCAGATGGCGCACGGGCAGTTCCTCGCCGGCGACGACCTCGAGCGCCTGGTGCGCCTCGGCATCTCGGCGGACATCTCGCCCTTCCTGTGGTTCCCCGGCGTCATCCCGGACGCCCTCGCCGCCGTGCTCGGCGACCGGGCGTACCACTCGCAGCCGAACCGGTCGATCGTGGATGCGGGCGGGCTCGTCGCCGGCGGGTCGGACTGGCCCGTCAGCGAGTCGCCCAACCCGTTCGAGGGGATGCAGGGACTCATCACCCGCGCCGACCCGCTGCACCGTGCCCCCGGCACGCTGTGGCCGGAACAGGCTCTGACCCCGACGGAGGCGCTCGAGGCGTTCACCATCAACGGCGCCCGGGCCATGGGCGTCGACGACGTCACCGGGTCGCTCGAGCCGGGCAAGTCCGCCGACTTCGTGATCGTCGACCGCGACTTCGTCGCCGGCGACCCGGAGCAGATCATCGACACCGAGATCCGCGAGACCTGGTTCGCCGGCCGCCAGGTGTACGCCGCCGCCCCCACCGGTCGTTGAGCGAGCGGAGCGAGCCGAAACGCAGTGTCCCCCGGTCGTTGAGCGAGCGAAGCGAGACGAAACGCCGTGAGCCTCGCGGGTCACGGCGTTTCGTCTCGTCGCTGCTCTCGTCGCTGCGCTCCTCGCGGGCTCGGAATACGCCGCCCGCCAGCGGTGTCTCACTCACCATGAGTCTTTTCGTGCAGCAGCAGGAGATCGCCGATCCGTTCGTGCTCGAGGTCATCGACCGGCCCGAGCCCCACGCCGGGCCGGGGGAGGTACGGGTGCGCGTCCGCGCCGCCGGACTGAACCCCGTCGACTGGAAGATCGCGACCCACCCGGCCGCTGCGCACGCGTTCGGCGTCACCATGCCGGCGGGCTTCGGCAACGACCTCGCCGGCGAGATCGACGAGGTCGGCGACGGCGTCACCGGCTGGGCGGTCGGCGACCGGGTCTACGGCGGCGCGCGCGGCCGGGCGGTCGCGGAGCACGTCGTGCTCGACCCGGCGACGCTCGAGCGCACGCCCGACGGCCTGTCGGACGAGGTCGCCGGGACGCTGCAGATCGCCGGACGCACGGCGGATGCCGCGGTGCACACGGTGCGGGTCGCCGCCGGCGACACCGTGCTGATCGGCGGGGCCGCGGGCGGGGTCGGCGTG
>NZ_DATEJS010000359.1:0-17538 GCF_035277845.1 Microbacterium sp.
CGCGAGGCCCTGCGTCAGCGCCGCGTACAGCAGGGTGGTGTCGGTGCCGACGCGCGAGACGAGGTCGCCGGTGCGCCGCGCATCGAACTCGCTGATCGGCAGGTGCAGGATGCGGGCGATGAGCCGGCGTCGGCTCGAGTAGACGACCGCGGTGCCGGTGCGCTGCAGCAGGTAGTGCTGGTAGCCGGAGATGAGGGATGCCGCGATGACGAGCGCCACCAGCACCCAGACCAGCGACCCGAGCGGGGCGGCGTGCTGCACGCGCGTGATGACCTGCCCGACGAGCAGGGGCTGGGCGAGGGAGGCCGCCGCGCCGATGATCGACAGCACGACGACGACGGCGATCACCTTCTTGTGCTCGAAGATGTACGGCAGCAGCTGCTTCAGGCTGGCGCGCGGGCCCTCCTGCTTGCGGCCGCGACGGAATGCGCTCATCGACATGGGGATGCCTCGGTGCTCGGGTGTCAGGGAACCCTCCGACGCTACGCCCGTTCCGCATGGGGTGCCCTGGGAACCGCGTTCGCCCGGCCGTCATGTGACCGTGCACGGCGCGGACCGATCCACCGACCGCGTGTGACTGGTGTGACCTGTGTGGTGGATGGGATTCCATCGGGACCGCCGGGTATGCCGAATCCGGCTTCTCACGGTTTCCTCATTTCGCGTTCCAACCTCCCGTCCAGCCGCGTGTTTCCGCGGCTTTTGTGTACCTCCACAAATGCTGATCCGGCCTCCGACCAGGGCATTTGGAGGAAAATGCCAGGGTTCGTCCCTAGCGTGATCGGGTCCTCGCGTCGCGCGGCGCACGGTCCTGGGCCTTACCCGAAATCTGGCTCGACCGTGATCCTCACGGCGTCATGGATGCCATCGCGTTCCGACATCCCGAATGCCCGGGCCGGTGGCGACCAACCTGCACGGAAGCCGTGTCCCGAACGCTGCTCCCGCTCCTCGGACGTGCCCCTGCGCCCGAGCTGGACAAGGCAGGGAACAACGAACATCGGAGACCCGTGCGCCTTCGCACCTTCCCCCTCGCCCGCGCCGTCGCCGGTGGCGCGCTCGCCCTGGCGGCCACTCTGGCCATCAGCGCGGTGCCGAGCCAGCAGGCCGCCGCCGCCACCTTCGTCCCCTCGCCGTCGGATTTTCCGGCGGCTTTGTCGTATAGCACCGACCACACCGTGATCTCCGTGATCGATCTGCAGCAGGCCCACGTCGCGCAGCCTGCGGCCCACGTGCCCGCTGCGCCCGCGTCGACGCGCAAGCCGATCACCGTGAAGAAGTTCACGCCCGACCCCGTGGTGGCGGTCGTGCACAAGTCGGCCGCCGTCAGCGCCGGCCCCGTCGTGAACTACTCCGGTGCCGACCCCCGCGCCATCGCCCAGGGCATGCTCGCCGGGTACGGCTGGGGCGCGAGCCAGATGCCGTGCCTGAACTCGCTCTGGAACCGCGAGTCCGGCTGGAACGTCCACGCCTCGAACCCGTCCGGTGCCTACGGCATCCCGCAGGCGCTGCCCGGCTCGAAGATGTCGTCGGCCGGCCCGGACTGGGCGAACAACCCCACCACCCAGATCCGCTGGGGTCTCAACTACATCAAGGGCACCTACGGCTCGCCCTGCGCGGCCTGGGGACACTCCCAGTCCACCGGCTGGTACTGACCCGGCCGACCGGCTCGCGCGGCGCCTCGTCCCGGACGCGGCGCCGCGCCGGAGCCGATGTCTGAGGGTCGCCGTAGACTCGTCCGGTGCCCGAATCCGTCATCTCCGCCAAGAACCTCCGCAAGGCCTACAAGGTCAAGGGCGCGGCGGATTTCCTCGCCGTCGACGGGCTCGACTTCGAGGTCGCACCGGGGGAGTCGTTCGGACTGCTCGGCCCGAACGGCGCGGGCAAGTCGACCACGATGAAGATGATCGGCGCGGTGTCGACCCGCTCCGGCGGCGACCTCAGCATCCTCGGCCTCGACCCCGATCGGCACGGCCCCGAGATCCGCTCGCGCCTGGGCGTCGTCCCCCAGCAGGACAACCTGGACGGCGAGCTCAACTGCCGCGAGAACCTCTTCATCTACGGCCGGTACTTCGGGATGCCGGCCAAGCACTGCCACGCGAAGGCCGATGAGCTGCTGGCGTTCGCGCAGCTCGAGGACAAGGCCGCCAGCAAGGTCGACGCCCTCTCCGGCGGCATGAAGCGCCGGCTCACGATCGCCCGCGGCCTCGTGAACGACCCGCGCATCCTGCTGCTCGACGAGCCCACCACGGGTCTCGATCCGCAGGCGCGGCATGTGCTCTGGGACCGCCTGTTCCGTCTCAAGGAGCGCGGCACCACCCTGGTGCTCACCACGCACTACATGGACGAGGCCGAGCAGCTGTGCGACCGGCTCATCGTCGTCGACAAGGGGCGCATCATGGCCGAGGGCACCCCGGCATCCCTCATCCGCGACCACTCCAGCCGCGAGGTGCTCGAGGTGCGCTTCGGCGCCAGCAACAACGCGCAGGCCGCCACGCAGCTGCAGGGCATCGGCGACCGCGTCGAGGTGCTGCCCGACCGCATCCTCATCTACGCGCACAACGGCGAGGCGGCCCTCGAGGCGGTCACCGGCCGGGGCCTTCAGCCGCTCACCAGCCTTGTGCGCCGATCCTCGCTCGAAGACGTCTTCCTGCGGCTGACCGGAAGGTCGCTGATCGAATGACGGATGCCGCCTCCCGCACCTCCGCTCCGGGTGCCGTCCGCGCGCAGCCGGGCCTCGCCGAGCTGCGCGCCGAGGCCCTGGCCTGGGGCCGCAGGCCGCGTCGCAGCGGCTCGCTGTATGTCGCCGAGCACGTGGTCCGCGCCATGCGCGCGTACGGCTGGACGATCATCATCGGCGCGCTCGGCCAGCCGATCCTGTACCTGCTCGGCCTCGCGGTCGGGCTCGCCTCGCTCATCAGGGGCGAGGTCACGGATGCCTGGGGCGGCTCCGTGGGCTACCTCACCTTCGTCGCGCCCGCACTGCTGATGACGGCCGGCATCCAGGTCGCAAGCGAGGAGTTCAGCTACCCGGTGATGGACGGCTTCAAGTGGCGCCGCTTCTACTACGGGTTCAGCGCGTCGCCCATCGCCCCCGCGCAGATCGCGTCCGGCGTGGTGATCGGGGCCTCCGCGCGGGTGCTCACCGCCGTGGGCGGCTACTTCGTGTTCCTCGTGCTGTTCCGGGCCGTGCCGCACGGCGGAACCGGGTGGCTGGCGATCCCCGTCGGCATCCTCGCGGCGCTGGCGTTCGGGATGCCGCTGCTCGCCTACGCCGCGTCGATCACGAACGAGATGGGCCAGTTCGCCCTGGTGCAGCGGTTCGTCTTCATGCCGATGTTCCTGTTCTCGGGCACGTTCTACCCGCTCACCGCGCTGCCGGTCTGGCTGCAGTGGATCGGCTGGATCTCGCCGCTGTGGCACGCCACCGAGCTCGGCCGCGTGCTCACCTACGGCGCCCAGGAGCCCGTGTGGCTCACCGTCGTGCACGTCGCGTACCTCGGCGCGCTCGCGCTCACCGGGTACCTGCTGGCCCGGCGCCGGTACGAACGGAGGCTCGGCGAATGACCGTCCTGACGCCGGCGCGCGCCGCCCGCCTGCGGGCCGGGGGAGTGCGAGCGCTCTACGCGGGCAACCCCCGCTCGGTCGTGCAGCGCGGCCTCATCGCCGCGCGCTCCTCGAGCTGGGCCGTGGTGCTCTCCGGCTTCTTCGAGCCGGTGCTGTACCTCGCCTCGATGGGCATCGGCCTCGGGTCGCTCGTCGGCAGGATCCACACGGATGCCGGCGACATCTCGTATGCCGCCTACATCGCGCCTGCCCTGCTCGCGGTCTCGGCGATGAACGGCGCCATCTACGACTCCACGTGGAACGTGTTCTTCAAGCTGCGCCACGCGAAGCTCTACGAGGGGATGCTGGCGACCTCGCTCGGACCGCTCGACGTCGCCCTCGGCGAGATCCTCTACGCCATGCTGCGCGGCCTCGTGTACGCGGCGGGCTTCATGGTCATCATGGAGATCTTCGGGCTCAACCTCGCCTGGACGGCGATCCTCGCGCTGCCGGCCGTGCTCGTCATCGCGTTCGGCTTCGCGTCGCTCGGCATGGCGGTCACGAGCTACATGAAGGTCTTCCAGCAGATGGACCTCATCAACTTCGTGCTGCTGCCCATGTTCCTGTTCTCGGCGACCTTCTACCCGATCACCGTCTACCCGGGGTGGGTGCAGTGGATCGTGATGTCCTTCCCGCTCTGGCACGGCGTGGAGCTCGTGCGCGGGCTCACCACGGGGCTCCTCGACTGGACGATGCTCGTGCACCTCGGCTACTACGTGCTGATGATCGCGATCGGGCTCGTGTTCACCACCCGGCGCCTGCGCGCCCTCTTCCTGGACTGAGGCCGATGCACGCCGAGCCGCTCCTCACCGCCTCCCGCCGCCGCGCCCGATCCTGGACGGTGCGCGGGATGCTGGCCGCGTACACCGCGTTCGTGCTGTGCATCACGATGGCGCCCGACCTGCAGGACTACGGGGTCGACGGCACGGCCTACCGCATCCTGACCGTGCTGCACACGCTCGGCGTCCCGGCGTCGTTCGGGTTCGCCGAACTCGAGTTCACCGCGAACATCGGCATGTTCGTGCCCCTCGGGATGCTGCTCGCCCTCGCCCTGCCATCCCGCCGGGTGTGGTGGGGACTGCTCGTGCTGCCCGCGTTCTCGACGGCGATCGAGATCACCCAGGGGCTGTTCCTGCCCGACCGGGTGGCCGATCCGCGGGACGTGCTCTCCAACGGTCTCGGCGGGGCCATCGGGCTGCTGCTCGCCGTCGGCGTCCGCGCGGCCGCGCGACGGCTGTACCGCCGCTGACGCCCGGGGCCGCGACACGGGGCTCCCGCGAAGCAGATTCACATCGTGGCCGGGGCATCCGGCTGATTTGATGGTCCCGTGTCCAGCAGCGCCCCGCACAGCCACTCGTCCGACGGTCCCGGTCGTCGTCGCCGGCGCCATCGGCGCTGGCCGTGGATCACCCTCGCATGCGTGCTGCTGGTGCTCGGGGTGATCGGCGTCGTGGGATTCCTCTTCGTCCGGGAGGCCCTGTCGGTGAAGGACGACCTCGTCGCCGCGAAGACCGAGCTCGGCACCATCACCGGCGCCGTGCAGACCGGCGACACGTCGCAGCTGCTCGCGGCCAGCGAGAACGCGCTGTCGCACACGACCCACGCGAACGCGACCGTGCAGGGGCCGCTCTGGCACGTCGCCGTGAAGATCCCGGTGATCGGGCAGAACGTCGCGGCGATCCAGGACACCACGAGGGCCGCGCAGATCCTCGCGAAGGAGGCCCTGCCCGCCGCGGTGAAGCTGGTGACCACGCTGAACCTCAAGACCCTCAAGGTCGCGGGCGGCGGCATCAACCTGAAGCCGATCCAGGAGGCCGCGGCCGACCTGCCCGTGCTGCGGCACGCGTTCGCCGACGCGCAGGCCGCCGTCGCGGGGATCGACCGCAGCACCCTCAACCCCGCGGTGGACGGCTCGATCGGTCAGCTCCTGGACATCATCGACCAGGCCGGGCCCGCCCTCGCGGACGTCGAGAAGAACCTGCCGACGCTGATCGACCTCGCCGGTGGCCACGGCGCGCGGCGGTACATGATCATCTTCCAGAACAACGCCGAGATCCGCGCCACCGGGGGCAACGCCGCCAACACGGCCATCCTCATCGTGCACAACGGGCGGATGAAGCTCGTCGACGACGCGCAGACCCGGGCGTACAAGGTCGCCGAGTACACCGGAGTGGGATCGCCGTACCCGCTGCCGGCGAAGACCCGCAAGCTGTACGAGTGGGACTACACGCTCTACGCGCAGAACTTCACCCGCACCCCCGACTTCCCCACGACGGCGAAGCTGTTCTCGGGCCTGTGGACGAAGGTCACCCACACGAAGCTCGACGGGGTCGTCTCGGTCGACCCCGTGGCGCTGGCGCGCATGCTGCAGGTGACCGGTCCGGTCTCGCTGCCGGACGGCTCGAAGATCGGGTCCGGCAACGCCGTGAAGCTGCTGCTGAGCGACGTGTATGCGCGGTTCGGCCGCGACACCAAGGGCTCCGACGCGTACTTCGGACAGGTGACCTCGCGGGTCTTCAACCGGATCGCCGCCGGCGGCTGGAGCCCCACCCGGATGCTCGCCGCATTCCAGTGGGGCATCTCCCAGCAGCGCATCTACGCCTGGTTCACCCGGCCGGCCGAGCAGGCGCTGTCGGTGCAGACCGGCACCGACGGCATCCTGCTCGGCAGCAACGCGAAGGTCTCGCAGGTCGGGGTGTACCTCAACGACTCGTCGCACAGCAAGCTCGAGTACTACCTGAAGACGCGCACCTCGGTCACGTGCGACGCCGTCGCCCGCACGGTCACCACGACCGTCACGATGACGAGCTCGGTGCCGGGGCCCCAGCTCAACGCGTTCACGCTCGGCGGGCGCAACTGGGTGTACCACATCCCGAGCACCACGATGCTGCTGGACGTGCTCGGCTTCGCGCTTCCCGGCGGCACCATCACGAGCCATCCGCAGCAGGGCGATCTCGCCTTCTGGACCCGGTCCGGAACCGAGCTCGGCCGCGACGCGCGCAGCATCTCCGTCACCCTGCCGATGGGCAAGACGAAGAAGGTCTCGTTCACCTCGACGGTGCCGCGGGGCGACCTCGGACCTCTGTCGGTGCGCTTCTCGCCGACGGTCACCGGCACCCCGGTCTCGGTCGCCGGCAGCTGCAACGCGCTGTTCCCGCCGAGTCACCCGCAGTGACACGCGCACGACACGCCCGAGTTTGCGACACGCCCGGGCGACACGTAGACTAGTCAGGTTCCACATTCTGCGGCGCGCTCAGGCGTGCGGCGGATCACTGCCAGGGCAGTGCACAGGGCGGCGCCACCGAGCGCGAGAACCTGGGCCGCGGGCAGCAGAACGAGTACTGAGCGAGGGCGAAGCCCGAGACGAAGTGCGACTGATCCCGACTCCCTTTCCTGCGAGAGCAGGCGCATCCGTGCGTCAGGGGGCAGGATGCCGGACGCCTCGGCATGCCGCGGCTCCGGTTTGACATCAGAACAGTGGTGCAGCATCACCCGCCCAGCGGGTGTGAGTGCCCTGGTGGGAGCGCAGCAGCGCATCCACCATCGTGCGTCCAATGCGTTCACGACGTATGACGCGAGAAAGAGAGTGAGCAGACAAATGGCGGGACAGAAGATCCGCATTCGCCTGAAGTCGTACGACCACGCGGGGCTGGACAGCTCGGCGCGCAAGATCGTCGACACCGTGACCCGTGCCGGCGCCACCGTGGTGGGCCCCGTGCCGCTTCCGACCGAGAAGAACGTCGTGTGCGTCATCCGGTCGCCCCACAAGTACAAGGACAGCCGCGAGCACTTCGAGATGCGCACCCACAAGCGTCTGATCGACATCGTCGACCCGACGCCCAAGGCCGTCGACTCGCTGATGCGCCTTGACCTTCCGGCCGATGTCAACATCGAGATCAAGCTCTGAGGTTCGACATGGCTGACATCAACAACAAGATTTCCAAGGGTCTGCTGGGCACCAAGCTCGGCATGACGCAGGTCTGGAACGACCAGGGCAAGCTCGTCCCGGTCACCGTCATCGAGATCGCGCCCAACGTGGTCACGCAGGTCCGCAGCCTCGAGAAGGACGGCTACAACGCCGTCCAGATCGCCGCCGGCCAGATCGACCCCCGCAAGGTCACCCAGCCCCTCACCGGTCACTTCGAGGCCGCCGGCGTCACGCCGCGCCGCCACGTGACCGAGGTGCGCACCGCCGACGCCGCTGACTACTCACTCGGTCAGGAACTGTCGGTCGAGGGCCTGTTCGAGGCCGGCCAGCTGGTCGACGTCGTCGGCACCAGCAAGGGCAAGGGCACCGCGGGTGTCATGAAGCGCCACAACTTCAAGGGCGTCTCCGCTTCGCACGGTGCTCACCGCAACCACCGCAAGCCCGGTTCGATCGGTGCCTCCTCGACGCCCAGCCGCGTCTTCAAGGGCATGCGCATGGCCGGCCGCATGGGTGGCGAGCGCGTGACCGTCCTCAACCTCACGGTGCACGCCGTCGACGCCGAGAAGGGTCTGCTGCTCGTCAAGGGCGCCGTCCCCGGTGCTCGTGGCCGCATCGTCTACGTCCGCAACGCAGTGAAGGGTGCCTGAACATGGCTGACTCGACTCTCGCGCTCGACGTCGTGAAGGCCGACGGCAAGAAGGCCGGCTCCGTGGAGCTGCCCGCCGACATCTTCGACGTCAAGACGAACATCCCCCTGATCCACCAGGTCGTCGTCGCGCAGCTCGCCGCAGCGCGTCAGGGCACCCACTCGACCAAGCGTCGCGGTGAGGTCTCCGGCTCGGGCCGCAAGCCCTTCAAGCAGAAGGGCACCGGCAACTCGCGTCAGGGCTCGATCCGCGCACCTGAGCACACCGGTGGTGGCATCGTCCACGGCCCGAAGCCGCGCGACTACTCGCAGCGCACCCCCAAGAAGATGATCTCCGCCGCTCTGCTGGGCTCGCTCAGCGACCGCGCGCGCGGTGAGCGTCTGCACGTCGTCGAGTCCTTCGGCATCGAGGGCAAGCCCTCGACCAAGGCCGCCGCCGCCGTGCTCTCGGGTCTCGGCGCCCAGAAGAACGTGCTCGTCGTCATCGACCGCGAAGACGACCTGACCGTCCTCAGCGTCCGCAACCTCGCGTACGTGCACGTGCTGAGCTTCGACCAGCTGAACGCCTACGACGTGCTCGTCTCCGACGACATCGTCTTCACCAAGGCAGCCTACGACGCCTTCGTCGCGTCCAAGAGCGCCGCTACTTCGGAGGTCTCGGCATGACCGCGCTGGACAACGCGCAGAACAAGGACCCGCGCGACATCATCCTCAAGCCGGTGGTCTCTGAGAAGAGCTACGGCCTGATCGACGAGGGCAAGTACACGTTCATCGTGGACCCCCGTGCGAACAAGACCGAGATCAAGCTGGCGATCGAGAAGATCTTCGGCGTCAAGGTCGCTTCGGTCAACACGCTCAACCGCGTCGGCAAGGCCCGCCGCACCCGCTTCGGCATCGGCAAGCGCAAGGACACCAAGCGCGCCGTCGTCACGCTGAAGTCGGGCACCATCGACATCTTCACGGCCGTCGGCTGACAGTCGGGATAGAGGACAGAACACATGGCTATTCGCAAGTACAAGCCCACGACGCCCGGTCGTCGCGGCTCGTCGGTGGCCGACTTCGCCGAGATCACCCGGTCGACGCCTGAGAAGTCGCTGCTGCGTCCGCTGTCGAAGACCGGCGGCCGCAACAACCAGGGCCGCATCACCACCCGCCACATCGGTGGTGGCCACAAGCGCCAGTACCGCGTCATCGACTTCCGTCGCAACGACAAGGACGGCATCAACGCCAAGGTCGCGCACATCGAGTACGACCCCAACCGCACCGCGCGCATCGCGCTGCTGCACTACTTCGACGGCGAGAAGCGCTACATCCTCGCGCCGAACAAGCTGCAGCAGGGTGACATCGTGGAGTCGGGCGCCTCGGCCGACATCAAGCCCGGCAACAACCTGCCGCTGAAGAACATCCCCACCGGTACCGTGATCCACGCCATCGAGCTGCGTCCCGGCGGCGGGGCGAAGATCGCCCGTTCGGCCGGCGCCTCGGTGCGTCTGGTCGCCAAGGACGGTCCGTACGCTCAGCTGCGCATGCCCTCCGGCGAGATCCGCAACGTCGACGCGCGCTGCCGCGCGACGATCGGCGAGGTCGGCAACGCCGAGCAGTCGAACATCAACTGGGGCAAGGCCGGCCGCAACCGCTGGCGCGGCATCCGCCCGACCGTCCGCGGTGTCGCCATGAACCCGGTCGACCACCCGCACGGTGGTGGTGAGGGCAAGACGTCCGGTGGTCGTCACCCGGTGTCGCCGTGGGGTCAGGCTGAGGGCCGCACCCGTCACGCGAACAAGGAAAGCGACAAGTACATCGTGCGTCGTCGCAACGCCGGCAAGAAGCGCAAGTAGGAGTAAGAGAAGATGCCTCGCAGTCTCAAGAAGGGCCCCTTCGTCGACGAGCACCTGCTTCGCAAGGTGGTCGTGCAGAACGAAGCCGGCAGCAAGAACGTCATCAAGACGTGGTCGCGCCGCTCGATGATCATCCCGGCCATGCTCGGCCACACGATCGCCGTGCACGACGGCCGCAAGCACATCCCGGTGTTCGTCACCGAGACGATGGTCGGCCACAAGCTGGGCGAGTTCGCGCCCACCCGCACCTTCCGCGGCCACGTGAAGGACGACAAGAAGGGCCGCCGCCGCTGACGCGGGGGCAAGAGGAGAGAGAAATGGTGGAGTCCATCGCCAAGGTGCGACACATCCGCGTGACCCCTCAGAAGGCTCGTCGTGTTGTCGCCCTCATCAAGGGGAAGCAGGCCGAAGAGGCCCTCGCGATCCTCAAGTTCGCGCAGCAGAGCGCGAGCGACCCGATCTACAAGCTGGTCGAGTCGGCCGTCGCCAACGCCCGCGTCAAGGCGGACAACGCCGGCGAGTACCTCGACGAGCGCGACCTGTTCGTGAAGAACGCGTTCGTGGACGAGGGGACGACGCTCAAGCGTTTCCAGCCCCGCGCCCAGGGCCGCGCGTTCCAGATCAAGAAGCGCACGAGCCACATCACCGTGGTGCTCGCGACGCCCGAACTGGCCGAGAACAGCAACAAGAAGGCGAGCAAGTAATGGGACAGAAGGTCAACCCGTACGGCTTCCGCCTCGGAATCACGACCGACCACGTGTCGCGCTGGTTCTCGGACTCGACGAAGCCGGGCCAGCGTTACGCCGACTACGTCGCCGAGGACATCAAGATCCGTCGTCTGCTGCAGACGCAGCTCGACCGCGCCGGCGTCTCGAACATCGAGATCGAGCGCACGCGTGACCGCGTCCGCGTCGACATCCACACCGCCCGTCCGGGCATCGTGATCGGTCGCCGCGGCGCCGAGGCCGAGCGCATCCGCGCCGACCTCGAGAAGCTCACCGGCAAGCAGATCCAGCTGAACATCCTCGAGGTGCGCAACCCCGAGGCCGACGCGCAGCTGGTCGCCCAGGGCATCGCCGAGCAGCTGAGCGCCCGCGTGGCGTTCCGCCGCGCGATGCGCAAGGGCCTGCAGGGCGCGCAGCGCGCCGGCGCCAAGGGCGTCCGCATCCAGGTCTCCGGCCGTCTCGGCGGCGCCGAGATGAGCCGGTCGGAGTTCTACCGCGAGGGTCGTGTGCCGCTGCACACGCTGCGCGCGAACATCGACTACGGCTTCTACGAGGCCAAGACCACCTTCGGCCGCATCGGCGTGAAGGTCTGGATCTACAAGGGCGACCTGACCAACAAGGAGCTCGCACGCGAGCAGGCCAACGCGCCGAAGTCCCGCGGTCGTGACGACCGCGGCGACCGCCGCCGTGGCCCGCGCAACGAGGCCCCTGTCGCAGAAGGAGCATCGGCGTAATGCTTATCCCCCGTAAAGTCAAGTACCGCAAGCAGCACCACCCGGGCCGCAGCGGCCAGGCCACCGGCGGCACGAAGGTCACCTTCGGCGAGTTCGGCATCCAGGCGCTCACCCCGGCGTATGTGACCAACCGTCAGATCGAGTCCGCTCGTATCGCGATGACCCGTCACATCAAGCGTGGCGGCAAGGTGTGGATCAACATCTACCCGGACCGTCCGCTCACCAAGAAGCCGGCCGAAACCCGCATGGGTTCCGGTAAGGGCTCGCCCGAGTGGTGGGTCGCCAACGTCAAGCCCGGCCGCGTCCTCTTCGAGGTCGCCGGTGTCAACGAGCAGCTGGCCCGTGAGGCCCTGCAGCGGGCAATCCACAAGCTGCCCCTGAAGGCACGCATCATCAAGCGCGAGGAGGGCGACGCGTAATGGCGATCGGCACCAAGGAGCTCGCCCCCAGCGAGCTGGACACGTTCGAGGACCAGCGCCTCGTTGACGAGCTGCGCAAGGCCAAGGAGGAGCTGTTCAACCTGCGCTTCCAGTCGGCCACCGGCCAGCTCGAGAGCCACGGCCGCATCCGTGCGGTCAAGCGCGACATCGCGCGGCTCTACACCGTCATCCGTGAGCGCGAGCTCGGCATCCGTGCCACGCCCGCGCCCGTCGAGACGACGAAGGCGAAGCGCCGCACTGAGCGAGCGGAGCGAGACGAAGTGAAGAAGGCCAAGAAGGCGGATGACGCCTCCGAGGCCGTGAAGGAAGAGACTGAGTGATGGCTGCTGCAGACAAGACGGCCGAGGCCGGCCACGAGCACGCCGAGCACGACGTCCGCGACGAGAACGCCCGTGGTTACCGCAAGGCGCGCCGCGGCTACGTCGTCAGCGACAAGATGGACAAGACGATCGTCGTCGAGGTCGAGGACCGCGTGAAGCACCCCCTCTACGGCAAGGTCATCCGTCGCACGTCGAAGGTCAAGGCGCACGACGAGAACAACACCGCCGGCATCGGCGACCTCGTCCTCATCAACGAGACCCGTCCGCTGTCGGCCACGAAGCGCTGGCGTCTGGTCGAGATCCTGGAGAAGGCAAAGTGATCCAGACCGAATCCCGACTCAAGGTCGCCGACAACACCGGTGCCAAGGAGATCCTCACCATCCGCGTGCTCGGCGGCTCGAACCGCCGCTACGCGGGTCTCGGCGACGTCATCGTCGCCACGGTGAAGGATGCCATCCCCGGTGGCAACGTGAAGAAGGGCGACGTCGTCAAGGCGGTCGTCGTCCGCACCGTGAAGCAGACGCGCCGCGCAGACGGCTCGTACATCAAGTTCGACGAGAACGCCGCCGTCATCCTGAAGAACGACGGGGAGCCCCGCGGCACCCGCATCTTCGGACCGGTCGGTCGTGAGCTTCGTGACAAGAAGTTCATGAAGATCGTCTCGCTCGCCCCGGAGGTTATCTGATCATGGCGAAGATCAAGAAGGGCGATCTCGTCCAGGTCATCACCGGCAAGAAGCAGGACAAGGGCGGTGACCGCGGCAAGCAGGGCAAGGTCCTCGAGATCCTGTCCGAGCAGAACCGCGTGATCGTCGAGGGCGTGAACTACATCACGAAGCACAACCGCGTCGGCCAGACCCAGCGCGGCACCAAGACCGGCGGCATCGAGACGTTCGAGGCGCCGATCCACATCTCCAACGTGGCCCTGGTGGACCCCGAGACGAAGAAGCCGACCCGTGTCGGTCACCGCGTCGAGGAGCAGATCAAGGACGGCCACAAGCGCACCGTCCGCGTGCGCTACGCCAAGAAGAGCGGCAAGGACCTCTGATGAGCACTGACACTGCCGTGGAGGCTGGCAAGATCCAGCCCCGCCTGAAGCAGAAGTACAACACCGAGATCCGGAAGGCTCTGCAGGACGAGTTCGGCTACGCCAACGTCATGCAGATCCCCGGCCTGGTCAAGGTCGTCGTCAACACCGGTGTCGGTGAGGCGGCTCGCGACAGCAAGGTGATCGATGGTGCGGTCGACGACCTCACCAAGATCACCGGCCAGAAGCCGATCGTCACCAAGGCACGCAAGTCCATCGCGCAGTTCAAGCTGCGCGAGGGGCAGCCCATCGGCGCGCACGTCACGCTGCGCGGCGACCGTGCCTGGGAGTTCCTGGACCGTCTCGTGAACCTGGCGCTGCCGCGCATCCGCGACTTCCGCGGCCTGTCCGGCGCCCAGTTCGACGGTCACGGCAACTACACCTTCGGTCTGCAGGAGCAGTCGGTCTTCCACGAGATCGACCAGGACCGCATCGACCGCGTCCGCGGCTTCGACATCACCGTGGTCACCTCGGCGAACACCGACGACGAGGGTCGCGCGCTGCTCAAGGCGCTCGGCTTCCCGTTCCAGTCGGCTGACGCTCAGGCGTGATCTGACAGAATGGTGGGATGCCTGGGACGCGTGCCCAGGCATCCCGCTGTTCAGACAACTGAATAGCACTCCCAGACCGGTCGTCGAGCCGCGTTTCGTCTCGCTTCGCTCGCTCAACGACCGGTGCCTCAAGAAGGTCGGCTGTCGTGTAACGGCATCCGAAACCACTGATCAAAGGAACACATCATGACGATGACAGACCCGGTCGCAGACATGCTGACCCGTCTGCGCAACGCGAACTCGGCGCACCACGACACGGTCTCGCTGCCGAGCTCCAAGCTCAAGACCCACATCGCCGAGATCCTCAAGCTCGAGGGCTACATCGCCGACTGGTCCGTCGCCGACGCCCGCGTCGGTCAGACCCTGACCATGGAGCTGAAGTACGGCGGCAACCGCGAGCGTTCGATCGCGGGCATCAAGCGCGTCTCCAAGCCCGGCCTCCGCGTCTACGCGAAGTCGACCGAGCTGCCCAAGGTCCTCGGCGGCCTCGGCATCGCGATCCTGTCCACCTCCTCCGGTCTTCTCACCGACCGTCAGGCCGAGCAGAAGGGCGTGGGTGGGGAAGTCCTCGCCTACGTGTGGTGATCTGACATGTCGCGTATTGGACGTCTTCCCATCGACATCCCCGCCGGCGTGACCGTTTCGGTCGACGGCCAGGACGTCGCGGTCAAGGGCCCGAAGGGCGAGCTCGCGCTCACCGTCGCGCGCCCCATCGAGGTCAAGGTCGAGGAGAACCAGGTCGTGGTCTCCCGCCCCGACGACGAGCGCGCCTCGCGTTCGCTGCACGGCCTGACCCGCACCCTGATCAACAACAACATCATCGGCGTCACCCAGGGCTACTCCAAGGGCCTCGAGGTCGTCGGCACGGGTTACCGCGTGCAGCAGAAGGGCTCGTCCGTCGAGTTCGCGCTGGGCTTCTCGCACCCGGTGCTGGTCGACCCGCCGGCAGGCATCACCCTGACGGTCGAGGGCAACAACAAGCTCACCGTCAGCGGCATCGACAAGCAGGCCGTCGGCGAGGCGGCTGCGAACATCCGCAAGATCCGCAAGCCCGAGCCGTACAAGGGCAAGGGCGTGCGCTACGCCGGCGAGGTCGTGCGTCGCAAGGCCGGAAAGGCTGGTAAGTAATCATGGCTGTGAAGTCGAAGTCCGACGCGCGTGCGCGTCGTCACGCCCGCCTTCGCAAGAAGGTCGTCGGCACCGCCGAGCGTCCCCGCCTCGTCGTGACCCGTTCCGCGCGTCACGTCTTCGTGCAGGTCGTGGACGACAGCAAGGGCCACACCGTGGCATCCGCCTCGACCCTCGAGAACGACCTGCGCGCGCTCGACGGTGACAAGACCGCCAAGGCCCGCAAGGTCGGCGAGCTGGTCGCCGAGCGCGCCAAGGCCGCCGGTGTCGACGAGGTCGTGTTCGACCGCGGCGGCAACCGCTACGCCGGACGGGTCGCGGCGATCGCCGACGGCGCCCGCGAAGGAGGTCTGAACCTGTGAGCGATGCAACCAACACCAACGGAGCAACCGAAGTGACCGACGCCAGCCAGGCTCCGGCCGAGGCCGCTGCCGACACGCAGCGTGAGCGCGAGCCCCGCCGCGGCGGCCGCGAGCGCAACCCCCGCAACGACCGTGGGTCGCGCGACCGCAACGAGAGCCAGTTCCTCGAGCGCGTCGTCACGATCAACCGCGTCTCGAAGGTCGTCAAGGGCGGTCGCCGGTTCAGCTTCACCGCGCTCGTCGTCGTCGGCGACGGCAACGGCGTCGTGGGCGTCGGCTACGGCAAGGCCCGCGAGGTGCCCCTGGCCATCTCGAAGGGTGTCGAAGAGGCCAAGCGCAACTTCTTCCGCGTGCCCCGTTCCGGCTCCACCATCCCGCACCCGGTGCAGGGTGAGGCCGCCGCGGGCGTCGTGCTCCTCCGCCCGGCCGCTGCCGGTACCGGTGTCATCGCCGGTGGCCCGGTGCGCGCCGTCCTGGAGTGCGCCGGCATCCACGACGTCCTGTCGAAGTCGCTCGGTTCGTCGAACACGATCAACATCGTGCACGCGACCGTCGAGGCCCTGAAGCAGCTCGAGGAGCCGCGTGCGGTCGCCGCGCGTCGTGGCCTCGAGTTCGACCAGGTCGCCCCGGCCCGTCTCATCCGCGCCGAGGCCGAGCTGGCCGCCGCTGCGCGCGAGCAGAAGGTAGGTGCCTGATGGCCGCCCGTCTGAAGGTCACGCAGACAAAGTCCAAGGTGAGTGAGAAGCAGAACCAGCGCGACACGCTGCGTTCGCTCGGTCTCAAGCGGATCGGCGACTCGGTCGTCCGTCCCGACGACGCGCAGACGCGCGGCTACGTCAAGACCGTCGCCCACCTCGTCAAGGTTGAGGAGATCGACTAATGGCTGAGAAGAAGGAAGCCACGGCCGCCCGTCCGGGCGTGCTGAAGGTTCACCACCTGCGGCCGGTCCCCGGTGCCAACACCGCCAAGACCCGCGTGGGTCGCGGTGAGGGTTCGAAGGGCAAGACCGCGGGTCGCGGTACCAAGGGTACGAAGGCCCGCTACCAGGTTCGTCCCGGTTTCCAGGGCGGTCAGCTTCCGCTGCACATGCGTGCGCCGAAGCTGCGCGGGTTCAAGAACCCGTTCCGCGTGGAGTACCAGGTCGTCAACCTCGAGAAGCTCGCCGAGCTGTACCCGGCCGGCGGCGACGTCACCGTCGCCGACCTGGTCGCGAAGGGTGCCGTCCGCAAGAACGAGAAGGTCAAGGTGCTCGGCACCGGCGACATCTCGGTCAAGCTGAACGTCACCGTCGACAAGGTCTCGGGTTCGGCTGCCGAGAAGATCACGGCCGCCGGCGGAACCGTCACGGTCGCCGAGTAAGACCACTCGCAGAGGGGACTGGAGCATGCTCCAGTCCCCTCTTGGGTTAGCCTGGTAGCCGGTGCGCACTGTCGTACCGGCATCCCCTCTGGAGGAAACCTCTTGTTCAGCGCCATCGGGCGGGTCTTCCGCACCCCGGATCTGCGTCGGAAGATCGGCTTCACCCTGCTGATCATCGCGATCTATCGCTTCGGCGCACATGTGCCGACGCCGTTCGTCGACTTCAGCAACGCACAGCAGTGCTTGAAGGACAGCTCCGGCACCCAGGGCCTGCTCTCGCTGGTGAACCTCTTCTCGGGCGGGGCGCTGCTGCAGCTGTCGATCTTCGCGCTCGGCGTCATGCCGTACATCACCGCGACGATCATCGTGCAGCTGCTGCGCGTGGTGATCCCGCACTTCGAGACGCTCTACAAAGAGGGCCAGGCCGGCCAGGCCAAGCTCACCCAGTACACCCGCTACCTCACGATCGCCCTCGCGCTGCTGCAGTCGACGACCCTCGTCACGGTGGCCCGCAGCGGTCAGCTCTTCGGCAACAGCCCGGCGGCATCCTGCCAGCAGCTGCTGACCAACGACGCCTGGTGGGCGCAGCTGCTGATGATCCTCACGATGACCGCCGGCACCGGCCTCATCATGTGGTTCGCCGAGCTCGTCACCGAGAAGGGCGTCGGCAACGGCATGTCGATCCTCATCTTCACCTCGATCGCGGCGACCTTCCCGGCCGCGCTGTGGTCGATCTGGCAGTCGCGCGGCTTCGAGGTGTTCCTGCTCGTCATCCTCGTCGGGCTCGTCATCATCGCGCTGATCGTCTACGTCGAGCAGTC
>NZ_DATEJS010000360.1:0-4437 GCF_035277845.1 Microbacterium sp.
ATCGTGGGATCACTCTTCTTGCTTCTTGGCGGAAACAGCTGGGCTCCCACGATGGCCCATCAACGTCTACGACGACGAGAACCCCGCGGGAAGTGACACCACGCTATGGGACTCAGCCGTGACCGCCCCGGATGCGCCCGCCGAGCCGGCCGCCGGGCGCCCGCGCAGGTCTCGATTTCGTCACGATCCGCGATCGAGAAGGCCTGATCCCACGGCCTTCTCAGGTGGGCGCCGCTATCCTGGACACGGCGCAATGAGGTGTCATCCGGCTTTCTTCCTGCCGTGTCGCCACCTTCCAGGAGCATTTCTTTGAGCATTCAGATCGTCATTCTCGCCGCGGGCATGGGTTCGCGCCTCGGGCGCTCCCTCCCCAAGTCGCTGACGGTCCTGGGCGACGGGCGCAGCATCATGCGCCAGCAGCACGACAACATCCGTGCCGCCTTCGGCAGCGCTGCGCGCATCACCACGGTCGTCGGCTACCGCGCCGAGACGATCATCGAGGCGTTCCCGCACGTCGACTACGTGCACAACGACCGCTACGACCAGACGAACACGTCCAAGAGCCTGCTGCGCGCCCTCCAGGCGAGCGGACGCGGCGGCGTGCTGTGGATGAACGGCGACGTCGTCTTCGACCCGCGCATCCTCGGCCGGGCGATCCCGCTCATCGAGCGCGACCAGTCCTTCGTGACCGTCAACACCGCCAAGGTCAGCGACGAAGAGGTCAAGTACACCGTCAACCCCGACGGCTCCGTGAAGGACCTCTCCAAGACCGTGCGCGGCGGCATCGGCGAGGCGGTCGGCATCAACTACATCTCGGCTGCGGACAAGCGCGCCTTCATGCGCCAGCTGCACCGCGTGGGCGATCAGGACTACTTCGAGCGCGGTCTCGAGCTCGCGATCGCCGAAGACGGGCTCGTGCTCGAGCCGCTCGACATCTCCGACCTGTACGCCGTCGAGGTCGACTTCGCCGAGGACCTCGAGCGCGCGAACCTGTACGTCTGAGCCCGGGTCGCTCCGCACGGAGCTCTGCTGATCGAGCCCGATCACAGCCGGCCGAGGGAGAATGTCGGCATGTCGATCTTCGCGCTGCGCCCCGAGGAGCCGAGCGAATCCGCCGGCGTGCCGGCCGAGCCCGAACGGGCCTCGACCGCGGCGGAGCACCTCGCCGTCGCGACGACCGACGCCGCGTCGCTGGGACTGCCGAGCGTCACCTCGGTGGCGATCCCGATGCCGCCGGCGCCCTCGGACGGCTGACCGACGCACCGGTGGCCCGCTCCCGGCGCACGGGCGGGGTCGGCGTTCATGGGATGATCGAACGATGCATGACGAGCGCCCGATCAGGCATGCCCCCGTCCCGTCGGACGACGCGGGCGTCTCGTTCGTGATGCCGGTGCTGAACGAGGAGTCCTACCTCGAACGCGCCGTGCGCTCGGTGCTCGCCCAGGATGTCCCGGGCCCCACGGAGTTCGTCCTGGCGCTCGGACCGTCCACCGACAGCACGGATGCGATCGCGCGGCGGCTCGCCGCCGAAGACCCTCGGGTGCGGCTCGTCGACAACCCCGACGCCGACATCCCACGCGGCCTCAACCGTGCGATCCGCGCCAGCTCGTATCCCACCGTCGTCCGGGTGGACGCGCACTCGGAACTCACCCCGGGGTACGTGCGCCGTGCTCTCGAGACGCTCGCGCGCACGGATGCGGCCAGCGTCGGCGGGGTCATGCGCGCCGACGGCCACACGGCCTTCCAGCGTGCGGTGGCACGCGCCTACAACTCCCCCATCGGACTCGGCGGCGCCAATTACCACGGCGGCACCCACGAGTCCGAAGCGGAGTCGGCCTACCTCGGCGTGATGCGCCGTGAGGTGCTCGACGAGGTCGGTCTCTACGACGAGTCGATCCGCCGCGGCGAAGACTGGGAGCTGAATCTGCGCATCCGGCGCGCCGGCTACCGGGTGTGGTTCGACCCGAAACTCGTCGTCACGTACTGGCCCCGGGACAGCTGGGTGCGGCTCGTGCGGCAGTTCCTCGCGACCGGCGCCTGGCGCGGCGAACTCGTGCGCCGCTACGGTCGCCGCAATTCGCTGCGCTTCTTCGCCCCGCCGGCCCTGGTCGTGGTGGCCGCCCTGGCGGTCGTGGCCGGCGTGCTGCAGAGCATGCGGATGCTGCGCGGCCCCGCCGCCGCTGTGGCATCCCTGATCTACATCCCGTTGGCGCTGTACGTGCTCGTGGTGTCGTTCTCCGCCGCGGGACGGCACGGCGGCACCGGCTGGCGGGACAGGCTCTGGACCGCGGCTGTGCTGCCGACGATCCACCTCGCGTGGGGATTCGGCTTCCTCCGGGGCGCACTGATGGGCGCGCACGACACGGTGGACACCTCCCGGCTGACGACGGACGCGCCACCGGCCTGAACCTCAGGCGTCGACGAATCCCTGATCCAGGATGCGCGCGACGACCCGTTCGGCGGCGTGCCCGTCGTCGCGGCCGTTGAACACCGCCCGCCACTGCGCATAGCGCTCGGCGTGCGCCGCCGGGTCGTGCTCGGCGATCGCCTCGACGAGCTCGACGAGGGTGGACACCAGCGGCCCGGGCGCGCGGGCGGCCAGGTCCACGACGAACGGACGATCGGGCGCGGCGGCCCCGGCGGCGGACTCCACGAAGTACATCGGCTTGCCGGTGACCGAGAAGTCGAACATGAGGGGCGACCGGTCGGTGACGAGGGCGTCTGCGGCGAGCAGCAGCCGCGCGGGGTCGGGATAGTCGGTCGCGTCGATCACGCGGGGTCCCGTTTCCCCGGCGGCATGGTCGCGGTGCACACCGACGCGCACGACGAGCGCCCCGGTGCGACGCGCGAGTTCGGCGGCATCCACCTGTGCGGCCCGCTCCGGATCGAGCACCGCGTGCAGCAGCACCTGCTCCGCCGTGCCGATGCCGAGCGCCGCGCGTGCGTCGTCGCCCGGGCCCGCCGTCACGAGCACGTCGTTGCGCGGGCCGCCCTCGATCCACACGGCCCGGTTGAACGCGTAACCGCGGCTCAGCGACTGCGCCGCGTACGGGCTCTGCGCCAGCAGCACGTTCCATCGCAGCGATTCCCGGACGACGGCGGCGGCCCGGCGCGCGTTCCAGCCGGGGAGCCGCAGACCGAGCCGACGGGGCGGGGACCCGTGCCACGTCTGCAGCACCACCTGCCCGGGACTGCGCACGAAACGGCGCCGCAGCCAGTCGTCCACGACGAGCAGCCGGGCCGCGCCCCGTGCCCGCCACCACTGCGGGCTGCCCTCGACGACGGCCACCGCGCCGTCGGGAACCGCCACCGAGAGATCCACCACGCTCCAGTAGCGCGTCACGGCCGGCGCCCGCCGGGCCAGCTCCCCATCGATCGCGCGAGGATCGCCGCCCGCGACGTGACCCAGCCGGCTCTCGAAGAACGCCGCGTTCTCGAGACCGTCCGGGCGCGTCGCATACCGGCGCTCGAGCGCCGCCTGGCCCTCGCCGGAGTCGTACGCCGGATCGACCGGCGGCCCGACGCGCAGCGTGCTGCCGGACACCTCGGCGCGGATCGGGCCGAGCATCGTCAGCGGCACCGGTGCGATGTCCGCCGCTTCGCCGTCGACCGTGAGGGCGTAGTCGTCGACCGGCAGCGGCAGCAGCGGGCCCGCCCAGCGCGACGCCTGCAGCGGCACGACGGCGTTCCACCCCTCGCGGGAGGAGACCGCAGACGCGGACGTCGAGGCGCGCGGCCCGCGGGCGACGACCTCCGCCGGGGCCGGGCCGGTGCCGCACAGGATCAGCGCCGGTCCGTCCGGGATCCGCAACTCGGCGACGATCATGGATGCGGCTCGGGCCCGGGACCGGCTGCGGCGATGCGCGCGCGGATCAGGTCGAACACGCGGCGCGTGCTGCCCCCGTCCGAGTACGCGTGCACCTGGGCGTCGAGGGCGCGCGCACGGTCGAGGCGCCGGTCCCGCTCCGCCGGGTCGGCGAGCACGGCGCGCAGCTGCGCGACGGCGTCCGTCCAGTCGCGCGCCCAGTCGTCGCCCGCGACATCCTGGTACCGCCCGTAGAACCCGCGCTGCTGCGCGTACTCGACCACATCCGGGGCGAGGTAGACCACGGGCATCGGCACCAGCGAGCAGTCGTACGCGAGCGAGGAGTAGTCGGTGATGAGCACGTCGACGCGCGACAGCGCCGGAGTGATGTCGCGCAGGCGGTCGCTGCCGAGCATGCGCACCCGGTCGGACGGGATGTCGTAGGCGCCGGCGCCGAGCGGGTGCGAGCGGATGAGCAGGACGGCATCCTGCTCTTCGAGCAGCGCCGTGATCCGGGCGGCGGCCCCGCTGTCGGGGATCGCCGGATCCTCGTCGCCGTCCCGCCACGTCGGGGCGTACAGGACGACGCGCACTTCGTCGTCGAGGGGCGCGCCGGTCGCGGCTGCGATGAG
>NZ_DATEJS010000361.1:0-17231 GCF_035277845.1 Microbacterium sp.
GGCGGGGAGCCTCGTCGGAGGCGGGGGCGGCGAGCCATCCGGATGCCCGGGCCGCCTGCACCGTGCATGCGACCAGCAGCGCGAACAGGACCACGAACACGACCGCCAGCAGCGCCACCGGGGTGGCGTGCAGCTCCAGGAACAGCCGGCTGCTCGCGGCGACCAGCGCCACGGCGAGCGCGGCGTGCCCCGCATCGAGCCGCGCGCGCACCCGCGCCGTCAGCTCGGTCCATCCCCGCATCCCGCCGGGATACGCGCCGGGATGACGGAGAGTCCCGCTGATCTCGGATGCCGCCGACCCGCGGCATCCGCGAAGGCCGCGCTTCTCCGAATTCCGGCGGCGAGAGCGCACTGGCGGTGACGGCGGCGCGGTGGAATGCTGACAGCATCCCCAGCGCGACCTGTGCACCACCCGTGCCCCACCGCGCTGCGCCGCAGAACGAAGGAGTCTCATGCGCATCTCCCGACGCCAGGCGACCGTCATCGCGATCGCCGCCGCCGCGCTCACCGCCGTCTCGATCGCCGGACCGGCCGACGCCGTCCCCCGCCACGGGCCGGAGGGCCGGCTCACCCCGAACACGCACTTCGTGATGGCCGCGGACGGCTCCAGCGGGCTCACCGCACGCGGGTCCGGCATCCCGAACATCGACTCGGTGAAGGCCACCGTCCGCGCCTACTACAACGCGACCTCGGCCGGCATCGCCGACAAGACGACCTCGCCGTACATCACGCAGCTGGAGCAGATCGAGGCGACCGCGCTCGCCGCGCTGCCGGCGGTCGACCCGGCGGCGAAGAAGGCCGTCGTCTTCGACTCGGACGACACCACGCTGTGGACCTACGACATGGAGGACAACGCCATGCACTTCACCTTCGACCCCGCTCTGCAGGACGTCTGGGTGCAGGGCGAGAAGTTCCCGGCGACTCCCGGCATGGTGGACTTCGTCGACGCGGTCGTCGCGAAGGGCTACACGGTGTTCGGCATCACGGGCCGAAGCGCCGCGCAGAAGGACGCCACGCTCGCGAACCTCGACAACCTCGGCTACGAGGGCTTCACCGCGGACCGCTTCTTCACCAAGTGGGCGACCGGCCGGCAGCCCTCGTACGTGACCTGCGCGACGGCCACGTGCACCACCGTCGAGTTCAAGGCGAACACGCGCAAGCACATCGAGCAGGACCTCGGCTACGACATCGCGCTCAACATCGGCGACCAGTTCAGCGACCTGCAGGGCGGGTACTCGGATGCCCGTCTCAAGCTGCCGAACCCGACCTACTATCTGCCGAGCCCCGACCTGCCCGGCCTCACGGAGCCGAAGCTCGCGCCCCGCACGCACTTCACGATGAAACCGGACGGATCCAGCGGCCTCACCGCCGGTGGCGAGGGCATCCCGAACATCGATTCGGTCAAGGCGACCATCCGCGCCTACTACAACGCCGACGCGACGGGCATCGCGAACAAGACGCGCTCGCCGTACATCAGCGAGATGACCGCGCTGACCCGCCAGGTGACCAACACCTACGTGACCGAGTGCCGCCGGATGGCGCGCGCGGGCGCGAAGCCGGCGATCGTCTTCGATGCGGACGACACCACGCTGTGGACGTACGACATGGAGGACAACGCGATGCACTTCACGTTCGACCCGGTCGTGCAGAACGACGACTGGGTGCAGCCGGGCCGCTTCCCGGCGACGCCCGGGATGGTCTCGCTCGTCAACGCCGTGGGCGCCGCCGGCTGCACGGTGGTCGGGCTCACCGGTCGCAACGACACGCAGAAGGATGCCACGCTCGCGAACCTCGCGAAGGTCGGCTACACGCAGTTCACGTCCGCGAACTACTACACCAAGTTCGTGAAGGGCTCCACTCCCCCGGCGTACTTCGACGGCACCGCCTGCCAGACCGGCACGTGCACGACCATCCAGTACAAGTCGGCGGTGCGCGCCCATGTGGAGGCGCAGGGATATCGGATCATCGGCAGCTTCGGCGACCAGTTCAGCGACTTGATCGGCGGATTCTCCGACTCGACGGTGAAGCTGCCCAACCCGACGTACTACCTGCCGTAGCGCGTCTTCCGCTCGTCGGGCGAGGGTCCCCCGCCCGACGAGCGGGAACGGGGATGTCGCACCCCTCTTCTAGGCTGGATGCCATGCGTCTTGCCACCTGGAACGTCAACTCGATCCGCGCCCGCGTCGTCCGGACCGTCGACTTCGCGGTGCGCGAGCACATCGACGTGCTGGCGATGCAGGAGATCAAGTGCAAGCCCGAGCAGTTCCCCTACGAGCCGTTCGAGGCGGCCGGCTACGAGGTGCACGCGCACGGCCTGAACCAGTGGAACGGCGTCGCGATCGCGAGCCGTCTGCCCATCGACGACGTGCGCACCGCGTTCCCGGGCATGCCCGGGTTCGCCAAGGGCCACGAGGGTCCGGATGCCCCGCAGGAGGCCCGCGCGATCGGTGCCACGATCGACGGGGTCGAGGTCTGGAGCCTCTACGTGCCCAACGGCCGCTCCCTCGACGACCCGCACTACCAGTACAAGCTCGACTGGCTGGCCGCCCTCACCGACTACGCGCAGAGCACGATCGCATCGCACCCCGAGCTGCCGCTGAGCTTCGTGGGCGACTTCAACATCGCCCCGACCGACGAGGACAACGGAGACCCCACGGTGGTCGTCGGCGCGACCACCCACGTGTCCCCCCTCGAGCGGCAGGCGTTCCAGACGCTGCTCGACGTGGGCATGGCGGACACCGTGCGCCCGCTCGTGCCGAGCGGGTACACGTACTGGGACTACAAGCAGCTGCGCTTCCCGCGCAACGAGGGGCTGCGCATCGACTTCATCCTCGGCTCGCACCCCTTCGCGGATGCCGTGACGGGCGCCGCCATCCACCGCAACGAGCGCAAGGGCGAGATCCCCAGCGACCACGTCCCGGTGGTCGTCGACCTCGACTTCGCGGCCGAGGACGACGACGACCGCCCGATGTTCTGGTGACGACCCGCTAGCGGTTGAGCGACTCGGTCATGTCGCCCGTGGTCGGAACTCCGGCGGGGGCGTAGCGCAGCTGCACAGCACCGGCGCCGCCCGAGACGGGCGGCTCCAGCAGGCGCAGCGCGGCCGGTGCAGCCCCGTCGGGGAACACCTTCTTGCCCTGGCCGAGCACGACCGGGTAGACCCACAGCGTGAGCACGTCGAACAGCTGCTGCGCGAGCAGGGTCTGCACGAGGTCCACGCTGCCGATCACGTGCACGTCCGCGTGCCGCTCGCGCAGCGTCGCGATCTCGGCCGCGATGTCGGCGCCGAGCTGCGTGCTGCCCTGCCAGCCGAGCTCCGGTGTGCCGCGCGAGGCCACGTACTTCGGGATGCGGTCGAACAGCTGCCCGATCGGCCCCTCCGGTCCCGTGGTGTGGTTCGGCCAGTACGCCGCGAAGATGTCGTACGTGCGACGACCGAGCAGCAGGGCGTCCATCGTCTGCATGCCCTGATCGACCGACCGGCCGACCATCTCGTCGAACAGAGGCGCCTGCCAGCCGCCCCACGGGAACGCCCCGGAGGTGTCCTCCTCGGGTCCTCCCGGCGCCTGGGCGACGCCGTCGAGGGTGGTGAACAGATCGATGCTGATGCGACCGGTCATGGTGGTCTCCTTCCGCAGGCTCATGCCGCGAGCGCGGTGAGCCCTCCGTCGATATGGAACGTACGCGCAAACCCGTCGAGCAGCGAGGGGTCCCCGTCGAGCACGTGCAGCACGCCGGTGGAGACGGCATCCTGCGGCGACAGCTCACCAGAGATGACATGCCGGATGCCGGGCGTCGCCGCGACCACGACCTGTGGGTCGCCGTCCGGCATCCGGCCGCCCACCGGCGGCGCGGGCGGGGCGAGCTGCGTCACGGACAGTCCCTCGCCGGTCACCTGCACGCGCAGGGCGACGTCGCCGACGTGCAGCTCGTAGTCGGCCGGGGTGGCGGCATCCGGCCGGTACGCCGTGCGCAGCGCCATCGTCAGCGAGTCTGCGGTCACGACGTCTTCGGGGTCGGGATCGCCCATCGCCTGGAACCCCCACCGGCCGAGCGCGAGCACGATCGGCTCGAGCGCGCGCCCGTACGGCGTCAGCTCGTAGACGAGGCCGCAGTTCATCACCGGCACGCGGCGCACGACGCCGCCCTCCTGCAGCTCCTTTAGCCGCGTGGAGAGGATGTTGGTGGGGATCTTCGGCAGCCCCTGCTTGAGGTCGGTGTAGCGCCGCGGGCCGACGAGCAGATCGCGCACGATGAGCAGCGCCCACCGCTCCCCGATCAGCTCGACGGCCGTGGTGACCCCGCAGTACTGCCCGTAGCTGCGGGATGCCACTTACGCGTTCGCCTGCTGCTCGGCCAGGTACGCCTCGGGGCCCTGCTCGGCCGCGGCCGGGTCCATGTAGAGGAACTCGAGGATGTTGCCGTCCGGGTCCTCGAGGTCGCGGTTGTACATGAAGCCGAGGTCGGTGGCCGGACGCGGCTCGGAGCCGCCCGCGGCGAGGCCCGCCTCGACGACGGAGTCGACGTCGTCGCGCGAGTCGCGGCTCATCGCCACGAGCACCTGCGCGGTGGTCTTCGCGTCGGCGACGGCCTTGTCGGTGAACGACGAGAAGAAGTCGCGGCGCAGCACCATGAAGTAGACGTTGTCGTCCCACACGATGCACGCGGCGTTCTCGTCGGTGAACAGCGGATTGATGCCCGCACCGAGGGCCGTGTAGAACGCCTTGCTGCGCTCGAGGTCGTCGGTGGCGAGGTTGACGAAGATGTTCGTGCTCATAGCGCCATACTTGCAAATAACAAGCAAGCTTGTCAATAGCAAGTTCGCTAGCTTTGGAGCATGCTGCAACTCCGGGGGATCACCAAGAGCTACGGCACGCACCGTGTGCTCGACGACGTCGGCTTCGACGTGCTGCCGGGCCGGCTCACGGGATTCGTCGGCGGCAACGGAGCGGGCAAGACGACCACGATGCGCATCGCGCTCGGGGTGCTGGCCTCCGACGGCGGCACCGTGTCGCTCGACGGCGCCGCGCTGACCCCGGACGACCGTCGCCGGTTCGGCTACATGCCCGAAGAGCGCGGCCTCTACCCCAAGATGAAGATCGGCGAGCACATCGCCTACCTCGCCCGCCTGCACGGATTCGCCAAGACCGCCGCGGTCGCGAAGGCGGAGGCCCTGCTCACCGAACTCGGCCTGGGCGAGCGGCTCAGGGACAACGTCGAGACCCTGTCCCTCGGCAACCAGCAGCGGGCGCAGATCGCCGCGGCCCTCGTGCACGAACCCGAGGTGCTGCTGCTCGACGAGCCGTTCTCGGGCCTGGACCCGCTCGCCGTGGACGTCGTCGCCGGAGTGCTGCAGCAACGCGCGGCGCGGGGCGTCGCCGTGCTGTTCTCGTCGCATCAGCTCGACGTCGTGGAGCGCCTGTGCGACGACCTCGTCATCATCGCGGACGGCACGATCCGGGCGACCGGGTCGACGGACGCCCTGCGCGCCCGGCACGCGGGGCGCCGGTACGAGCTGCGTGCCGCGGCCGACACCGCCTGGCTGCGCTCCCAGCCCGGCATCCAGGTGGTCGACCAGGTCGGCGGACGCGCCCTGTTCGACGCCGATCCGGATGCCGCGCAGAGTGCGCTGCAGCAGGCCGTGGCCCGCGGCGACGTGCACAGCTTCGCTCCGCGGCATCCCTCGCTCGCCGAGATCTTCAAGGAGGTCATCCGATGACCGCATCCGTCCCCGAGGTCCCGAGCGCCGGCGCGGCGGTCTGGCTCGTCGCCCAGCGCGAGATCGGCTCGAAGCTGCGCAGCAAGGTGTTCGTCATCTCCACCCTCGTGCTGGTGCTGCTCCTGCTCGGCGGGGTGGTGTGGGGCGGCCTCACCGCCGCCAGCCCGCCCAAGACGCCCGTCGCCGTGACGAGCACCACGGCATCCGCGGTCGACGGCATCGCCGCGCTGAAGGTCACCGAGGTGGCGACACCCGACGACGCCGTCGCCCTGGTGAGATCCGGCGCGGTCGACGCGGCCCTGATCCCGGATGCCGCATCGGGCGACGGCTTCGGCTACGCCGTGATCGCCAAGACCGACGCCCCCGCGGCGCTCCTGCAGGCCCTCGCGAAGACGCCGCGCGTGCAGCTGCTCGACCACAGCGGGCACAACGACATCCTCCGCTACCTCGTCGCGCTCGGGTTCGGCGTGGTGTTCTTCATGGCCGCGAGCATGTTCGGCAGCACCATCGCGCAGAGCGTCGTCGAGGAGAAATCGACGCGCGTCGTGGAGATCCTCATCTCGGCGATCCCCGTGCGCACGCTCCTGACCGGCAAGGTCATCGGCAACACGATCCTCGCGATGGGGCAGATCCTGCTGCTCGTCGCGGTCGCTGCCATCGGGCTGAGCATCACCGGGCAGGGGGTGGTGCTCACCGGGCTCGCGGGGCCCCTCGTCTGGTTCGCCGTGTTCTTCCTGTTCGGCTTCGTGCTGCTCGCCGCCCTCTTCTCCGCTGCGGGCGCGATGGTGTCCCGCCAGGAGGATGTCGGCGCGACGATCGCCCCGCTGTCGATGCTGATCCTGCTGCCGTACGTGCTGGTGCTGATCTTCAACAGCAACCCGGTGGTGCTCGGCGTCATGTCGTACGTGCCGTTCTCGGCGCCGGTCGCGATGCCGCTGCGCATCTACCTCGGCGACGCGCAGGGGTGGGAGCCGGTGCTCTCGCTCGTCATCCTCGTCGCCACGTGCGCCGGAGCGATCCGGATCGGCTCGCGCATCTACCGCAACTCGCTGCTGCGGATGGGCGCGCGGGTCAAGCTCGCCGAGGCGCTGGGCCGCTGAGTCAGGCGCCGGCGAGCGCGTCCGCGGCCCGCACGAGCGCCAGGTGCGAGAACGCCTGGGGCGTGTTGCCGACGTGTCGGCCGTGCTCGACGTCGTACTCCTCGCTGAGCAGCCCGACGTCGTTCGCCAGGCCGCACAGGCGCTCCATCAGGGCCGTGGCGTCGTCGCGCCTGCCGCTGGCCGCATACTGCTGCACCAGCCAGAACGAGCACGCCAGGAACGGATGCTCGTCGCCGTCGAGCCCGTCCACCCCGGTGTCCGTGCGGTAGCGGCGCACCAGGCCGTCGCGCATCAGGGTGCGCTCGATCTCGGCGACCGTGGCGAGCATCCGCGGGTCGTCGGCCGCACAGTAGCCGACCTGCGGGATCAGCAGCAGCGAGGCATCCACCTCGGTCGTCGCGTCGTGCTGCACGAAGCGCCCGTCGGCCACCCCGTCCGCGTCGATCGCGGCCTGCAGGGTGGCGCGGCGCCGGCGCCACTGGTCGACGGGACCGGACAGTCCGTGCTCCTCGACGGCGCGGATGCCGCGGTCGAACGCCGCCCACATCATCACCCGCGAGTGGGTGAAATGCCGGGGCTCCCCGCGGATCTCCCAGATGCCGTTGTCCGGCTCGTCGAGCTGCTCGCCCGCGTGGCGGAGCAGCGCGCGCTCCATCGGCCAGGAGTAGTGCGACTCCTCGAGCCCGGCATCCCGCGCGGCGGCGAGCGCCAGCATCACCTCGCCCACGACGTCCGCCTGATACTGGCCGGACGCCCCGTTGCCGACCCGCACGGGAACGGCTCCGTCATAGCCGGGCAGCGACGTCAGCTCGCGCTCCCCGATCTCGCGCTCGCCCGCGATGCCGTAGACGATCTGCATGTCGGCGGCATCCCCGGCGATGGCGCGCAGCAGCCATTCCCGCCAGTGGTGCGCCACGCCGACGAACCCGTGCTCGAGGAGCGCCTGCAGGGTGAGGGCGGCATCCCGCAGCCACACGTACCGGTAGTCCCAGTTGCGCGCGCCGCCGAACTGCTCCGGCAGAGAGGTCGTCGGAGCCGCGACGATGCCACCCGTGTCGCGGTGGCTCAGAGCGCGCAGCACCAGCAGGGAGCGCACCACGGACGCCTCGAAGGGGCCGTCGTGGTCGATGCGCCCGGCCCAGTCCTCCCACCAGGCGCGGGTGGACGCGTGCGCGGCATCGGCGTCGAGCGGTGCCGGAGCCTTGCGGTGGGACGGATGCCACGTCAGCGTGATGTCCGCCCGCTCGCCCTCCCGCACCGTGACCTGCCCGCGGTGGCGATGGTCGTCCGCGCGCAGCTCGGCTCCGCGCACGACGAGCGCGTCCGGCCCGGCGATCGCGGTGAGCTCGGGCTCGGCGCGGTTGCCGGTCTGCCGCATCCACGGCAGGGAGCGGCTGTAGTCGAACCGCACGCGCAGCTCGTGGTCGAAGACGACTTCGCCGCTGATGCCGACCACGCGCCGCAGCACGTCGATGCGGCGGATGACGTCGTGGCGGTGGGAGTCGACGGGCATGATGTCGTGCACCTCGGCGACGCCGGTGGGCGTCTCCCAGCGGGTGATCAGCAGGAAGGTGTCGCCGTCGTAGCGCCGGGACGCGATCGCTGCGGCATCCGCCGGCCGCAGGCTCCACCGCCCCTGGTCGGGGCCGCCGAGGAGGGCGCCGAACACCGACGGCGAGTCGAAGCGGGGGACGCACAGCCAGTCGATGCTGCCCTCGCGCGAGACGAGGGCGGCGGTGCGGCAGTCGCTGAGCAGGGCATAGTCCTCGATCGGGGTCACCACGATCGCCAGCGTAGTCGTGGCCCCGACGTCGGCCCACCCGTTGACATCCGTCCAGTCTGGGAATAGCCCTCAGGTGCATGCGGTTGCATGGGAGTGGGCCGACGGCGTCCCGACAATCTTCCCCCTCTGCTGAAAGGCAAACGCATGAGCATCGCCATCGACCGCACGGCCGACACCGAGGCCCCCATCATCGACGTGCTCGCCGAGCGCTGGAGCACCCGCATCTTCGACGCGACGTCGGTCATCGACGAGGCCGCCCTGGCCAGCGCCCTCGAGGCCGCCCGCTGGGCCCCCACCGCCGCGAACACGCAGCCGTGGCGCGTGATCGTGGCTCGTCGCGGCAGCGCTGCGCACGCGAAGGTGCTCGAGAGCCTCATGGGCTTCAACGCCGCGTGGGCGGGCGACGCCGCCGCTCTGGTCGTGTTCGTCGCCGAGACGACCCGCGACGGCGAGCCGATGATCTGGGCCCAGTACGACACCGGCCAGGTCGCCGCGCACTTCACCGTCCAGGCTCACGCCGCCGGCCTGTCGACCCACCAGATGGGCGGGTTCGACCGCGACGCCATCTCCGCCGGCTTCGAGCTGTCCGCCGACTTCACCCCGGTCACCGTCATGGCGATCGGCGAGCTCGGCGACATCCGCGCCGCCTCCGAGGAGCTGCAGCAGCGCGAGAACGCCCCCCGCGAGCGCCGCGCCGTCGCCGACTCGGTCATCGTCGACGACTGACGACACCCCGGTCGTTGAGCGAGGAGCGCAGCGACGAGACGAAACGCACTGACCCCCGAGCGGGCTCAGTGCGTTTCGTCGTTTCTGCGTTTCGTCTCGCTTCGCTCGCTCAACGACCGGGGGCGGGAAGCTCGCTCAACGACCGGGGGCGGGGAGCTCGCTCAACGACCGGGGGCGGGGAGCTCAACGACCGGAGGTGTGGCCGGCCAGCAGGGCGCGGGCGGCCTCGGAGTGGTGGGCGATCAGCTGGGGCACGTCGAGCCCCACGATGGCCCCGTCGGTGACCCGCCAGGTGCCGCCGACCATCACCCGGTCGGCCCGCTCCGCCCCGCACAGCACGATCGCGGCGAGCGGGTCGTGCGCGCCGGAGAACCGCAGGTCGTCGAGGGTGAACATGGCGAGGTCGGCCTGCATGCCGACCTCCAGCGTGCCGATGTCGGTGCGGCCGAGCGCACGTGCCGAGCCTTTCGTCGCCCAGTCCAGGGCCCGCTCCGGGGTGATGGACGCGGCGCCGTACCGCAGCCGCTGGATGTACAGCGCCTGACGCACCTCCTGGATCATGTTCGACGCGTCGTTGGAGGCCGAGCCGTCCACGCCGATGCCGACGTTGACGCCGGCATCCTCGAGCTCGATGCCGCGGGCGATGCCGGACGCCAGTCGCATGTTCGACATGGGGCAGTGCGCGACGGATGCCCCGGCGGCGCCGAGCCGCGCGATCTCGCTGTCGTCGAAGTGGATGCCGTGGGCGAGCCACGTGCGGTCCCCCAGCCACCCGACCGACTCCAGGTAGTCGACGGTGCGCAGGCCGAACATCTCGCGGCAGAAGTCCTCCTCGTCGATGGTCTCGGCGAGGTGCGTGTGCAGCCGCACGTCGAGCTCGTCGGCGAGCGCCGCCGTCTCGCGCATGAGGTCGGTGGTCACCGAGAACGGCGAGCACGGCGCCAGGGCGATCTGCACGACGGCGCCGTCGCCGCGCTCGTGGTACGCGTCCACCAGGCGCCGGCTGTCGGCGAGGATGACCTCGGCCTCCTGCACCGTGCGCTGCGGCGGCAGGCCGCCGTCCTCCTCGCCCAGCGACATCGAGCCGCGGGTGAGCGTCGCACGCATGCCGAGGCGGCGGACGACGTCCACCTGCACGTCGATGCCGTCGTCGAGCCCGGCCGGGAACAGGTAGTGGTGGTCGGCCGCGGTGGTGCAGCCGGACAGCAGCAGCTCGGCCAGCGCGACGGTCGTCGCGAGCTCCAGGTCGCGCGGGGTGAGCCCGGCCCAGAGGCCGTACAGCCCCTTCAGCCAGGGGAAGAGCTCGGCCGACACGACCGGCGTCCAGGCGCGGGTGAGGGTCTGGTAGAAGTGGTGGTGCGTGTTCACGAGCCCCGGTGTGACGACGTGACGGGACGCGTCGTACACCTCGTCGTACGGCGTCGCCGGGGTGGCGCCGGAGGACACGGTCTCGACGATCCTGCCGTCGCGGATGACCAGGCCGCCGCGGGCGTCGACGCCGGCCGGCGTGTGGATCGCGAGCGGATTCTTCAACCAGAGAGCGGGCTGCGCGGCGGGCGACGCGGATGCTGCGGACGCTGCTGCTTCGGACGGTGCTGCTTCGGACATGGGCGGACTCCTCGGATCAGGGGCCGACCCGGTGCCGGCCTCGCGGGGCCAGCTCAATCCGCCTGTCTGCTGATCCAGGACTCCGCGCGCACGCGGTCGTGACTCATGGATACCAGGGCCGGATGCCGCCCGTCAACGCGCGCCGGTCCGCTCCCGGCGGATTCACGCCCGCGCCGACGGCGGGTTGTCCTCGGGGTGCATCACGATCACGAGCGACATCGGCTCGCCGCCCGGGTCGGGGGCACGGGCCGCGTATTCCTCGAGCAACTGCCGGATGCGCTGCTCGAGCTCGGTCCGGTGCCCGGCGTCCAGCCGCAGCCCCAGCCAGCTGACGTGCACCGCCTCGGGGTCGACGCCTTCGAGCTGCTGCCGCATGGTCTCGATCAGCACGACCGACTGGTTCGCGGCGCGGGGCGCGTGCCATGACAGCCCGGTCGCGAGGTACGGCACCTCGCGGGCGCCGCGGGCTCCCACCCGTTCCTCCTGCGCGGCCAGCATCCCGGCCTCCACGAGGGTGCGGACGTGGTGCAGCATCGTGCCGGGGTTCACGTCCAGCAGCTGCGCCAGCTCCTTGTTGGTGCGCGCCTCGAAGCGGCACAGGCGCAGCACGCGCAGCCGCAGCGGTGAGCTCAGGGCGCGCGCGGCCTTCTCGACCCACGCCGCATCCTCCGCCGCATCCGTCATGAGCACACCGTAACCGAGTGATTGACACTTCTCAATCACTCGCTCAGACTGGTGGACATGGCCGGATCAGTCGACCCCGAGGGCGAGGTCGTCGCGGAGGTCCGCAAGGGGTCCCTCTGGCACGACGGCAACTTCCTCACGATGTGGAGCGGGCAGGCCCTCAGCCAGTTCGGCGAGCAGGTGTCGCTGCTGGGCATCCCGGTGCTCGCGGTCGTGCTGCTGCACTCGACCGCATTCGAGGTGGGGGTGCTGGATGCCTCGGGGCTGGCGGCGTTCCTGCTCATCGGCCTGCCCGCGGGCGCCTGGATCGACCGGATGCGCAAGCGGCACGTCATGATCGCGGCGGACGTCGTGCGGGCGGCGGCCCTGGCCGCCATCCCGGCACTGTGGGCGCTGGGCCTGCTGCACATCTGGCAGCTCTACGCGGTCGCGTTCGTGATCGGCGTGGCGACGGTGTTCTTCGACGTCTCGTATCAGAGCGTCATCCCCTCGCTCGTGCGCACGGATCAGATCGCCGAGGCGAACGGCAAGCTCGAGGCGACGGCCCAGGTGGCGCACCTCACCGGGCCCGCGATCGCCGGCGGGCTCATCGGTCTGGTGTCGGCGCCGTTCGCGATGATCACCACGGCGTGCACGTACGCGGCATCCTTCGCGGCCCTGTCGTTCACGCGGGACCATGAGCGGCCCCGCCCCGCGCACGAGCACGAGCCGCTGCGACATGAGATCGCCGAGGGTCTGCGGTGGGTGTTCGGCAATCCGGCGCTGCGGCGCATCGTCGGCACGACCAGCACGTCGAACCTGTTCAACACGATCTCCGGCACGATGCTGCCGATCTTCCTGCTGCGCGAGCTCGGCATGACGGCGGCCACGATGGGCGTGATCCTGTCGCTCGGCGCGGTCGGCGGCCTGCTCGGCGCCATCGCCACCCCGCACCTCGTGCGCCGCCTCGGCGAGGGGCCGGCGATCCCGATCAGCGCGATCTCGTTCAGTGTGGTCGCGGTGTTCCTGCCGGTCGCGGCGATGGTGCCGCAGATCGCGTTCGGCCTGCTGGTGGTGCAGGGGTTCGTGATGAGCTTCACGGTGCTCGTCTACAACATCACGCAGGTGACCTTCCGGCAGCGGATCACCCCGCCACGGCTCCTCGGCCGCATGAACGCGTCGATCCGGTTCGTCGTGTGGGGCGTCATGCCGATCGCGTCACTCGTCTCCGGGGGCCTCGGCACCTGGCTCGGCATCGTGCCGACGATGTGGATCGGCGCGATCGGCCAGCTGGCATCCGCCCTGTTCGTCGTGATCGGGCCCTTCTGGGCGATGCGGGAGCTGCCCGACGGAGCCGGGAACCCGGCGTAGTCCGCCGGGACCGGCTCTCAGTCCTCGTCGGCGGGCACGACGGCCTGCACCCGCGAACGACGGCGGTGCCGCCAGCGCAGGATGCCCCACACGATCGCCGCGACGACCACGGCGATCACGAGCCAGGGCAGCAGGAAACCGATCCCGATGATGATGCCGTCGACCACGGCGACCAGGCCGTTCCACCCGGCCGTGAAGCCGTCCCCGAATCCGGCCGGAGCCGCCTGCGCGGGAGTGGGCTTCAGCAGCAGGGTCACGGTGAGGCTCGACAGCGACACCTGGTTGCTGAGCGTCGCCAGCTGCTGCCGCGCGGACTCGAGGTCCGCCTGCCGCTGCTCCAGGGCGCTCTCCGCCGCGATGAGGTCGGCCACGGTGCCCGACTTGCGCATGAGCTCGGTGAGGCGCGTGACGGATGCCTGCAGCGCGTCGATCTGAGCACGCAGGTCGATCGCCTGCGTGGTGACGTCCTGCTGCGAGATCGAGCTCGCCTGCACGGTGCCGACCGCGGACAGCGCGCTGATCGCGGCGGTGAGCTGAGCCGCGGGCACCCGCACCGTGATGGTGCCACCCTGCGCGACCGAGCTCTCGGCGACCCCCGGCGTCGCCTCGGGCGTCGGCACCGGCGTGCCGTTTCCGCCGACGTTCATCGACTCGACGTATCCGCCCCGTTTCTGGGCGGCCGCCGCGATCGTCCGCGCCGCCGCCGCGACATCGTCCACCTGCACGGTCGCCTGCGCGGTGGCGACGATCTGGCGCGCCGAGCCCGAGCCGTCGGGACTCTTGCCGGAGCCGGTGGTGCCCGAGCCTGTCGAGCCGGTGTCGGGCGCGGGCACGCCTCGTCCCTGCGCGGGCGGTGCGACGAGGCCGAGCGAGCTGCTGCCCGCGGAGCCCCGCGTGACCGTGCTCGCGATGACCGGACCGATCGCCACGGCCGCGATCACCACGATCGCCGCGGCGGAGCCCCAGCCGATGACCCGGCGGCGCTTCAGCCGGCGCCGGTCGGTGTGCTGCGCCTGCGCCCGCCAGGCCGCTCGCCGCTCGCTGTCGATGCCCGCGAACAGCGCCCGCTCCATCTCGTCGATGCGCTCGTCGCTCAGTTCGGGAAGCGGCGGACGCTCCGCCTGCTGCTCGTTCATGCCCTCTCCGCCCCGGTCGTGGTCCGCAGCTGCGTGCGGATGCGCGAGAGACGATTGCGCACGACCCCGTGCGACACCCCGAGCTCGTCGGCCGCCGCCTGGTAGGCGTAGCCCTCCGCGGCGCACAGCCGGAAGATCTGCTGGTCGAGGTCGCTCAGCCCGTGCACGGCGTCGAGGATCTGCTCGACGAGCAGGGACGTCACCACTTGGCGCTCGACGTCGACGGTGTCGGGCACCGTCTCGTCCACGGCGGCCGCGGTGTGCTCGCGGTCGCGCCGCTGCCGGCGGATGCGGTTCGCCGCCTGATAGCGGCAGATCGTCGCGAGCCAGGGCAGCAGGGAGTCGCTCTCGAGCTGCAGCCCGGGAAGCTTCCGCCATGCCGCCATGAAGGTCTCCTGGGTCACGTCCTCCGCGTCGGGGGCGTTGCCCACGAGCCCGTGCGCCAGCCAGTACACCGGGCGCACGTAGGCGCGGTAGAGCACACGGAATGCGCTCTCGCTGCCGCCCGCGGCCTGTGCCGCGAGCGTGGCGTCGTCCTCGGTGCGCTCGGCCATCCGTCTCTCCTGCGGAGTCTTTCGTCTCTCACCAGGTCAGTGTCGGCGGCGCCCGGATCGTCTCGGAATCGTCCGGGTCAGCTCGTGGCGAGCACCGACAGCACGTTGCCGGCCGGGTCGGTGAACCACGCGATGTCGGGCCCGCGGCCCGGCCCGCCGTGCGCGATGCCCTTCTCGTCCGTGCCGAAGTCCGGGTCGGTGTAGATCTTCGTGACGACGCCCCGGGCGTTGAGGTCGTCGACGGCGGCCTCGACGTCGGCGACGGGGAAGTTCAGGATCGTGAAGCTCGCCGGCGTGTGGTTCGGCTTCGCGTACACGAGGATCATGCCGCCCTGCGGCAGGTGGATGTCGAGGAAGCCCATCGAGTCGGAGGTCACCTGGAGGCCCAGGGTCTCGCCGTAGAAGGTGCGCGCGGCCTCGATGTCGTCGACGCTGAACCCGGAGAACGCGGCGGAGGTGTCGAATGCGGTCATGCGACCAGCATCCGCCTCCGCGGTCGGCGCGTCCAGGGCGGGCGGGTCACGGATGCCGCGCGAACAGGGCCGCGACGGCATCCTCCCGCACGTCGTCCAGCGCGGCGTCGAGCCGATCGTGCGCGGCGAACTGGCTGATGCCGTGCAGGGTGCTCCAGAGCAGCTCGGCGCGGACGGCGCGGTCGCGGTCGGACTCGCCGCCGACGGCGCGCTCCAGCATCCCGAACCCCTCCCGGAGGATCGCCGGGGTCTCGCTCGAGGCGAAGACGATGCCCGTGCGCGCGGAGGCCATCGCCTCGTACACGGCCGGATGCTCCCGCGCGAAGGCGAGGTACGCGGCGACGAGCGCCGGCAGCGTGTCCGCCCCGTCGCCGGGCACGCGCATCGCCGCGGCGAGCTCCGTGTACCCGTCGATGACGACCCGCTCGACGATCTCGTCCCGGCCGCCGGGGAAGTGGCGGTAGAGGATCGGCTGGCTCACGCCGATCGCGTCGGCGAGCCGGCGCACGGTGACGGCGGACCAGCCGTCCTGCTCGGCGATCTGTCGCGCCGTGCGGACGATGCGCAGTTCGCGCTCACGGATTCTCTCGGTCTCTTGCGCTGATCGGGGCACGTGGCTATATTAGCACCGCTAACACTTAGCAACGCTAACCCTAGGAGGGGTCATGACCGCCATCATCGGCATCACCGCGACGCTCGCCATCCTGAGCCTCGCCGTGATCTTCGGCACGGACGTCGTCGGGACGCTCGTGCAGCGCTCCGTCTACGCCGACCTCGAGGACCGGGCGCTGGTGCAGGTCGTCGGGCGCGGCCACTACTACGCCGACCGGAGGATGCCGGCCATCGGCATCCCCGGGACGATCCTCACCGCCGCAACCGCGGCGGCCGCGTTCGCGTGGGGCACGCCTCCCGCCGGCATCCTCGCGACCGTGGGCTTCGTGCTCGTCGTGACCTGGCTGCTCGTCTACGCCCGCGTCGCCAAGCCCATCAACGCGACGCTGACCGCCGCGGCCCTCGCCGACGAGGTGCCGGCCGACACCCGCGCCCTGCAGGCGCGCTGGGAGTCGATCCTGCCGCTGCGGGTCGCCCTGCTCGGCGCTGCGATCGCGCTGCTGTCGGTCGCGCTGCTCCTGGTGTGACGCCGAAGACGCCGGATGCCGCGGACCCCTCGGATCCGCGGCATCCGCATGTTCCGGGCTACTCGCCGGAGCTCGTGACCACGAGGCCGGTGCCGTCGGCCGCGACATCCACGCGCACGGTGTCGCCGTCGCGCACGCGGCCGGCCAGCAGCGCCATGGCCAGGCGGTCCTGGATCTCGCGCTGCATGAGCCGGCGCAGCGGCCGGGCGCCGAACACCGGGTCGTATCCGCGCTCGGCGAGCCACGACCGGGCGTCCGGGGTGACCGCCAGCGACAGCCGACGCTCGTGGAGCCGCTGCTGCAGGGCATCGACGGACAGCTCCACGATCTGGGCGAGGTCGTCCTCGCTCAGCGACTGGAACATCACGATGTCGTCGAGCCGGTTGACGAACTCCGGCCGGAACGCCTGGCGCACGAGCGCCATCACCTGCTCGCGACGCTGCTCGATCGACAGCGTCGGATCGATGAGGATCGGCGAGCCGAGGTTCGAGGTGAGGATCAGGATGACGTTCGTGAAGTCGACCGTGCGGCCCTGGCCGTCGGTGAGGCGGCCGTCGTCGAGCACCTGCAGCAGCACGTCGAACACCTCGGGGTGCGCCTTCTCGACCTCGTCGAGCAGCACCACCGAGTAGGGGCGCCGACGCACGGCCTCGGTGAGCTGACCGCCCTGCTCGTACCCGATGTAGCCGGGAGGGGCACCGACCAGGCGCGCCACGGAGTGCTTCTCGCCATACTCCGACATGTCGATGCGCACCATGGCGTGCTCGTCGTCGAAGAGGAACTCGGCGAGCGCCTTCGCCAGCTCGGTCTTGCCGACACCGGTCGGACCGAGGAACAGGAACGAGCCCGTCGGCCGGTTCGGGTCGCTGATGCCCGCGCGCGAGCGGCGCACGGCATCCGACACCGCGGCGACGGCCTCCTTCTGGCCGATCAGGCGCTTGCCCAGCTCGGACTCCAGG
>NZ_DATEJS010000362.1:0-9725 GCF_035277845.1 Microbacterium sp.
GGATGCGACGCGGACGCAGTTCGAGGCCCACGAGCGTCCCGAGCGCGTGCTCGCCGGGTCCGCCCACGGCGCGACGGCGGCGGACCACCTCGGCGATGCGCTCGGAGGCGGGGATCCGGGCCGTGGCATCCGCGGTCACGACCTCCACCCAGCCCTCGATCGTCGCGAGCAGGTTCTCCAAGCGTGCGAGGGCGGCTTTCTGCGCCTCGGTGCGCTCGGGCAGCAGGGCGCCGTTCTGGATGGCCTCGCGGAACTCCTCGGGCTCGTTCGGGTCGAAGCGGGAGGCCACGTCCTCGATCGCGCTCATGTCGATCTCGACGCCGCGGGCGAAGTCGGTCACCTGGGCGATCACGTGCAGGCGCAGCCACTTCGCGTGGCGGAACAGTCGCGCGTGCGCGAGCTCGCGGGTGGCCAGATACAGGTCGAGCTGGTCCTGCGGGATCTCGAGGTCCCGTCCGAAGTCCGCGGCGTTCAGCGGCAGGATGACCGCCCGCCCGGCGGGCATCACCGGGATCCCGACGTCGCCGCCGCTGAGCACCTCCTTGGAGAGTTCGCCGACGACGTGGCCGAGCTGGCCCGCGAACAGCGTCCCGCCGATCGTTCGCATGATGCGGCTCGCGCCCTGCAGCATGTCGCGCATCTCCTCCGGCGCCTGCTCGCCGATCGCCGTGGTCAGGGCGTCGGCGATGCTCGTCGCGACGGGCGTGGCGAGCTCCTGCCACACGGGCATGGTCGCCTCCACCCACGCACCGCGTGTGATGCTCTCCGGCGCGGTCGCGAGCTCGGAGATGGTGGTGGACTCGCTCAGCCACAGCGTCGCGAGCGTGAACGCCTGGTCGAATCCGCCGCGCTGGGCCGACGAGACGCTCAGGTCGCTCTGGTTCGCGAGGTGCAGGGCGGCGCGCTTGGACGCATCCCAGTCGATGCCGGACTCGCCGGCGTTGCGCATGGTCTCCTGCAGCTGGCGCATGGCCGCCTGCATCATCGACGGGTCGACACCCATGCGCTTGAGCTCCTCGAGCTGCGCCGGATCGATCGTGCTCGGGTCGAACGAGCCGCCGAACAGCTGACGCAGAATGTCCTCGAATTCGCGGTCGTCGCCGCGGTCGTCGTCATCGGCCACGTCTGCCGCCTTTCAGCAATGGTGGGGGGTCGTGCATCTACGCTAGTCGCACGGATCGCTCCCGCAGCGGGGTGCGCGGTGACTGCTGTACGCCGCTCGCGAACGGGGCCCGGAACAAGGAAGGCTCTCCGTGGCGCTGTTCGATGAGAACGTGACGATCACCCCCGCGCCGAAGCGGCCGCGCACGCGTCGCACGGTGGTCGGGCTGTGGGCCCTCACCGTGGCGCTGGTGGCCATCCTGGTCATGTCGTTCCTGCCGACCGGGTACGTGATCCAGAAGCCCGGGCCGGTGTTCAACACCCTCGGCACCTCGGCCGACGCCAACGGGAAGGACGTGCCCCTGATCTCGATCAGGGGAGCCCGGACGTACCCCACGTCGGGAACCCTCGACATGCTCACCGTGCAGGTGGCGGGCACACCGGAGCGCACGCCCAATTGGCTCGAGCTCGCCTCGGCGTGGTTCCAGTCGTCGCAGGCGGTGGTGCCGCTCGACGAGATCTATCCGCCGAACGTGTCCAGCACGCAGCTCGACCAGGCCAACTCGGCCATGATGGTCGACTCGCAGAAGGAGGCCACCGCGGCGGCCCTCAGCCACCTGGGCTACGACGTGCATCCGCGGCTCGAGGTGTACTCGCTCACCGGCGACTCCGCGGCGAAGGGAATCGTGAAGTCGGGCGACGTGATCCTCGCCGCCGACGGCACGACCGTGACCGATGCCGACGTGCTGCGCCGGATCGTCGCCGGGTCCGCCGGGAAGCCCGTGTCGCTCACGATCCGTCGCGACGGCAAGGCCCAGGACGTCTCCGTGACGCCGCGGAGGCAGACCGTCGACGGGCATGCGGCGTGGCTCATCGGGGTCATCCTCACCACGGACTACGACTTCCCGATCGATGTGACCATCCAGCTCGACAACGTCGGCGGACCGTCGGCGGGCATGATGTTCGCGCTCGGTATCATCGACGACCTCACGCCGGGCAAGCTCAACGGCGGCCGGAACGTCGCCGGCACGGGCACGATCACCGCGGACGGCACCGTCGGCGCGATCGGGGGCATCCGGCAGAAGCTGTACGGCGCGAAGGATGCCGGAGCCGCCTACTTCCTCGCACCGGCGTCGAACTGCGACGAGGTCGTCGGGCACGTCCCGGCCGGCCTGCGGGTCTTCTCGGTGAAGACGCTCGACGACTCCCTCCGGGTGCTGTCCACGATCGCCGACGGCGGGAGCCTCGGCCGACTGCCCACCTGCACGGCCAAGTAGCAGCCTCGGCCCGGCAGGTCCGGCCGGGCGTGTCGGATGCCGAACCTAGGATGGAGGGGTGACTTCGTCCCCTGCGCCGACGCCCGCCCCTCCCCGCCGCTCACGCCGTGTGGTCGCGATCACCCTCGTGGTGCTCGCCGCCCTGGTCGTGGCGTTCTTCATCTTCGCGAACCTGTATGCGGATTGGCTCTGGTACAGCCAGCTCGGCTTCTCCCGTGTGCTCGGGACGGAGTGGGGAGCCCGCCTGCTCATGTTCGTCATCGGGTTCCTCGGCATGGCGGTGCCGCTGTGGCTGGCGATCCAGCTGGCCTACCGGCTGCGGCCGGTGTACGCGCGGCTCAGCTTCCAGCTCAACCGCTACCAGGAGGTCGTCGAGCCGCTGCGGCGCCTGGCGATGTGGGGCATCCCGATCTTCTTCGGCTTCTTCGCCGGATTCGCGGCGTCCTCCCAGTGGGAGACGACGGCTCTCTGGCTCAACGGCGTCTCGACGAAGACCGTCGACCCGCAGTTCCACCTGGACACGGGCTTCTACATGTTCGCGCTCCCGTTCTACAGCTCCCTGCTCGGGTTCGCGTCGGCCGTGGTGCTCGTGTGCCTGCTCGTGAGCGCGGTCGTCACCTACCTCTACGGCTCGGTGCGCATCGGGCAGCGTGAGCTGCGGATCTCGCGGGCGGCCCGCATCCAGCTGGCCGTGCTGGCCTCGCTCTACCTGCTGCTGCAGGGCGTCAGCCTCTGGATCGACAGGTACAAGACGATGGTGGAGCCGGCCGACCGCATCACGGGCCCGGGCTACACCGAGGTCAACGCGGTCATCCCCGGCAAGACGATCCTCGCGATCGCCGCGATCATCGTGGCGATCCTGTTCGTCGTGACCGCCATCATCGGGCGCTGGCGCTACCCGCTCATCGCGACGGCGCTGCTGATCGTGTCCGGACTCGTCGTGGGCATGGTCTACCCGTGGATCGTCAACGTGGTCGAGGTCAAGCCCAACCAGCTCAGCCTGGAATCGAAGTACTACCAGCGGAACATCGACGCGACCCAGACCGCGTACGGCATCAGCGACCTCGCCACGACGAACTTCGCGGCGACCACCACGGCCAAGGCGGGCCAGCTCAAGCAGGATGCCGGAACGACCAGCCAGATCCGCATCATGGACCCGGCCATCATCAGCCCGACGGTGCAGCAGCTCGAGCAGTACCGCTCGTACTACCAGTTCAAGGATCCGCTCGACGTCGACCGCTACGACGTCGCCGGCAAGACGCAGGATGCCGTGTCGTCGGTGCGCGAGCTGAATCTCTCCGCGCTCGGGAACGCAGCGTCCTGGCAGAACACGACGATGATCTACACCCACGGCTACGGCATCGTCGTGGCCAAGGGCAACCAGCGCACCGACGACGGCAAGCCGGTGTTCCTGGAGCGCGGCATCCCCACCACCGGGTCGCTGACCAACGACGAGAAGTACCAGCCGCGCATCTACTTCGGCGAGAACTCCCCGGCCTACTCGATCGTGGGGGCCCCGAAGGGCACGACCCCGATCGAGCTGGACTACCCCTCGGGTTCCAACGGCTCGGCCGAGACGAAGACCACCTTCTCCGGCAACGGCGGCCCGAACATCGGGAACTGGTTCAACCGACTCATCTACGCGATGAAGTTCCAGTCCGAGCAGATCCTCTTCTCCGACGCCATCAACAAGGACTCGCAGATCCTGTACGACCGGGATCCGATGGTCCGCGTGCAGAAGGCCGCGCCCTACCTGACGCTCGACAGCGATCCGTACCCGAGTGTCGTCGACGGCCGCATCGTCTGGATCGTCGACGGGTACACGACGAGCGCCCAGTACCCGTACGCGTCGACGGTGAGCCTGTCATCGGCGATCGCCGACTCGTCGAACCCGGCTCCGCGCTACGCCCTCGACGACATCAACTACATCCGCAACTCGGTGAAGGCCACCGTCGACGCGTACTCCGGCAAGGTGACGCTGTACGCGTGGGACGACAAGGACCCGATCCTGAAGACGTGGGAGAAGATCTACCCCTCGACGGTCAAGCCGCTCGGCGACATGTCCGAGCAGCTGATGAGCCACGTGCGGTACCCCACCGACCTCTTCAAGGTGCAGCGGGCCATGCTCGGCGTCTACCACGTGGACGACGCCCAGTCGTTCTACCAGAGCGACAACCGCTGGGTGACGCCGAACGACCCGCAGGACCAGACCAGGTTCCAGCCGCCGTACTACCAGATCCTGCAGATGCCGGACCAGTCCGCGCCGCAGTACTCCCTCTTCACCACCTTCATCCCGCAGTCGAACTCGTCGAGCACCTCCCGGAACGTGCTGATGGGCTATCTGGCGGTCGACTCGAACGCGGGAAGCACGCCCGGCAAGAAGGCGGCGGACTACGGCAAGCTCAGGATGCTGGCGATCTCCGCGGACACGCCCGTGCCCGGTCCCGGTCAGGTGCAGAACACCTTCGACGCGCAGCCGAACGTGTCGTCGTTCATCAACCTCCTGAAACAGGGCGACTCGCAGGTGCTCAAGGGCAACCTGCTGACCCTGCCGGTGGGCGGTGGTCTGATCTACGTGCAGCCGGTCTTCGTGCAGTCGTCGGGCGCGACGAAGCTGCCGACCCTGCAGAAGGTGCTCGTGGCCTTCGGCAACAAGGTCGCGTTCTCGGACACGCTCTCCGAGGCCCTGGACGACCTGTTCGGCGGCAACTCGGGCGCCAACACCGGCGACTCGGGCGTCACCCCGAGCGCGTCCCCGAGCCCGTCCGTGTCGACCCCGCCGAACACCGGCGGCAACACCGGCACCGAGAACAGCACCGCCTTCCAGGCGCTGCTGCAGGATGCCGCCCAGGCGATCTCGGACCGCGAGGCGGCGCTGAAGAAGGGCGACTGGACGGCGTACGGCGAGGCCGATGCCCGTCTCACGTCCGACATCCAGCAGCTCATGCAGCTGGAGGCGCAGCAGAAGAAGAAGTGAACGGGGCACCTCGCGGCGTGTGTTAGGCTTTTAAACGTGCCGCGGGGTGGAGCAGCTCGGTAGCTCGCTGGGCTCATAACCCAGAGGTCGCAGGTTCAAATCCTGTCCCCGCAACAAAAGAGAACGGCGTCCCGTACGGGGCGCCGTTCTCGCATTCCTGGGAGGATGGCCGAGTGAGTGAGAACACCGCATCCGGTTCCGTCGGCGTCGCGGTGGCGCAGTTCGCGCCCGGCGACGACGAGGCGCGCAATCTCGAGGCGATCGCCGACCTGGTGGCGCAGGCCGCGGGGCGCGGCGCACACGTCGTGGTGCTGCCGGAGTACTCGAACTGGTTCCGCGACCCGTTCGACGCGCAGCTGCGCGAACACGCGCAGCCCCTCGACGGCGCGTTCGTCATCGCCCTGACGATGCTCGCGGCGGAGCACGGGGTGACGATCGTCGCGGGCCTCGTCGAGGAGGCCGAGGACGCCCAGCGCGTCCGCAACACCGTCGTCGCGGTCGACGCGTCCGGTGTCCATGCCGTGTACCGCAAGCTGCATCTGTACGACGCGTTCGGCCAGCGGGAGTCGGACTGGATCGAACCGGGGGCGATCGAGGCGCCCCGGACGTTCACCGTCGCGGGCCTGACGTTCGGGATCATGACCTGCTACGACCTGCGCTTCCCGGAAGTCACCCGGCGCATCGTGGACGCCGGCGCAGACGTGGTGCTCGTGCCGTCGGAGTGGGTCCGGGGGCCCCTCAAGGAGCACCACTGGAGCACTCTGCTGCACGCGCGGGCCATCGAGAACACCGTGTTCGTCGCGGCCGCCGACCACACCCCGCCGGTGGGGGTCGGCCATGCGGTGATCATCGATCCGCAGGGTGTCACGCGGGCGGAGCTCGGCACCCGCACGGATGTCGCGGTCGCCTTCCTCGACCCGGCGGAGGTCGCCGAGGTGCGTCGCGTGAACCCGGTGCTGCAGCTGCGGCGGTTCGGCGTGACGGCGCTCTGACGACCCGTCAGACCACCGGTCAGGCCATGGCGGCGAGGCGGGATGCCGCCTCCCGCAGCACCTCCACGCGCTTGCACGCGGCGAACCGCACGAGCGTCGCGTACTCGGACCGATGTCCCGGCGTGACGAACGCGGTGAGCGGGATGGCGACCACCCCGGCGCGATGGGGGAGCGAACGGCAGAAGTCACCGGCATCCGTCGCCCCGAGCGGCGCGGCATCCACGACCGTGAAGTAGGTGCCGTGCGTGCGGATGACGTCGAGGCCGGCGGCCCGCAACCCCGTGCCGAGCACCTCGCTCTTGGCCCGCATGCCCTCGGCGACGCCGGTGAAGTACGCGTGAGGCAGGCGCAGTCCCGTCGCCATGGCGGGTTGGAACGGCGCCCCGTTGACGTAGGTGAGGAATTGCTTCACGGCGAGCACGGCGTCGATGAGCGCCGCGGGTCCGCTGATCCAGCCGATCTTCCAGCCGGTCGTCGAGAACGTCTTGCCTCCCGACGAGATCGTCAGGGTCCGATCCCACGCTCCGGGAAGCGTGGCGATCGGCACGTGCGTCGTGCCGAACCGCAGGTGCTCGTACACCTCGTCGGTGACGATCAGGGCGTCGTGCCGCTCGGCCAACGCGACGATGTGCTGCTGCACCTCCCGACTGAACACGGCGCCGGTGGGGTTGTGCGGATCGTTGACGAGGATGATGCGGGTGCGGTCGGTCACGGCGGCCGTCAGCTCGTCCGGATCGGGGACGAATCCGGTGGCATCGCGGCGCAACGGCACCGGAACGAGCCGTGCGCCGGCGAGGGCGACGCAGGCCGCGTACGAGTCGTAGAACGGCTCGAAGACGACCACCTCGTCATCGGGGCCGTCGATGAGGGCGAGCAGAGCGGCGCTCAGCGCCTCGGTCGCGCCCGCGGTCACCAGCACGTCGCGTTCCGGGTCGAGGTGCAGGCCGTACCAGCGGGATTGGTGCTCGGCGATCGCGAGGCGCAGATCGGGGATGCCACGGCCCGGCGGATACTGGTTGACGCCGTTCGCGATGGCCTCCCGCGCGACCTCGAGCACGACGAGCGGACCGTCCTCGTCGGGGTAGCCCTGACCGAGGTTGATCGCGCCGGTGCGGCCCGCGAGGGCGCTCATCTCGGCGAAGATGGTGGGGAGGACGGTTCCGTCCGGGTCCAGCAGCCCGGCACCGGCGGCGGCGCGACGCCAGGCGCCCGTCACCGAAGTCGCATCTCGCACAACCCCCACGCTACTCGCATAGTGTGATCGCACTGTCGGCATATAGAGCACACAGAATCCGCAGTCATGCTGGGACGGCCAGCCAGAAGGAGCACGAATGAGCGACAACCAGGGCTTCCGCCCGGAAGATCTCCCGCACGAGGGGCAGACCGCCGCGCAGGATGCCGCAGCCGCTGAGACCGGCGCTGCCGGCGCACCCGCGCCGCAGCCCGAGCAGCCGACTGTGCCTCTCACCCCTCCCACCGCACCGACCGTGCCCGCGTCCGTGGCGGCGCAGCAGGCCGCGGCGACCCAGCCGATCCCGCCGGAGTATGGCCACCACGCTGCCGCGCACCCACTGCCCCCGGTCTACCCGGCCACGGTGCCGCACCCGGCCCACCAGTCCTACCCCGGCGAGGCTTTCGGACTGCCCGGCGGCGCGGGCGACGCGGGTCAGCCGCAGTACCGGCATGACGCGGACGGTGCGGGACAGAAGAAGTCCGGCGCGACCCGGATCGCCGCTCTGCTCGTCGCAGCCGCCGTCGTCGGCGGTGTCGCCGGACTCGGCGGCGCCTGGGCCGGCGCGAACCTGTGGAGCACGAACTCGGCGAACGGCGTCTCGGCCCCGCAGACCGTCACCGTCAACGACACCTCGAGCGTGAACAACACGACCGCGATCGCGGCGAAGGTCGTGCCGAGCGTCGTGACGATCAACGTGTCCGCCGGCAGCTCCGGGGGCACGGGGTCCGGCGTCGTCCTCTCGAAGGACGGCTACATCCTGACGAACACGCACGTGGTCACGCTCGACGGGGCCACCTCCGGCGGCAGCATCACGGTGACCACGTCGACGGGTCACGTCTACAGCGCCTCCGTCGTCGGCACCGACCCGACGTACGACCTCGCGGTCATCAAGCTGAAGGACGCCTCCGGCCTGACGCCGATCTCGTGGGGCGACTCGGGCAAGCTCAACGTCGGTGACGAGACCGTCGCCGTCGGCGCGCCGCTCGGCCTGTCGAATTCGGTGACCACCGGAATCGTGAGCGCCCTGAACCGGTCGATCGAGATCGCATCGTCGGCGGCGCCGAACGGCGGCTCGCAAGACGACGGCAACGGCGGCCAGAACGGCGGCAGCCCGTTCTACTTCGACTTCGGGCAGGGGCAGTCGCAGCAGTCCGCCACCGATTCGATCAAGATCGCGGTGCTGCAGACCGACGCGGCCATCAACCCCGGCAACTCCGGCGGGGCCCTCGTCGACAGCGACGGCAAGCTCATCGGCATCAACGTGGCGATCGCGTCGACCGGTAGCTCCTCGACCAGCCAGGCCGGATCGATCGGCGTCGGCTTCTCGATCCCGTCCGACATCGCCCAGCGCATCGCGGACGACCTGATGAAGGACGGCAAGGCGACCCACGGGCTGCTCGGCGCGACGGTCGCGGACGCGGCGTCGATCCAGGGCGCCACCACGACCGGCGCCTACATCGAGAAGGTCACCGCAGGCGGGGCGGCCGACAGGGCCGGCCTGCAGAAGGGCGACGTCATCACCTCGTTCAACGGGGCACCGGTGAGCGACTCGGTGGACCTCACCGCCCAAGTGCGCGCCCTCGCGGGCGGGGCGAAGGCCCAGCTCGTCTACACGCGCGACGGCCAGTCCAACACGGCGCAGGTGACCCTCGGGACCTTCACCGGCTGACCGTCCGGCCAGGAGAAGGACGCCGCCCCGCGATAGGCTCGCGGGGTGGCGTCCTTCTCTTTCGGTGCGGGAAACGCGGCGAAGCTCCTGCGGATTCCGCTGTACATCGCCGGACGCCTGCTGACTCTGGTCACGCCCCGCACCCGGGATCTCTGGGTGTTCGGCTGCGGCGGCGGCATCGGCGACGGCGCGCTCGCACTCTGGCAGGTCGCCGCCGAGGAGGACATCGACGCGGTCTGGCTCGTCGACGGCGAGCGCGACGCGGAGGATGCCCGTGCCCGCGGCATCCGGACCCTCCCCAAGCACTCCGTGGCCGGGCTCTGGCGCACGGCCAGGTCCCGTGTGATCGTGATCACGCACGGCTTCGGCGACGTCAACCGCTACGCCGTGTCCGGCGGGTTCGTCGTGCAGCTGTGGCACGGCATCCCGCTCAAGCGCATCGGCGTGGACTCCCCGGAGACCCTGCGCCCGCCGG
>NZ_DATEJS010000363.1:0-9229 GCF_035277845.1 Microbacterium sp.
TGCGCTCCTCGCTCAACGACCGGCGAGTAGGGGGAGAGCCTGAGCGCTTGCCCCGGCACGCTCCCTCCTCCCCCGCGGTCGTTGAGCGAGCGAAGCGAGCCGAAACGCAGTGTGTTGGCGGGGGTTGCTGCGTTTCGTCTCGTCGCTGCGCTCCTCGCTCAACGACCGGGAACGCGGAGCGAGCCGAAACGCAGACCGTGCGGGCTCGTAGGCTTGAGGAGTGCCCGAGAACCCTGACGCGTCCGAGATCCGCACGTTCCGTGACAAGCCCGTCTCGTTCGTGCGCCGCAGCGGACGCATGTCGGACGCGCAGGAGCGCGCGTGGGACGACCTCGCCCCGGCGTACCTGATCCAGGTGCCGCGCGGCATCGCGGGCACAAGCGTCGCCGCGGGCTCGCACATCGACCCCGGGCAGGTATGGGGGCGCTCCGCCCCGCTCGTGGTGGAGATCGGCTCGGGGCAGGGGCACGCGATCGTGCATGCCGCGGCATCCCGCCCCGACACCGACTTCCTCGCGGTCGAGGTGTTCAAGGCCGGCCTCGCGCGGACCATGAAGGATGCCGCCGCCGCCGACGTGCACAACCTGCGCCTCGTCGAGGCCAACGCGCCCGAGGTGCTGGAGCACCTGCTGCCGGCAGGATCGGTCAGCGAGCTGTGGGTGTTCTTCCCGGACCCGTGGCACAAGGCCAAGCACAACAAGCGCCGGCTCATCGCGCCCGCCTTCACCGGCATCGCGGCGGCGGCGCTGGCACCCGGTGGTGTGCTGCGCCTCGCGACCGACTGGGAGGACTACGCCCTGCAGATGCGCGAGGTGATGGATGCCGCCGGGGCGTTCGAGCGCGACTTCGCGGGGGAGTGGGCGCCGCGCTTCGACGGTCGCGTGATGACCGCCTTCGAGCGCAAGGGCATCGCGAAGGGGCGCGACATCCGCGACCTCGTCTACCGTCTGGTGTGACGCGGCCCCGGCGTTCCCGCGCTTCGACCGCTCGACGGTCGGGGTGTGCCCAGGGGCTGATCAGGCCCGCCGGGTATCGTGGCGACCGGATCCCGGACAGGATCCCCGGACGACGGATCAGTACCCGGTGCGCGACAAGACTGGCCAGGGAGCTGACGTCATGTCGTGGGTCATCCTCATCCTCTCGGGTGTGCTCGAAGCCGTCTGGGCCACCGCGCTCGGCAAGGCGGAGGGCTTCACGAAGCTCTGGCCGAGCGTCGTGTTCGGCTTCGGGCTCCTCGCGTCCATGGGCGGTCTCGCCCTCGCGATGCGCGACATCCCCACCGGCACGGCATACGCCGTCTGGGTCGGCATCGGTGCCGCGCTGACCGTCGGCTACGGGATGGTCTCCGGAGCGGAGTCGGTCTCGATCGTGCGCGTGCTGCTCATCGTCGGGCTGGTGGCGTGCGTCGTCGGGCTGAAGCTCGTCGGAGACCCGCGGTAGGCGGTGGTCGCGGCATCCGGCTCGGGCGCCGGCGCCGTGGCGAGCAGGTCGCCCATCGCCCGGCCGAGGGTGGTGTAGGCGCGGTAGTCGTCGTCGTAGAACCACTGGTCGGCGGTGCTGTCGTTCGGGAACGCACGGTGACCGAGCGCATAGGTGAGCACGTCCGGCGCGAGCCCCGGCCAGAGGGACGCCCGAGCGACGCGGATGGTGCCGGTGAGTCCCGGCATCCCGCATTCGTCCGGGTAGATGACCGTGCCGATCAGCACCGGCGACTCGCCGAGGCGCGGGCGCAGCGCGTCCATGCCCTTGGGCAGCGACGTGTCGTCGGCGGTGCCGGCCGAGGCGCTCCACACGCCCTTCGCGCCCCAGTCGATGCGCACCCCGAGCTCCTCGGCGGCGAGGCTGATCGCGTGGGCGAGGGTCGACGGGGCGGAGTTCACCTCGCCGCTGGCATCCACGGAGTAGATCTCGGTGCAGCGTCGGCGCAGCAGCTCGATGAGCCCGAGGTTGTCGTAGAAGCCGCCGTCGGTCACCTGCAGCAGAGGCCCGTTGTGGGTGTGCGGGCCGAGCAGCTCCTTCATGAGGCAGTCCATGCGGCGCTTGCGGGGGATGCGGGGCGCGCGCGACGCATCCTCGGGGTCGATGCCCTCCCGGTAGCGCTCGATCGCGTACGACGGATTCGGCAGCCAGGCCCCGAGCCGCACACCCGACAGGGCGAACAGCGTGCCGTACCAGGGGGAGCCCTGCCCCCCGCCGGAGGCGGAGATCGCACCGCCGGAGATCGCCACCGCTCCCTGCACGGTGAGGTCGCGTTCGATGTGCTTCGGGCTGATGCGCTCGAGCGCCTCGGCGCGCACGTACCCGACCTCCGGTCCGCCGATCCAGTCCCCGCTGAACGTGTACGAGACGCGATTGTTGCCGGCGGGCGTGCGCGCGCCGCCGATCGTGGCGGATGCCGCGAAGATCACCTGCGGGAACGTCGCGTTGCGCTCGCCGTCCACCGGTCGCCGGCCGTAGGTGGACAGGTTGGTGCGCGTCTCGGGGTTGTATGCGACGGCGACGTCGACGCCGCCGCGGCTGACGCGGCGCACCGCGAACGCGGATGCCAGCCGGGCGCGATAGAAGGGATGAAGGCTCAACCGGGTCTCGTCCACGAACCCGCCGATCACGATTGCGAACAGGACGATCACCACCGCCGACACAGCCGATCCGACGGGCACCGAGAGGTCGCCCGCCTGCACGCTGTTGATCGTGGCCGCAGCGGCGCCGCCGGCAAGCAGCAGCCAGGCGGCGGTCGCGACGACGATCACCACCACGACGAGCAGCATGTTGATCACCGCGCCGGGGGCGCTCGCGATCTTGTGGAACCACGACGGCGGCTTCGACATCCGCGCTGCGGTCACGCGGCCGATCGACACGAGGCTGACCGCGTAGGTGCCCAGCACGCCCCAGAACGAGGTCGCGACCACCTGGCCGGCGGTCTTCGAGCCGTCCATGATGCCGCCCGCGAGACCGATCAGCGCGGGGACCCCGACGGTCACCACTGCGGTGACCAGCGCGAACAGGCTGAAGCACGCGGCCGCGCGGCGCAGGCGCTTGCCGGCGAGTCCCCACCAGGCCAGCAGCGCGCACAGACCGGCCGCCGCGAGCGGGATCGACACCGCGATCAGCACCCACGTGAACGACGACGGCAGGGCGCCCCGCACCGCGGCGGCGATGGTGCCTCCGGTGTTCACGGACGTGATCCGCCCGCGGTAGAGCAGTCCGAGTGCGACGCCCACCGCGACGGCGGGCGCGAAGACGAGGGCCATGGTGATGACCAGGTGCGCGGCGATGCGGGCGAGCGCGTGCAGCAGCTGCCCGGGGGTGTTGGCCAGGTAGCTCGCGTGGCGGCGGACGAAGTCCTCCTCGGCCGTGCCGGGCATCAGCACGGACGCCGGGTCGCGCACCACCGTCCAGTCGCCGGCATCGGGATGCTCCGCGTCGGAGAGCGCCTGCTGGAACGCTCCGGCGATGTAGCCGCCGCCGGAGACCGACACGACGAAGTCGGCGCCGAGCAGCTTCTCCCGCATCGCGGGTGCCTGCAGCACGCCGAGCGCGAGGGTGCCGGCGCGCACGCCGCCGCCGGACAGGCACACGCCCACGACGGGTTCGGATGCCTGCAGGCGGGTGAGGATGTCCTCGCTTTCGGGGACGTTGAATCCGCGCGCCCAGCTGGTGTTGCGGCTCGGCCTCGGGGTCTCGTCGCCGCTCGGGAGCGGGGCGTCCCGCCGGGTGAGGGCCAGGGGCGGGCGCACGTCGTCGGCGCTCAGTGCGTGCTGCGACCGGGACCATGGCCAGCTGCGCCCGACGGTCATGCCGAGTCCCACGACGGCGATCGGCCAGGCGACGACCTGGGCGCTGACGACGAGCATCGCCAGTGCGGTCTCCCAGTCGGTGGCGGTGCCGTACCAGAGGGGAGTGGTGCCGGAGGCGGGCAGCACGAGCCGGAGGGTGTCCTTCGCAAGCCCGGCGAGGATGATGGTCAGCCCCGCGAGCACCCCGAACTCGGCGTAGTGCCGGCCGGTGTGGTTGCGGATGAGGCTCATGGCGAGCAGGGATCCGCCCACCAGGCAGATGCCGGTGAGGGTCAGGATGACGGCGTTGAAGGCGAGGGCCGCGGTGACCGTCGGGCCGGACTTGCCCGCGAGAACCTCGACCGGATCGAGCACCGCGGTCAGGGAGCCGACGCGCGCGCTGCCCGCGAGGCTGAGTACCGCGGCCGCGATCCCGGCGACAATTGCGATGCCGGCCACCACGAGCCGGAGGCGCCGCGTCGGGAGCGGGATCCAGTGCTTCTGGTCGTCGTCCATCGGATGCTCCCCTGTGCCGCGTCGTGGAGGCGGTCGCGGGCATCCGTGCCGTCACAGGTGGGGAGGCGCGAGCGGGTCGGAAGATACATCCCGAGGGCGGAATTTCCGCGTATTTCCGGAACTGTGACACGCTCTGTCGGGTTAGCGGGCGCATGCGCTCGCCCGACGGGAGGAGCCACCATGGAACCGGCACTGTACATGCACCTGAGCGACCCCGAGGTGGCCGTGCTCGACCCGCCGCGCGGTCTCCCGCTGTACCACGCCGACCGTGCCGCGGCCGATTTGCGCGGGCACGTGAACGTCGCACCCGTGCCGCCGCGAGAGGACGGATGAGCGACGCGCCCGGCGCGACCCTCGCGTCAGGAGGAGCCTTCGCGGACTGGTAGTCTCGTTCGGTACGCCTCCGTAGCTCAGGGGATAGAGCGTTGGTTTCCGGTACCAAAGGTCGCAGGTTCGATTCCTGTCGGGGGCACAGAAAGAAATCCCAGGTCAGGCCTGGGATTTCTTGCGTCATGGGCGGCTTTCAGATCGGCAAATTCGCCCGTTTGCCCACAATTTGCCCACACTTGAAATCAAACGGGTGACATCCGGTGTTCTGGAAGAATTCTGGAAGATTCCGTTCGAAGCGAGCGCTACGGGCACTCGCCGCCAGTCCATGGGCATCGCACCTCGTCGAACCCGGTGAGACGGTGCCGGATGAAGGGCTCGGCCGGAGGCCAGTGCGGGTCGAGTACCCGGGCGACCGTGAAGATCGACACCTGGGATACGCCTGCAGCCTTCAGCGAGACGGCGACAGATTGCGCGTGCGCGCCCGTCACCCACGAGTCATCGATCACGACAACATGCTCGGGGAGAACCAGTCCAGGCCGGGCAGTCCAGTACTCCGGCCTCAGCTCGCGCAGGCCGGGCGGGCCTGAGTAGTCCACGATGACCTCGTCGGCGGGTCTACGCGCGAGAGAGCGCACAAGTTCGTGTAGCGTCGTGCGACCTCGGGTCGACGGAACGACGGCCCACCCATGCGTCGATCGCTCGGAGAGCTTACGCGCGCACTGGATATGCCCACGGAGCCCGAGCGCGAGCAGAGCGAGCATGGTCGTACGGTGACTGGGGCCGGCGCCGGGCGTCTTGTAGTTCTGCACGAGCTTGTACGCCTGCGACTCATACTCGACCGCGTAGACGAGTGAGCTGACGCGATCCGCCAGATTGAGGCCCGCTTGCGCGCGTTGGTTGCATTGGAAACATCGCGGGTAACCGTCCACGGGCACCTCGCAGACGGCGCAGGTCGTACCCGGCTCGCGGATGGTGCTCTGCAGGTACGAGCCCGCGGAGACGCTCAGGCTTCGCGCGATCTCTCGGATCTCTGGCGGCAGCTGTCTGGTCACGAGGCGAGCAGGGCGTGCAGTGCGTCCTCAAGCCGCTCCGGCGCGCTGCGTACCTCTTCGATCGCCGCCCTGAGCTCGTTGAGCGTGTTCACAACCCAGACGTTGGGCGCACCCGCGAGCGCGCGCCCCCAGGACGTCGACTCGGCGACGCGGCTGGTGAGGATCACCGGGCGTCCGTGTTCACCGGCCAGACGCGCTTGGATCCTGGTCCCTGAGTGCTCGCCGGCTTCGATCACGATCGTGGCCAGCCCATAACCGGACATCGACGCGTTTCGCATCGGAAAACTCTGCTTCGTGGGAGGTGCGTCCGGATAGAACTGTGACAGCAGCAGCCCGCGTGAGCCGATCTCCTCCTGCAGCGCGGCGTTCGCGGCAGGGTAGCTCCGGGCAATGCCCGTGCCCAGAAATGCCACCGTCCGCCCGCCGGCGGCCAGCGCGGCGCGGTGGGCCGCAGCGTCGATGCCCGCGGCAAGGCCGCTGATCACGGTCAGATTCTGAGCGACGAGAAGCTCCGCCACAGTCGCGGCCATCTCGAGAGCCCAGGGGCTAGCCGAGCGCGACCCCACGATCGACATCCCCGGATCGTGCCGCTGCAGCTTGCCACGGTAGAAGAGGAACGGGGGCGTCTCGCGGATGTCCAGCAGTCGTGCTGGGTAGGTGTCATCGAGCACGGTGACGAGTTGATAGCCTGCCGCCCGCCAGTCGGTCAGCTGGTCGGCGGCATTCGCAAGGTCGACCTCCGACACCGGTGCCGGAAAGAGCTCACCGTCGGTGCGCTCTTCGAGCACGACGAGAGCGCTGCCCTCTGCGGACACGTCGGACGCAATCCGTCCCCAGCTCACTTCGCGACGTCGTTCACGCAGCAGCGTGAACAGTGCCGCTCTCTCCTGCTGGCTTGACGTCATATCGACAGGGTATCCCTGACGTCGGACATCGGAGGCAGCGTTGCGCGGCGCCATCGGCGGCACTATTCGGGCAGTCATTCGTCCGCTATCGCGCGGCCGGACGGCTCCGCGCTTGGCCCGAAGGCTGCCGGAAAGAACCAGTTGAGCGCGGCGTTGTTGAGCCGCTTCGAGATGTGTCCAGATCGTTCTCGAACCTATCGGAGTAGACATCCAAGGGCATCGCCGCCGAACTGTGTCCGAGGGGACTGCTGCAGGGATAGGTTCAGTTCTGCCTCAGGACATCGGTGACACTTCCTCCGGTGTCCGGGTTGCTGGCCGGCGGCCGCGCGGCTTGTCGTTGCCGACGTACGCCGTACCGGGCAGCGGCCAGAGCCTCTCCCCGAGCAGAGCGCCGTGCTCGTCGAAGACGAGGAGCCGGTCGAGCTTGTGGATCGTGTGCGCGGCGCGCCCGGCGAGGTGCTTGTCGATGGAGAAGTTAGGTGCCCCGCGCGTAGACGGTGCCGTTGACCTGGGACCTTCACCACCCGGACCGCGTCGGCCGCAGGATCGTCGGGGATCTCGGCCGGATCCAGGATCGGAGGCTTGACGCCGCCGGGATGAGGCGGGTCGGCTTTCGGTGTTGCGTGCCACGCGGCCTGCGGCTGTCATCACGCATATCGTTCAGCTGACGCGTGCGAGGTCGACTCGCGGACGATCAGGTGCGCGGGCATGGTGTCGACCCGGTGTCCTCGTGAGCGGGAGAGGAAGCTGCTGAGGAGCATGTCCGTGATGACTCGGCCGGCCTGTTCGCCGGGGGATCTCACGGTTGTGAGGGGCGGCGACGCGAAGGATGCGGCGAAGATGTCGTCGCATCCGATCACGCTGATGTCTTCGGGGACGCGGATGCCGCGGTGCGCGAATCGTGCCATTGCCGCGATGGCGAGCGTGTCGTTGAAGAACAGGGCCGCGGTCACGTCGGCCAGTGCGACTGCGTCGGCGGCCGCGGCTCCCGCGTCGACGGTGGGGTAGAAGGCCCCGATCGCCTTGAGTTCGACGCCGTGCCGTTCGGCGGCTTCTTGCAGTGCCTCGTACCGGTGTCGGTCGGACCAGGAGGTGGACGGTCCTCGGACGTAGGCGATGTCGTGGTGGCCGAGCGAGACGAGGTAGTCGAGTGCTTGCACCAGGCCTGCGACGGTGTCGATGACGATGCCCGCGATTCCGGGGACTTCGCGATTGAGGATGACGAGGGGGACGCGCTGGGCGACCTCTGTGAGGAGGGAGTCCTCGGATCGGGGGGACGCGACCACGATGCCGTCGACGTTCTGGGGCAGTTCGCGCAGCCAGTCCGCTTCCATCTGTTCGGATTCTTCGGAGGTGACCAGGAGTTGCATGAAGCCGGCGGACTGTGCCTGGACCTGACATCCGCGGATGACGTCGAGGTTGAACGGGTTGGTGAGGTTCGCGACCAGGAGTGCGATGGTTCCTCGGGTGATGCGCGAGCGTGCAGCGGGGAGCGTTGCGGACTCGTAACCCATTTCACGTGCTTTGCGGGCGACGCGCTCGTACATCTGGGCGCTGACCCGGTTCGGGTTCGACAGTGCCCGGGAGACCGTGGACGGTGCGACGCCGCACGCCTCGGCGATCTCGGTGAGCGTCACGCGGCGGTGCACGCGGCGAGGAGGTGTGTTCATGGAGAGAGCATGCCCTGTGCTGCGCGCTCCTGGCAATGCGATGGCAAATTCCGTGCCAGCAAACAGTTCGCGATCCCTTTGATTTCTTGACATCTCCAAGATCGCATGGCACACGGTTGGCATGATCACTTCTTCCGTGTACGCAGCGGGACTAACGTCGGATCGTCGGCTTGGCCGGTTGGACAGGAGGGCTCGTGATGACGCGGCGGATCGATCTGGTGGCAGACCTCGGGGAGAGTTTCGGCGACTGGAAGATGGGTGACGACGACGCCCTGCTGGAGATCATCACGTCCGCGAACGTGGCCTGCGGATTCCACGCCGGCGACCCGCGCGTGATGGACCGGACGGTCGCCGAATGCGTCAGGCGAGGCGTGGCCATCGGGGCGCATCCGAGCTTTCCGGACCTCGTGGGGTTCGGGCGCCGCACCATGGATCTGACCGGGTACGAGGTGCGGACGGACGTCGTCTATCAGCTGGGCGCGCTCAGCGCGGTGGCGTCGTATCACGGCGCCCGGGTCGTGCATGTGGCACCGCACGGCCGTCTCGGAAACCTCGTCGCCGTGCGGCAGGACTACGCCGACGCGGTCGTGGACGCGATCACCCACGTCGACCCGGGCCTGCGCGTGCTTGCGCAGGACGGCTGCCTGGCCGATGCGTCCCGGGCTGCGGGTGTACGTGTCGGGGTCGTCGGAATCGCCGACCGCGCCTACCGCGACGACGGCACATTGGTGCCGCGGTCCGAGCCGGGCGCGGTCATCCATGACGCCGCGCTCATCGCGGAACGCACGGTGCGCATGGTCGCCGAGGGCGTCATCGAGAGCGCGAACGGTGTCGACCTGCCGGTCACGGTGGATTCGGTGCTGCTGCACGGCGACAACCCCGGCGCCGTCGAACTCGCCCGCCTGCTCCGTGCCGAACTCGAAGCCGCCGGCGTCGAGATCGCTGCCCCGGATGCCGCCTCATGAGCACGTCGAGCGTTCT
>NZ_DATEJS010000364.1:0-21884 GCF_035277845.1 Microbacterium sp.
TGCGACGGCGAGTGCGGTCAGCAGCACGCACAGGGTGATCCAGTGGGTGCGCACGCGGGCGCGGCGGACGGCGGGCCGCACGCTGCGCCGGGTCTCGGTGCGGCTCACGGGTGCGGCGGTGGCGTGTGCCGCGGGGCGGAGCCGCTCTTGCCCGGGGAGGTCGGGATCGGGCTCGGCGTCACAAGCCCGGTGCCCGGCACGGTGGGGCTCGGGCTCGCAGTGGGCGTGGGCAGCGGTGTCGCCGAGGGCGACGGACTCGAGGACGCCGAGGAGCGGGTGGTCGAGACGACGCGCTCGGTGACCGGATCGGCCGGCGCGGAGGAGCGGGGTCCGGATGCCGGGGTGTGCGCGCGGCCCGAGGGCGTGGGCGTCGAGGCGGGCGCCGAGACTCCCGGACCGCCGGGCTGCGAGAGCAACGGCGAGACGATGGTCGGCACGCCGAGGAGCGATACGACGACGAGCACGACATACGCGGCCGCGAGCAGCGCGGCGAGAGACAGCGCGATCTTCACGCGGCGCAGGCGTCGCCCGCTGCCGTCGACGAAGACCGGCGTGATGGCACGGGTACGACTGCGAAGGGTAGGGGTCATGAGGTGGGAGACCCGGACGATCGGGGGCGCGTCCGTTGGGGGGCGTGGTCTCGGTCTTGGATGCTATTCCACCCACCTGAAACGAAGCTCCGAACCTCGTGCACGCACCCGGCCGGAGCCTCCCCGCCCGTTGTCGGAGGCCGGTCCTACCATGCGGATGGAAGGGAGCCATCATGGCGAATGACGTGAACTACTTCGAGTTCGGATCCCCGGATCCCGAGGGGACGAGGTCCTTCTACGGGGGCCTGTTCGGGTGGGCGTTCGCGGAGCCGGCGATGCCGGCCCGCTACAGCATGATCGAGCAGGATCGCGGCGGGCTGCAGGACACGACCGAGATGGGCGGCGCGAACTGGGCGATCTTCTACGTCCAGGTCGACGACGTGCAGGCGGTGCTCGACCAGGCGCAGCAGATGGGCGCGACCGTAGCGGTCCCGCTCGTGGACAACGGGCGCATCCACTTCGCGCACCTCGTCGACCCGCAGGGCAACCGCTTCGGCATCTGGCGTCCGACCGGCGTCGCCGGCGAGCAGTCCAGCCCGGCCGAGTAGCTGGGCCTGCGGCATCCCGCCCGCGCCGCGGCACCCGCCCGCGCCGCGGCACCCGCACCGGTTCAAGGGTCACGTTCTGCCGGTCGCACCAGCAGAACGTGACCCTTGAGCAGCGGGGAGACGCCGGAGTGCGTCGACATCGGCGATATGATGGATTCATCAATCCACCAACCCGATGAGGTCGCCGTGTTCTCGGATCCCAACCGCCCCCTGTACGAGGTGAAGGCCGGGCTGTTCAAGGGGCTCGCGCACCCGATCCGCATCCGCATCCTCGAGGTGCTCTCCCTGTCCCCCGAGGTCTCCGTCTCGGAGCTCATCGAGGCGACCGGGCTCGAGGCATCCCACCTGTCGCAGCACCTCGCCGTGCTGCGACGCAACCGGCTCGTCGCGGCCGACCGCCGCGCAAGCCAGGTGTTCTACCGCCTCGCGTATCCCCAGGTGGCGGACCTGCTCCGCGTCGCCCGCACACTGCTCGGCGAGATCCTCGCCACGACGCAGCAGCAGCTCGTCGAGCAGGCGGGGCTGCCGGCGATTCCGGATGCCCCCGTGCCGACCGTGCCCGCGACACGCCTGACGGCCGAATCAGCGTCCGCATGAACACCCCGACCCCGGATGCCGCGACCCGCCGCACCGCCTGGGGGTACGTCCGCAGCCTGCTGCCGGCGGCATCCGACTACCGGGACCTGCGTCGCACGTGGCGCGGCGACCTGCTGGCGGGACTCACCGTCGGCATCGTCGCCCTGCCGCTCGCCCTCGCGTTCGGCGTGAGCTCCGGCGCGGGCGCCGAGAGCGGCCTCATCACCGCGATCGTCGCCGGAGTCGTCGCGGCGGTTTTCGGCGGCTCGAACGTTCAGGTCTCGGGACCGACCGGCGCCATGGTCGTGGTGCTCGGGCCGATCATCGCCGCGCACGGCACGGGCGTTCTCGCGATCGTGTGCGTGATGGCGGGACTCATCGTGCTCGCGGCGGGCGCCCTGCGACTCGGACGCGCGGTGACCTACATCCCGTGGCCGGTGATCGAGGGATTCGCCCTCGGCATCGCGGTCATCATCTTCCTGCAGCAGGTGCCCGCCGCCGTGGGAACCCGGCCCGGGCGGAGCCCCAACGCGTTCGTCGCCGCCGTGGAGTCCCTGGCGGGGGTGCGCTGGCCGCAGGTCGCGCTCACCCTGGGCATCGTCGCCCTCGTCGCGGCGGTCATGCTCCTCACCCCGCGACTGCACCCGCGGTTCCCCGGCTCGATCGTCGCGATCGCCGTCGCGGCCCTCCTGTCCTGGGCGCTGCACCTGCCGGTCACCACGATCGGCGCGCTGCCGGCGGGGCTGCCCGCGCCTGTGCTCCCGTCGGCGGCCTTGCCCGTGCTCGGCGGCCTCGTGGGTCCCGCGATCGCGGTGGCGGCTCTCGCCGCCATCGAATCCCTGCTGTCGGCGCGGGTCGCGGCATCCATCTCCGACACCGGTCCGTACGACGCCGACCGCGAGCTCGTCGGGCAGGGTCTCGCGTCCGTCGTCGCGGGGCTGTTCGGCGGGATGCCCGCCACCGGAGCGATCGCGCGCACCGCCGTGAACGTCCGCTCCGGCGGACGCACCCGCCTCGCCGCGGTCGTCCACGCACTTGCGCTGCTGCTCATCGTGTCGGCCGGCGCGGTAGTGGTCGGAACCATCCCGCTCGCGGCGCTGTCCGGTGTGCTGATGGTCACCGCGTGCCGCATGATCTCGATCGCGACGGTGCGCAGCGTCGTCGGGTCCACCCGCACCGATGCCGTCGTGTTCATCGTCACAGCCGTCGTGACCGTCAGTGTCGACCTCATCTACGCGGTGCTGATCGGAATCGCCGTCGCGGCGTTCTTCGCGCTGCGCACCCTCGCCCGTTCGGCCGGCGTGCACCGCGAGGAGCTGCCCGGGCACGCGCAGGCCGGCGACGAGCGCATCGCGCTGTTCCGGCTGGACGGCGCCCTGTTCTTCGGTGCGGCCGAGCGCGTGATCGAACGGGTCGGCGAGATCCGGGACGCCGAGGTCGTGATCCTGCGGATGTCGCAGCTGCAGGTGCTGGATGCCACGGGCGCGCAGGTGATCGGCGAACTGATCCACGGGCTCGAGCGGCGCGGCGTGACCGTGCTGATCAAGGGCATCCAGACCCGGCACATGCGGCTCGCCGAGCGCGTCGGCGTGATCGCCGCGCTGCGTCACAGCAACCATCTCTTCGATGCGCTCGAGCCCGCGGTGGAGCATGCGCGCAGCCACGTGCTGCGCGCCGCTCCCCGCGGCTGACCGCCGCCCTACTCGGTCTCGCGGACGGGCTGCACCGGATCGCTGTCCGACCGGTCGAAGTAGTACTTGACGCGCTTCTCGCCGTCGAGGGTCTGCTGTTCGCCGGCGACGTACCAGAACGTCGATTCGAGCCCCTGCACGGCGGCGAACGCCGCAATGCGCGGCTCGATCCGTCCGCCGCTCAGGATCCGCCGGTCATCGGTGCCCGCGAGAGGGCCGTCGACGTATTCGACGATGTATTCCCGCTGCGGGGTGGTCGTGCCTGTCACACCTGACTCCTCACGCTTGGGTGCGGGCCGGATGTCCGGCCCGCGTCGGACGGACGGCCGGAATGCCCGGCCGTCACGCGGATCAGGTCTCACTCGCATTCTCCCACGCGCCCGCCCACCCGGCACGGATCGGCTCGAGGAACCCATGGAATGCGCATGTGATGCACAGTGGCATCCCACACATTCGGCGATCTCGGCGCCCGGTTCGGGTACCCGGATGCCGATGTCGGAACCCGTCGGCATGATAGTGGGGTGGGTGACGTGCTCGACATGTTCGGCCCCGCGACCAGGGAGTGGTTCCGCGGGGCATTCACCGCGCCCACCGACGCGCAGCGCGGCGCCTGGACGGCGATCTCGGCCGGCAAGCACGCCCTCGTGGTCGCCCCCACCGGGTCGGGCAAGACGCTGTCGGCGTTCCTCTGGGCGATCGATCGCGTGTTCCACGAGAAGGCCGGCGAGAGGCAGCCGGATGCCGGCCGCGGGGGCGGGCCGAAGGGCACCACTCGCATCCTCTACGTGTCGCCGCTGAAGGCGCTCGGCGTCGACGTCGAGCGCAACCTCCGCTCCCCCCTGGTGGGCATCGGCCAGCAGGCCCGGCGCCTCGGCATCCACCTGCCCGGCCTGACGGTCGGCGTGCGCTCCGGCGACACCACGTCGTCCGATCGGCGCAAGCTGGTGGCGTCGCCGCCCGACATCCTCATCACGACTCCCGAATCGCTGTACCTCATGCTCACGAGCCGCGCCGGCGAGACCCTGCGCGACGTGCACACCGTGATCGTCGACGAAGTGCACGCGGTCGCCGCCACAAAGCGCGGGGCGCATCTGGCGGTCACTCTCGAACGCCTCGATGCGCTGCGACGTTCGCTCGTGCCGGATGCCGCCCCGGCGCAGCGCATCGGGCTCTCCGCGACCGTACGGCCCATCGATGAGGTCGCGTCGTTCCTGGGCGGGGCGGCGCCGGTGGAGATCGTGGCGCCGCGGGCGTCGAAGACGTTCGACATGCGCGTCGTGGTGCCGATCGACGACCTGTCGAATCCGCCACCCGCCCCCAGCGCGTACCAGAGCGCGCCCGAGCCCGTCGCCGAGGGCGACGAGCAGGGCGAGGCCAACTGGTTCGATCCGCCGGAGACCACCGAGATGACCGGGTCGGTGTGGCCGCACGTCGAAGAGGCCATCGTCGACCGCGTGCTGCAGAACAGCTCGACCATCGTGTTCGCGAACTCGCGGCGCCTCGCCGAGCGCCTCACCGGCCGGCTCAACGAGATCTACGCCGAGCGGATCGGTCTCGAGCTCGCCGACGAGACCGTGCCCGTCCCGGTCGTTGAGCGAGGAGCTAAGCGACGAGACGAGACGCAGCATGCGGGGGCGACCGCCGGCGCGCCCCCGGTGCTCGCCAAGGCCCACCACGGGTCCGTGTCGAAGGAGCAGCGCGCGCAGGTCGAAGAGGAGCTGAAGTCCGGCATCCTGCGCTGCGTCGTGGCGACCTCCAGCCTCGAGCTCGGCATCGACATGGGCGCCGTCGACCTCGTCATCCAGGTCGAGGCCCCGCCGTCGGCGGCGTCCGGCCTGCAGCGCATCGGCCGTGCCGGGCACCAGGTCGGCGAGGTGAGCCGCGCTGCCCTGTTCCCGAAGCACCGTTCCGATGTGCTGCACACCGCGGTCGTCACCGAGCGCATGCTGGCCGGGCAGATCGAGGCGATCCGGGTGCCGCAGAATCCGCTCGACATCCTCGCGCAGCAGACGGTCGCGGCGGCCGCACTGGCGCCCATCGACGTCGAGGACTGGTTCGAGACGGTGCGACGCTCGGCGCCGTTCCGCACGCTGCCGCGCTCCGCGTTCGAGGCGACGCTCGACCTCATCGCGGGACGATTCCCGTCCGACGAGTTCGCCGAGCTTCGTCCGCGTGTGGTGTGGGACCGGGATGCCGGAACGCTCACCGGCCGACCGGGGGCGCAGCGCATCGCCGTCACGAGCGGCGGCACCATCCCCGACCGCGGGCTGTTCGGCGTGTTCGCGATCGGCGAGGGGCCGGGCGCCCGGGTCGGCGAGCTCGACGAGGAGATGGTCTACGAGTCCCGGGTGAACGACGTGTTCACGCTCGGCACCACGAGCTGGCGCATCGTCGAGATCACCCACGACCGCGTCAACGTGGTGCCGGCGTTCGGGCAGCCGGGCAAGGTGCCGTTCTGGCACGGCGACGGCATCGGCCGCCCGGCGGAGCTCGGCGAGGCGCTCGGCCGATTCAGTCGCGAGGTGTCCGCCGCCGCGCCGCCCGAGGCGCGCGACCGGCTGGCGGCCGGGGGCCTGGACGAGTACGCCACCGACAATCTGCTCGCCTACCTGGCCGAGCAGAAGGATGCCACCGGCTCCCTCCCCACCGATCGCAGCCTCACCGTGGAGCGCGGCCGCGACGAGGTGGGCGACTGGCGCGTCATCCTGCACTCGCCGTACGGCATGCCCGTGCACGCACCCTGGGCGCTCGCGGTGAACGCGCGGATCCGCGAGCGGCTGGGCGTCGAGGGCTCCGCGGTCGCCAGCGACGACGGGATCATCGCCCGCATCCCTGATGCCGAGGCGGAACCGCCGGGTGCCGAGCTGTTCGTGTTCGACGCCGACGAGCTCGAGCAGATCGTGACCGACGAGGTGGGCGGGTCGGCGCTGTTCGCCTCCCGGTTCCGGGAGTGCTCGGCCCGTGCGCTGCTGATGCCCCGCTTGAATCCCGGGCGACGCAGTCCGCTGTGGCAGCAGCGGCAGCGTGCCGCGCAGCTGCTGGAGGTCGCGCGCCGGCATCCGACGTTCCCCATCATCCTCGAGACCCTGCGCGAGGTGCTGCAGGATGTCTACGACGTGCCCGCACTGCTGCGGATCACGAGGCAGATCGCCGACCGGCGCATCCGGCTCGTCGAGACCACCCCGGCGCAGCCGTCTCCGTACGCCCGCGATCTGCTGTTCGGCTACGTCGGCGCGTTCATGTACGAGGGCGACTCGCCGCTCGCGGAGCGCCGCGCCGCCGCACTGTCGGTCGACCCGGCGCTGCTCTCGGAGCTGCTCGGCAAGGTCGAGATGCGGGAGCTCCTCGATCCCGACATCATCGCCCAGTTCGAAGCCGAAGCGCAGCGGCTGGCGCCCGACCGCCGCGCGCGCGGACTCGAGGGGGTCGCCGATCTGCTGCGCATGCTCGGACCGCTCGACGCCGCCGAGATCGCCGCCCGCCTCGAGCAGCCCGATGCCCCCGACCCCCGGTCGTCGAGCGAGCGGAGCGAGACGAAACGCATCGCCCTCACCGAGGCGCTCGCGCACGCGGAGACGCTCGTCGCGACCCGCCGGGCCATCACCGTCACGATCGCCGGCGTCCCGCGCTACGCCGCGATCGAGGATGCCGCCCGCCTGCGCGACGCCCTCGGGGTCGCACTCCCCGTCGGGCTGCCGACGGCGTTCCTCGAGCCGGTCGCGGATCCGCTCGCCGACCTGTTCGCGCGACATGCCCGCACGCACGGGCCGTTCCGCGCATCGGATGCCGCAGCCCGGTTCGGCGTCGGGGTCTCCGTCGCCCGGCTCACCCTGCAGCGGCTCGAGCAGCAGGGCCGGGTGACGAGCGGCTTCTTCCTGCCGGCCGAGTCCACGACCCGAGGGCCGGGTGCTCCCGACCCCGACGAGCGGGAGTGGTGCGACACCGCCGCGCTGCGCCGCATCCGCCTGCGCTCGCTCGCCGCGATCCGCGGCAGCGTGGAGCCCGTCGAGCCTGCCGCGTTCGCCCGTTTCCTGCCGAGCTGGCAGCACCTCGTGCATCCCCTCGAGGGGATCGACGGCGTGCTGTCCGTCGTCGAGCAGCTCGCCGGGGTGCCCCTGCCGGCGAGCTCCTGGGAGTCGCTCATCCTGCCCAGCCGGGTCAAGGACTACCAACCCGCGATGCTCGACGAGCTCACCGCCAGCGGAGAGGTCGTCTGGTCGGGGCACGGGGCGCTGCCCGGACGCGACGGCTGGATCGCCCTGCAGCCCGCCGATGCCGCTCCCCTCACCGTTCCCGCGCCCGAGGATGAGCTCACCCCGGGCTCCCTCGAAGCCACGATCGTGCACCACCTCGCCGGCGGCGGCGCGTACTTCGCGTCCCAGCTGCAGCAGCTCACCGGCGCCGGCAGCGAACAGGACGTCGTCGACGCCCTGTGGGCGCTCACCTGGGCCGGGCGGGTCACGAACGACACGCTCGCCCCCATCCGCACGCTGCTGGGCGGCGGGTCGCAGGCGCACCGCGCGGTCCGGCGCACTCCCCGCGCCCGCCTCTACCGCGGCACCCCGCTGAGCGGCACGCGTTCCGCCGCACCACCGCGACCGCCGAGCCTCGGCGGCCGCTGGTCGCTGCTGCCGGAGCCGGAACCCGATGTCGCCGTGCGCGCGACGGCGAACGCGAGCATGCTGCTCGACCGCTACGGCGTCGTCACACGCGGCTCCGTGCAGGCCGAGGGGATGCCGGGCGGGTTCGCCCAGGCGTACCGGATCCTCGCCGGGTTCGAAGAGGCCGGCCACTGCCGCCGCGGGTACGTCATCGAGAAGCTGGGAGCGGCGCAGTTCGCGGCATCCAGCACCGTCGACCGCCTGCGCACGTTCGCGAACCTTCCCGACCCGCCTCCGCGCGAGGCGATCACGCTCGCCGCGACCGACCCCGCGAACCCGTACGGCGCCGCGCTCCCCTGGCCGGCGCAGGAGGGGGGCCACCGCCCCGGTCGCAAAGCGGGCGGCCTCGTCACCCTCGTCGACGGCGCCCTCGTGCTCTACCTGGAGCGCGGCGGCAAGACCGCGCTCGTGTTCACCGCCGACGAGCAGCTGCAGGCCGCCGCCGCGCAGAGCCTCGCGACCACGTGCCGGGCTCGCCGGCTCGAGACCATCACGATCGAGCAGGTCAGCGGGGCGCCGGTGTTCGGCACCGCGCTCGGGCGCGCGCTGCGGGATGCCGGCTTCGTGGAATCGCCGCGCGGGTTCACGCTGCGTCGGACGATCGGCTGAGCGCCGCACCATCGCCCCACGCCGCGCGACATCAGAGGAGGAGAACGGATGCCCGAAGGAGACACCGTCTGGCGCTCCGCGCACCTGCTCGATCGCGCCCTGCGGGGCGGTGTCATCACCCGATTCGACCTGCGCGTCCCCCAGGTCGCGACGGCCGACCTGACCGGCCAGACGGTGCGTGAATCGGTGTCGCGCGGCAAGCACCTGCTGTTGCGCACGAGCGGCGGAAGCACGCTGCACACGCACCTCAAGATGGAGGGCGAGTGGCTCGTGCTGCGGCCCGGCGCCCGCTGGCCGAAGCCGGCGTTCCGCGCCCGGGCGGTCGTGGCGACGGCCACCGCCGAGGCGGTCGGGTTCGATCTCGGACTCGTCGAGCTGCTGCCCGGCACGCCGGAGCACCCCGCCGACGAATCAGCGGCGGTCGGCCACCTCGGCCCGGATCCCCTGAACGACGACCCGTTCGACGCGGCCGCGGCGGCACGCGGCATCCTTCAAGACCCCCGTCCGATCCATGTCGCCCTGCAGGATCAGCGCCACGTCGCCGGGTTCGGCAACGAGTACGCCAACGAGCTGCTCTTCCTGCGCGGCATCCATCCGCGCACCCCGGCGAGCGAGGTGGATGCCGCGAAGCTCATCGACCTCGGCGTCCGCACGATCCGGCTGAACCGGGACCGGCCCGTCCGCTCGTTCACCGGCGACACCCGCCGCGGACGGGGGAACTGGGTGTACGGGCGCGCCCGCCAGCCGTGCCGCCGGTGCGGCACCGTCATCCAGACCGGGATGCTGGGCGCCGATCCGACGCGGGAGCGCACCGTGTTCTGGTGCCCCCACTGCCAGCCGATGCCCGCCGGCACGGGCGACGGCACGGGCGACGGCACGGGCGACGGCACGGACCGTGCATAACTGTACTGCTCAGACGGTCCGTCCGGCATGGACGCGAATCCGGGACACCGGCCCCCTCCCGGCACCCGACCCGGCCGGACGAAGATGGGACGACCCTGAACACGCATCGGAGCTGATTTCCTGTGGGCACCACCGTCTTCGAACGACGTCAACCGGCCGCATCCGTCGTCGACCAGTCCCTGGCGACGACGCGGCACTCGGTCTTCTGGATCGACGACCTTCCCGCGACCCTGCGCCCCGATCGCCCGTCGCTGACCGGTGCGCACCGCGCCGACCTGGTCGTGGTGGGAGCCGGCTACACGGGCCTGTGGACCGCGCTGCTCGAAAAGCAGCGGAACCCCGATGCAACGGTCGTCGTCGTGGAGGCGCAGCGCGTCGGCTGGGCGGCATCCGGACGCAACGGCGGCTTCTGCGAGGCGAGCCTCACCCACGGCCACGAGAACGGCATGGCGCGCTGGCCGAAGGAGATGCACCTGCTGGACCGTCTCGGGCGGCAGAACCTCGACGAGATCGCCGCGACCGAGCGCGAGTACGGCATGGACTTCCAGTTCGAGCGCACCGGGCAGCTGGCGCCGGCGGTCGAAGAGCACCAGGTCGAGTGGCTGAAGGAGTGGGCGGCCGAGGGCGAGGACGGTGTCGTCTTCCTCGATCAGGATGCCGTCCAGGCGTCCGTCCACTCTCCGACCTATCTCGCCGGCGTCTGGGAGAAGGAAGCCTGCGGCATGCTGCACCCGGCTCGCCTCGCCGCCGAGCTCGCCCGCGTCGTCGAGGAGCTCGGCGTCGAGATCTTCGAGCGCTCCCCCGTCATCGCACTCGACACCGCCGGCAAGGGCACCGCGTCCCGCGCACCCGTCACCGTCCGGACGGATGCCGGCAGCGTCGCCGCCTCCCGCGCGGTGCTCGCCACGAACGTGTTCCCGGCGCTCGTCAAGCGCAATCGCCTCATGACCGTGCCGGTGTACGACTACGTGCTCATGACCGCGCCGCTGTCGGCCGAGCAGCTGGCATCCATCGGGTGGGCCGATCGCCAGGGCATCGGCGACATGGCCAACCAGTTCCACTACTACCGGATCACCAAGGACAACCGCATCCTCTTCGGCGGATACGACGCCATCTACCACTACGGCCGCAAGGTCAAGGCGGAGTACGAGAACCGCCCGGAGACGTGGCGCAAGCTGGCAGGCCATTTCTTCACCACGTTCCCGCAGCTCGAGGGCCTGACGTTCACCCACCAGTGGGCGGGGGCGATCGACACGTCCACGCAGTTCACGGCGTTCTTCGGCACCGCCCGCGACCGCCGCGTCGCGTACGCCGCCGGTTTCACCGGCCTCGGCGTCGGTTCGACGCGGTTCGCCGGCAACGTCATGCTGGACCTCCTCGACGGCGTCGAGAACGAGCGCACCGGCCTGGAGATGGTCCGCAAGCGTCCGCTCCCGTTCCCGCCGGAGCCGGCCGCCGCGATGGGCATCAACATGACCCGCTGGTCGCTCGACCGCGCCGACCACGACAAGGGCAGGCGCAACCTGCTGCTGAAGACGCTGGACGCGCTCGGCCTGGGATTCGACTCGTGAACGGCGCAGATCTCATCGAGCCGGCCGGCCTCGAGTTGGCGCACGAGCCGGTCCCCGCCGAGCAGGTCGTGGCGGGCGCTCCGCAGACCGCGTACGTCACGATCGACACGTCGGATGCCGGCGAGATCGGCGTGTGGGAGATGACCGAGGGCGCCATGCGCGACACCGAGGTCAGTGAGGTCTTCGTCGTGATCGCCGGCTCGGCGACGGTCGAGTTCGTCGAGCCCGCCCGCCCGTCCATCGAGCTGGCGCCCGGTTCGGTGGTGCGGCTGGATGCCGGTATGCAGACGATCTGGACGGTCCGCGAGCCCCTCCGCAAGATCTTCATCGAGCGGTAGCGAGCCCCCGGCGGTAGCGCCTCCGCACCCACACCGGTCGTTGAGCGAGCGAAGCGAGCCGAAACGCGACTCCCTCAACAGCAGAGGGAGTCGCGTCTCGGCTCGTTACCGCTCGACCCTGGCGCGTTACCGCGACGGGAAGCCGGTCACGCGCTTCGGGCGCGGCGGGGCGTAGGTGCGCACCTTCGAGGTCTTCAGCCCGAGCTGCACCAGGCCCTCGGCCACGGCCACCGCAGCCTGCACGCCGTCGACGACGGGCACACCGCAGCGCTCCACGACGCGGTCCTTCAGCTCCGCCATTCCGCCGCAGCCGAGCACGATGACCTCGGCCCTGTCCTCCTCGACGGCGCGCTTCGCCTCGGCGACGATCGCCTCGATGGCGCGATCCGGCTCCGACTCGAGCTCGAGCACGCTCATGCCCGAGGAACGCACCGACGCGCACCGGTCGTGCAGGCCGGCGACGATCAGGCGGTCCTCGATGAGCGGCACGGTGCGGTCGAGCGTCGTCACCACGGAGTACGAGCGGCCGAGGTACATCGCGGTGGATGCCGCCGCCTCGGTGATGTCGACCACCGGCACGGTGAGCAGCTCCTGCAGCCCCTCACGGCCGTGCTCGCCGTACCCGGCCTGGATGACGGCGTCGTACTCGCCGTCGTGGCGGACGACCGCATCCATCACCGCGATCGCGGCGAGGTAGCTCTCGAAGTTGCCCTCGCAGGACTCCGCACCGAAGTCGGGCGTGATGGGGACGATCTCGGTGCCCGCGGATGCCACGGCGCGCGCGGCCTCCGCGATGCCCTCGGTCATCGTCTCGGTGGTGTTGACGTTCGCGACGAGAATGCGCATGGGATGTGCTCCTTGTGGGATCCGGGTCAGTGCTTCGGCGTGACGGCGATCTCGTCGCCGTGCTCGTCGCGGAACGGCCCGCGCTTGTCGGCGAGGATGCCGTAGATCACGGCGCCGAGGCCCGCGGCGAGGAACCACGAGAAGTCGCGAACCGAGTCGAACACCGGCAGGAACGTGAACAGCAGCGCGATGACGCCCGAGATGATGAGCGCGGTCACGGCGCGGGGGTTGAAGCCGCGGGTGTAGTGGTACTCACCGGTGGGGCTGTCCGAGTACAGCTCGGGCACGTTGATGCGGGTCTTCTTGACCAGCCAGTAGTCGACCATGATGATGCCGAACAGGGGGCCGAGGAGGGCGCCCAGGCCGCCGAGGAACACGTTGATCACGACGGGCGAGTTGTACATGTTCCACGGGGTCAGCACCAGGCCGATGACGGCGGAGATGAGCGCCGCGCGACGGAAGTTGAGGTGCTTCGGGAACAGGTTGTTCAGCGCGTAGGTCGGGGCGACGAAGTTCGCCATCAGGTTGACCGCGATGGTCAGCGCGATGAGGGCGAGCGAGGCGAGCACCAGCAGGAAGGTGTTCGGGATCGCGGCGACGATGTCGGCGGGCGACGTGATGAGCTTGCCGTGCAGCTTGAAGCTGCCGCCGGTGAGCACCACGACGATGCAGCCGAAGAAGAGCATGTTGACCGGGATGCCCCAGACGTTGCCCTTGACGATGGACCGGCGGGACTTCGCGTTGCGCGTGAAGTCGCAGAAGTTCAGCACGAACGTGCCGTAGATCGAGACCCAGAGGGATGCCGCGCCGAGCATCTTCAGCCACATCTCGGCGCCGGTGGCGGAGGTGGTGGGAGACCAGTCAATCTGGAAGCCGGACTGCACGAGCACCCAGCCGGCGAGGGCGACGAAGGTGGCGAGGATGATCGGGCCGGCGTACGCCTCGTAGTGGCGGATCATCTCCATGCCGTAGCTGACGATGATGACCTGGATGACCCACAGCGCGAGGAAGGTGATCCAGCCGGCGGCCGACAGGCCGAGGAAGGATCCGTGCTGCAGCGCGGCGAAGCCGGGGAAGATCGCGATGATGACGACCTGCAGCACCTGCGAGGCGAGGTAGGTCTGGATGCCGAACCAGGCGATCGCGACGCCGCCGCGGATGACCGCCGGTACCTGCGCGCCGTGGATGCCGAACGAGATGCGGCTCATGACGGGGAACGGCACGCCCGTCTTCTCGCCCATGAAGCCGGAGAGCGTGAGCAGCAGGAAGAGGAACAGGGCTCCGAACGCGAGAGCGCCCAGGATGGCTCCGCCGGAGAGTCCGAGCGAGAACAGCCCGATGGCGAACGCGTAGTTGCCCAGGCTGTGGACGTCGTTGGCCCACAGGGTGAAGATGCTGTAGCCGCTCCAGTGGCGGCCCTTTCGGGTGGTGGGGGCCAGGTCGTTGTTGTACAGACGGGGGCTGATGCCCATCTGCACGGCGAACGTCCCTGACGGGGGGTTGACGAGGTCCTGGTGTTCCAAGCTTGGAACGTGGACGTAGTCCTCGGTCGACATCTATGTCCTCCTCTATCGCGTCTTCGCGATCTCGGATCGTATTTCCACGATGTGATATGCGCTATCCGCGTAGTGATAATTACAGCAGATCCTGTTCGATCTGGCAAGGGTTCGGGCGGACGGATGAACGGGTGGCGTGCGACAACTTTTCCGCTATCCGGTATACCAAATCCACGTCGTGATAATTAGAGCACGTCAAGTGTCGGCGGTCAAGGTCTCCTCGACCGCCGACGTCGTGTGGGATTTGGTCTACCGCCCGGCGGACCGGCGCACCAGCAGGGCGAGGTGCAGCGCGGTCTGCGTCTCGCCGTCGTCGAGGTCGACGCCGAGCAGATCCTCGATGAGCGCGATGCGCTGGTAGAAGACGGAGCGCGACAGGTGCGACGCGGTCGCCGCGGCCGTCCGGTTGGCGGGGTGCGCCAGCATGGCGCCGAGCACGTCGAGCAGGTCGCCCGAGCGGGTGAGGTCGTGCTCGATGAGGGGCGCCAGCATCCGCTCGCCGTGCTCGAGCAGGCGGTGGTCGTCGCGCATGGTGGTGACGAGGCGGATGAGGGGACGATCCTCGACACGGCGCAGCACCGGCCCGCGGCCGTCCGCGCCGGCACGTCCGCGCGCAAGGTCGGTGGCCTCCTGAAGGGAGGCGAGGGCGTCGTCGATTCCGGATGCCGCGGAGCCCACGGACGCCACGGCGCGTTCCGGGTTGGCCGTGCACGCCCGTACGAACGCCGTCGCCGCGTGATCGTCGAGCACCGCGTGAGCGGGCAGCGAGAGCAGCAGGGTCGCCGCGGGACCGGCGACGCCGAGGGGTGCGGAGCCGACGAGCACCCGCCCGCCCGCCTGTTCGCGACCGGCGGCATCCCGCCGCCCGAGCTCCTTCGCCGCGGCGATCGCGAGCTCCGGCTCCACCTGCGCGCGCGAGATCACCATGCCGTACAGCTGCCGTCCGTCGACCGGCAGCCCCGCGGCGGAGAGCCGCACGGCCGCACCGGCGGGGGTCGAATAGCGACCGGCCAGCAGCGCGTCCACGAGCCGGCGACGGCCGATGCGCGCCCACTCGTCGACGGGCGCGGACAGCCGCCCGAACGCGAGCGCGATGGCGCCCTGCTCGAGCACGGCCAGGCGCCCGGCGGGATGCTCCGGACCGGGCAGGGCGATGACGCTCCCCCAGCGGATGCCGCGCGCCTCGACCGGCACGATGAGCCAGTCCCCCTCGGCTCCGCGGCGGTGCGCGGAGCGGGAGCGCAGCTCCCAGTCGGTGAACAGCCCCACCTCGAGGTCCGGCGGCACCTCGGCGGCGACGACCTCGTGCGCGAGGCTCTCCAGCACGACCGGGGAGCCGAGGGTCTGCGCCAGCTGGCGCACGATGTAGTCGGCGGGCGACCCGCGCAGGGCGAGCCCGGTGAAGCGCTCGCGCACCTCGTCCCGGGCGCGGAGCGCAGTCGTCTGCTGCGCGATGATCTGCCGGTGCACCACCTCGGTGAGCTCGACGAACTTCACCTCACGGCCGAGGGTGATGAGGGCCAGCCCGTGCTCCCGTGCGGCGTCGACCACGACCCGCGGCGCCCACCGGTAGTGGGTGCCGAGCTCGAGGATGAGGCCGGCGACACCGACGTCGACGAGTCCGACGATGAAGTCGCGCAGCAGATCGGGGTCGCTCGGCCACCCCGATCCGGTCGACAGCAGCAGCTCACCGCCGCTGAGGAGACGGGCGACGCCGGCGCTGTCCGAGACGTGCACCCACCGCACCGGGGCATCCAGGGCGGCCTCTCCGACGAGCACCTCGGGACGCCCCGCGGCGAGTTCCGGGAGGCGCGCGATGTCGCCCATCGTCAGCGGACCCGCGGTCGGACGATCCGTCCGGCTGAGGTCATCTTCGTGACGATCGGCCATGCTCGGCCCCCTTCGTCGACTGTCACACTTGGAGAAACCAAGCCTAGATGATCGCCACACGATCTGTCCGACTGAGAAGGACGAGCCCTATGAGCAACGACACCACCCGGGTCATTCCGCACTGGATCGACGGCGCCGAGCGTGCCTCCACGAGCGGCCGCACCGCTCCCGTCTACAACCCGGCCACCGGTGCCGTGCAGGCGGAGGTCGCGCTGGCCGACGACGTCGAGATCGCGGATGCCGTCGCCTCGGCCGAGCGCGGATACCGGGTGTGGTCGGACTTCTCCATCGCCAAGCGCCAGGCGGTGATCTTCGCGTTCCGCGAACTGCTGAACGCGCGGCGGGCCGAACTGGCCGCCATCGTCAGCTCGGAGCACGGCAAGGTCCTGTCGGATGCCATGGGCGAGATCGCGCGCGGCATGGAGGTCGTCGAGCTCGCCTGCGGGTTCCCGCACCTCCTGAAGGGCGAGCACTCCGAGAGCGTCTCGACCGGCATCGACGTCTACACGATCAAGCAGCCCCTCGGCGTCGTGGGCATCATCAGCCCGTTCAACTTCCCGGTGATGGTGCCGATGTGGTTCTTCCCGATCGCGATCGCGGCCGGCAACGCCGTGGTCGTGAAGCCGTCCGAGAAGGACCCGTCGGCATCCCTGTGGCTGGCGAAGCTGTGGCAGGAGGCGGGCCTGCCGGACGGTGTGTTCACGGTGCTGCAGGGCGACAAGCAGGCGGTCGACGGTCTGCTCGACAGCCCGGTCGTGCAGTCCATCTCGTTCGTCGGTTCGACCCCGATCGCGCAGTACATCTACGAGAACGCGGCCCGCACCGGCAAGCGGGTGCAGGCGCTCGGCGGCGCCAAGAACCACATGCTGGTGCTGCCGGATGCCGACCTCGACCTCGCCGCGGATGCCGCCGTGAACGCGGGCTACGGCGCCGCGGGCGAGCGGTGCATGGCGATCTCGGTCGTGCTCGCGGTCGAGCCGGTCGCGGACGCTCTCATCGCGAAGGTGACCGAGCGCATCGCGAAGCTCCGCGTGGGCAACGGCTCTTCCACCCCGGAGCCGGACATGGGTCCGCTCATCACGGGTGTGCACCGCGACAAGGTCGCCTCGTACGTGGACATCGCCGAGAAGGACGGCGCCGAGGTCGTCGTCGATGGCCGCGGGTTCCAGGTGGACGGTGCGGAGGGCGGGTTCTTCTTCGGCCCGACCCTGCTCGACAAGGTGCCCACCTCGTCGGCCGCCTACACCGACGAGATCTTCGGGCCCGTTCTCTCCGTCGTGCGCGTGAGCAGCTACGACGAGGGCCTCGACCTCATCAACTCCGGCCGCTACGGCAACGGCACCGCGATCTTCACGAACGACGGGGGAGCCGCCCGCCGGTTCCAGAACGAGGTGCAGGTGGGCATGATCGGCATCAATGTGCCGATCCCGGTGCCGGTCGCCTACCACTCCTTCGGCGGGTGGAAGCAGTCCATGTTCGGCGACGCGAAGGCGTACGGCGTGCACGGCTTCGACTTCTTCACCCGCGAGAAGGCGATCACCAGCCGCTGGCTCGACCCCGCCAAGCACGGCGGCATCAACCTCGGCTTCCCCCAGAACAACTAGACAGCACCCCCCAAATCGGTCGTTGAGCGAGCGAGCGCAGCGAGCGAGACGAAACGCGCACACCCCCACGACATCCGCGTTTCGTCTCGCTTCGCTCGCTCGACGACCGGAGGGCCGTAAGGACGACACCATGACTGACACCCTCAACGCCACGGCGGCGTACACCGACCGCTTCGGCATGACGCACTCCCTGCCCGACGCGGAGGGCGAAGCCGCCGTCCGCGCCGACGACCGCGGCCACGTGTTCCACTCCTGGAGCGCGCAGGCCCTCATCGACCCGATGCCGGTGGCCGCCGGCCGGGGCTCGACGTTCTGGGACTACCAGGGCAACGAGTACCTCGACTTCTCGTCGCAGCTGGTCTACCTGAACCTCGGGCACCAGCATCCGGACCTCGTCGCGGCGATCCAGAACCAGGCCGGGCGCCTCGCCACCATCCAGCCCTCGATGGCCAGCGATGTGCGCGGCGAGCTCGCGCGGCGCATCGCGCAGGTCGCCCCGGGCGACCTCGACAAGGTGTTCTTCACCAACGGCGGGGCGGACGCCAACGAGAACGCGATCCGCATGGCACGCGCCTACACCGGCAAGCGCAAGGTGCTCGCCGCGTACCGCAGCTACCACGGCAACACCACCACCGCGATCACCGCGACCGGTGACCCGCGCCGCTGGGCCAACGAGCCCGGCGACGGCTCGGTGCAGCATTTCTTCGGCCCGTACGCGTACCGCTCGCCGTTCCACTCGTCGAACCCCGTCGAAGAGGCGCAGCGCGCGCTCGAGCACCTCGAGCAGACCATCGTGCTCGAGGGGGCATCGACGATCGCGGCGATCATCCTCGAAACCGTCGTCGGCACCAACGGCGTGCTGGTGCCGCCGCCCGGCTACCTGCAGGGCGTGCGCGACCTCTGCGACACCTACGGCATCGTCTACATCGCCGACGAGGTCATGGTCGGCTTCGGCCGCATCGGGGAATGGTTCGCCGTCAACAGGTTCGGCGTCACCCCTGACCTCATCACGTTCGCGAAGGGCGTGAACTCGGGGTACGTGCCCCTGGGCGGCGTCGTCATCTCGCAGAAGATCGCGGCGCACTTCGACACGGTGTCGTTCCAGGGCGGCCTGACGTACTCGGGCCACCCGCTCGCCTGCGCCGCCGGCGTGGCGACGTTCGAGGTGTTCGAGCGCGACGGCATCCTCGAGCGCGTCCGCGACCTCGGCGAGCGCGTCGTCGCCCCGCGCATGAAGGAGTTCGCCGACAAGCACCCGTCGGTCGGCGACGCCCGCGGCGTCGGGTTCTTCTGGGCGCTCGAGCTCGTGCGCAACCGCGAGACCAAGGAGCAGCTGGTGCCGTTCAACGCGTCGGGTGCGGATGCCGCGCCGATGACCGCGGTGATCGCGGAGTGCAAGCGCCAGGGCGTCTACCCGTTCACGCATTTCAACCGCCTGCAGTTCGCGCCGCCGCTGATCGCCACCGAAGAGGAGCTGCACCGCGGCCTCGACGGGTACGACCGGGCCCTCGACGTCGCGGACACGTACGTGCACTGACCACGCCCGGACGCCGGGTTATACCACCGGACGGCGCCGGGGAATACCCCCTCCAGGGATCCTGTTGTATCGGGTACGGAGGAGATCGTGGGAAAGAACTACGTGGACATCGAGAACGACCAGGGCGAGGCGCTGCGCTACCGCAAGCACGTCAATGGCCGGGGTCTCGTCGCGCACGGAGCCAAGGTTCACCCGACCGCCCTCGTCGAGACCGGAGCGTATGTCGAGCCCGGCGCGCACGTCGCCGCCGGCGCGCACATCGGCACCGGGGCGTGGGTGGAGTCGGATGCCGTCATCGGGCCCGACGCCGACATCCAGGCGCACGCGCACATCGGCCCCGGAGCCGCCATCGGCGCCAAGGCCAAGATCGGGGTGCGCACGCATGTCGGGGACCACGCGATCGTGCAGGCGGGTTCACTGATCGGCGACGACGTCACGATCCATGAGGGCGAGCACGTCGCGACGGATCGTCGCGGCCTGCGGCTCGCTGCCTGAGCCGCGTCGGCAGCTGCGTTTCGTCTCGCTTCGCTCGCTCAACGACCGGGGGATGGTGGGGTGCGCGGCGCGAGCCGGTCGCTCAACGACCGGGGGTGGTGGAGCGTGCGAGCTCCGCGGGCGGTCATGCCAGAAGAAGCAGTACCAGGGCGATGAGCGGGAGCGTGCCCTGCAGCACCGCCGGACGGTGGTACTTGCGGCCGCCCGCGGCCAGCACGAGCGCGGCACCGAGCATGGACGCCAGCCCGGCGAACGCGAGCGTGCGTCCGACCGTGTCGGCGCCGACTGCGACGAGCACGATCCCGAGCCCCGCCATCACCGCGAGGAACAGGTTGTAGAACCCCTGGTTGAACGCCATCGGCTGCAGCAGGTCCGCGGCATCCTGATCCTGCACGGCGAACCGCCGCCAGGTGCCGGGCCGGCGCCAGGTGATGCTCTCCATCACCCAGATGTAGACGTGCAGCAGGGCGGCGAGCGCCGCGAAGACCAGGCCGATGACATCGAGCATGCCGCCAGGCTAGCGGCCCCGCGTGGACGGGCGGGATAGCCTGGACGCATGGCTGGTGCGCGACGGGGTCCGGGACCGGGCCGCCGCCCCTTCGGCGGCCCGACCAAGGGCCGCAAGCCGGCATCCGGCAAGCCGGCGAAGCCCGCGAACAGCAAACCGGCGAACAGCAAGCCGGCCGTGCGTCCGACGGCCGGCGCGCCCGCGGGTCCCCCGCCGGCGGAGACCTTCACGCTCGGCGCGATCCCCGGGGCGACCCCCGGCAAATGGATCGACATCTGGAACGAGCGGATGCCGCAGACCCGCCTCATCCTCGAGCCGATCGAGGTCGCGGGTCAGCGCGCGGCGATCGCCGACGTCGATGCGGCACTGGTGCGCCTGCCCATCGACTCCACGGGACTGCACGTCATCCGCCTGTACGACGAGGTGACGGTCGTGGTGATGCCGGCCGACTCGCATCTGACCGCCGCCGACGAGCTCGATGTCGCAGACCTCGCCGGCGAGGTGCTCATCGTCCCCCGCGACGACGTGATCGGCCTTGCCGTGCCCGGCACCGTCGCCCCCGATTTCGCCGCACCCGAGACCACCGAAGACGCCATCGCGACCGTCGCGGCCGGCGTCGGGATCGTGCTGGTGCCGATGTCGCTGGCACGGCTGCACCACCGGAAGGACGCCGACCACCGTCCGCTGCGCGGGGCCCCCGTCTCGACGGTGGCGCTGGCATGGGATGCCGAGCGCACCACGCCCGAGGTCGAGACCTTCGTCGGGATCGTGCGCGGCCGGACCGGCAATTCCAGCCGCTGACCGCGCACGTCCCGTCGTCCCCCCTGACCGCCCCAGACGGTCGGGCGGGGCCCCACCGGACCAACGGCACCCGTCGCCGCTCCCCATAGTGATCCGTGGGGCCCCGAGGCCGTTCCCCAGTTCAACGTCCTCGACAGCTCAAGAGCACCGGCGCCGGGACCTGATACACGAAGCTCAGAAACCCGAGCCGTACACCTGGAACGGTGCGACGATCCCGGTGTCGCCCGCCGCCTGCGCGAGCGCCTCGGATGCCCCGAGCCCGGCCGCGAGCCCGGTGTGCATGGCGCCGAGCAGTTCGCAGGCGGCGTCGTCGGCGACGATCACCGGCGTCGCGACCACGGCTCGGGCACCGGCGTGCAGCCAGACCCGCGTCATCCCGACGGCCTCCTCGCCCCAGCGCACCGAGGACCGCCCGGCTTCACACGCCGACAGCACCACGACCTCGGGCACGCGCGCGATCTGGTCGACGTCGTAGCCGAACAGCGGCCCGTCGGCGAGTTCGAGGGCGGAGAACATCGGGGTGTCCGCGACGTGCCGCCCGTGCGCCGCGACGTGCAGCACGTCGACGTCGCCGGCGAGCGTCGTCACGGCGGGCACGACCGCGTCCGAGCCGCGCAGCACGCCGACCCGGGCGGAATCGGCTCGCCAGGCGGCGGCCGCGGCATCCACCTCGGCCTCGCCGCGCACGACGTGCGGCCCGCTGACGAGCCCCACCGCGGCATAGTGCTCGGCGGGCCGGATGCGCAGCCAGCGGGAGGCGGACGGGGCGAGGGTGAACACCCGCCCGCGCATGCCCGGCAGCAGCGCCCACGGGATGCCGGAGAGGATGCCGGGCGCGGTCAGCACGATCCGGCGTGCGGTCACGCTGCGCAGCGGCTCGTCGACGATCGCGCGTGAGATCCAGGCGAGCCGCTCGTCGAGGGAGCGCCGCACGACGTGCGCCATGGGACCGGTGACGGTCGCGGCCATGTCGAGGTCGGCGCGCAGGCCGGGGAGGGCGTCTCGCGCCTCGCGGGCGTCCGGCAGGTCGAACAGTCGCGCGCCGCGATCCGTGACCACGAGCGCGGACAGCGCCGAGCCGGAGTAGACGTAGGTGAGCAGAGCCGTGTCGGGGTCGAGTGCGGCGGCCAGTTCCGTGATGTCCGCCCGCTGGTGGATGC
>NZ_DATEJS010000365.1:0-31587 GCF_035277845.1 Microbacterium sp.
CACGAAGTTCCCCGCGTTCGAGTGCGCGACCAGCACGGAGCCCGGACGGATGCCGGCGGCGTACCCGTCGAGCACCGCCGCGACCGAGGCTGCGACGTGCGGCACCGCCGCCCCGACCGCATGCCCGCGGCGCGTCAGCTCGAGTGCGAACGGCTCCAGCACCGACGCCGGCAGGAACACGCTTCCGAGCAGGCTGATGGACGCCACTCCGCGATGCTATCCCCGGCATCCCCGGCCCCGCCCGGCATCCCCGGCTCCGCCCGGCATCCCCGGCTCCGCCCGGCGCCACCCGCGAACCCTCACCCACGTACGCGAACCCTCACCGGAATACGACCTGACGGCGTATTCCGGTGAGGGTTCGCGTATTCCTGTAGAGGTTCGCGACCGCGGCATCGGCGCGCGGGGCGCCGGCGACGAGGCGCGGGATGTCAGTCCTGGGGCAGCAGGCAGCCGGCGAAGAAGTCCGCGAGCTCCGCACGCACCGTGAGCGGGAAGACGCCGGACACGTAGTGGTCGGGGCGCACCACGACCACGACGCCGTCGCGGGAGATGCCGCGCTCCTCGAAGATGTCGTCGTCCGGCAGGGCCGCGTAGACCTTCTCGTAGTCCATCAGGTCGAACGGGGCGTGGTGCGGGCGGAAGATGCCCGGCGCCTCGATGACCTCGACCTCGCTGTGCGGCTGCTGGTACACGACCTTCACGTCGAAGACGGCGTCGAGGTCGGCGCCGGACGGCGTGAAGCGCGGCACCGGGGATGCCGGGTCCTGCTTCAGCCAGCGGGCGAAGTCCTTGAGGGCCGAGTCCTCGTGCTGGCCGGGGCGGTCGGCGAATGCGTAGATGCGCCAGCGGCCGTCGGCCCGGTGGTGGTGTCCCAGGTGTGCGGGGTTGCCTTCGGCGACGCGGGCGACGCGCGCCGACTTGAACCGCTTGCCGATCGGGAAGCCGGTCGCGAGCTCGGGGGTGGAGGCATCCGACACGATCATCGACGGCGCGTACTCGGTGAGGAACCCGGCCGGGAACTCGGCGGTGCGCACGTAGAAGTCCTCGAGCTCGGTGGGGTCGTCGAGGTCCTCGGGCTTGGTGGCCATGAGCGCGGACCACGTGCGGTCGAAGTCGATGAGGTTCTGCGCGACCACGTGGCGCTCGGCGGAGTACGTGGCCAGCAGGCTCTGCGGGGCCATGCCGGAGCACACGTGCCCGAGCTTCCAGCCGATGTTCCATCCGTCCTGGATCGACACGTTCATGCCCTGACCCGCCTTGGCGCTGTGCGTGTGGCACGCGTCGCCGCCGATGAACACGCGCGGCAGGCGCTGCCCGATCTCTTCGACCGGCACGTCGTCGAAGCGGTCCGTCACGCGGTGACCGACCTCGTAGACGCTGTGCCAGGGCACGTCCTTCACGTCGAGCGTGTAGGGATGCAGGATCTCGTTCGCCTTGGCGATGATCTGCTCGAGCGTCGTCTGCCGCACCGATCCGCGCTCGGCCTCGTTCACGTCGCCGAGGTCGACGTAGAGGCGGAACAGGTACCCGCCCTCGCGGGGGATCAGCAGGATGTTGCCCGCCTCGGACTGGATGGAGCATTTGGTGCGGATGTCCGGGAAGTCGGTGTTGGCGAGGGTGTCCATGACGCCCCACGCGTGGTTGGCCTGCTGGCCGATGTGCACCGCGCCGATGGAGTCGCGCACGGCACTGCGGGCGCCGTCCCCGCCGATCACATACTTGGCGTGCACGACGCGCTGCGTGCCGGCATCCGGACCCGCGGTGCGGGTGAGGGTCACGGCGACGGGGTAGTCCCCCTCGGTGCCCACCTCGAGGCCCTCGAACTCCCAGCCGAAGTCGGGCACGAGCCGGGTGGGCGCGTTGCGGGCGGACTCGGCGAAGTAGTCGAGCACGCGCGCCTGGTTCACGATGAGGTGCGGGAACTCGCTGATGCCCGACGGGTCGTCGGGGGCCACGGCGGCGCGCACGATGCGGGCGGGGTCTTCGGGGTCCGGCTTCCAGAACGCCATCTCGGTGATCCAGTAGGCCTCGGCGATGATCGCCTCCGCGAACCCGAACGCCTGGAACGTCTCGACGCTGCGGGCCTGAATGCCGTCCGCCTGGCCGATCTTCAACCGCCCGTCACGGCGCTCGATGATGCGCGTGTGCACGTTCGGGAACTGGGCGAGCTGCGCCGCCGTCACGATGCCGGCCGGACCGGACCCGACGATCAGCACGTCCATCTCGTCGGGGAGCTCGGCGGGACGCTCGAGACCGATCCCGGCCGCCGGCTGCACGCGCGGGTCGGTCGAGACGTAGCCGTGGTGGTGGAACTGCATCGGTGCCTCCTTGCCCGTCTTTGGGCGCTTGCGCCCGTGGCGGGCGTGTTCCATAATCGAACAAGCTGTTCTGGTATAGAACAGATCGTATACGACGGGCGCGAGGGAGGCAAGAGATGCCGCGAGGCTGCACGACCCGGTGGGCCGGTGTACAGGGGAAATCGGCGCATCCGCCGGCCCGGAACCACCGAATCGACACGGGAGCCTGTACATGAGCCCGGCCCCGACCCAGCCGCCCGGATCGCAGACCCTGAGCCGCGGCATCCGGATCCTGGAGATCCTGTCGGATGCCCGCGAACCGCTCACGATCGACGAGATCGCCCGGCGGCTCGGCGTGCACCGGTCGGTCGCGTACCGGCTGCTGCGCACCCTCGAGGACCACGGGCTCGTCACCCGTGACGACGGCGGCCGGGTCGACCTCGGCGCCCGGCTCGCGGCCCTGGCGGCCGGAGTCGCGCACGATCTGCAGGCCGAGGCGCTGCCGGAGCTCACCGCCGTGGCGAACGACCTGGCCATGACCTGCTTCATCGCGGTGCTCGATCGGGACGAGGCGCTCACGCTCATCTCCGTCGAACCGCGGCACGCGATCGCGTCGGTGGCGCAGCGCCCCGGGTCGCGGCATCCGGTGGCGGCGGGCGCTCCGGGCAAGGCGATCCTCGCCCAGCTGCCGCCGACCCAGTGGCCGCCCGGCGTGACCGCGGGGTTCGCCGCCGAGGTGCAGGATGCCGCCGTGCAGGGATTCGCGCAGAGCCACGACGAGGTCATCCCGTCGCTGCGCGCGGTCGCCGTGCCGCTGCCGCTGCGCGGACGGCCCCCGGCGGCGCTCGCGGTCGTGTATCTCGCGAGCGACCTGGACGTGGGCGACATCGCCGCGCGCCTGGCGGCGGCATCCGACTCGATCCGGGGCGCCCTCGGCGGCTGAGCTGCGGGACCGGTGCGTTTCGTCTCGTCGCTGCGCTCCTCGCGGGGCGACCAGTGGGAGAAGTCGCCCATCTCGGTCGCTGAGCGAGCGAAGCGAGCCGAAACGCAGTGGCCCGCACCGGCTCGGCTCACCGGCCGGCGGGCGAATCCGGCAACGGCCCGGTCAGGTACCCCTGCACGGTGGGGGCGATGTGGTCCACCACCCAGTCCGGATCGGCGGAGGCGAGGGGCTCCCAGCGCAGGATGTAGCGGGTGAGCACGAGCCCGGTGATCTGACTGGCGAGCAGCGCCGCGCGGGTGTCGATCCGGTCGTCGGGGCTGAACCGCGTCACGACGGGGCGCACCGCCCGCTCCAGCACGAAGGTGCGCACCTGTCCGGCGAGCACGGTGTTGCGGGTCGCGCTGCGCACCACGGCGCTGAGCACCGACGCGTGGGCGTCCCATGTGCGCACGAGCGCGGTCAGCAGCTGGCGAGCGGCATCCGACGCGTCGGCGTCGAGCACCGGCGCGATGACGTCGGCGGGGTCGATCTGAAGGGCCGTGACCGCCTGGAACAGACCGCCCTTCGAGCCGAAGTAGTGCGCGATCATCGCCGGGTCGACGCCGGCGCGCTGCGCGATCTCGCGTGTGGTGCCGTCGACGCCGCGGTCGGCGAAGACCTCGCGGGCGGCCTCCAGGATCTGCTGCCGCGTGGTCGACGGGCCGCGGCGACGCCCGCTCATGCGGCGTCCTCGGCTGCGATGGCGCCGGCGCTGTCGAGCAGCACCACGGTCTCCTCGAGGGTCGCCGGCACCGGTTCCACCGTGGCGGGGATGCCGCCGAGCACGTCGAGAACGCGCTCTCGCAGCGCCCCGGCATCCTCCCCGCGCCCCCTCGCGGCGACGCGGATGTCGCGCCCGCTCAGCATGATCGGCAGGTCGGAGCGGTCGAGGGCGGCGAACGCGCGCTGCCAGTCCTCGCTGTGCACGAGCACCGCGACGGCTCCCCCGATGAGGTCGGCGACCGTGCCGCGGCCGACGACGCGACCCTGCGAGAGCAGCACGAGGCTCGTGCACTGCTCGGCCTCCTGCAGGTAGTGGGTGGTGACGATGACCGCACGGCCGGCATCCGCCTGCGCGTGGATCGTGTCCCACAGTCGAGCCCGCCCCAGCGGGTCGACGCCCGACGTGGGTTCGTCGAGCACGAGCAGCTCGGGATCGTGGCTGAGCGCGAGCGCGAACGCGAGCTGCCGCTGACGGCCGAGGCCGATGTCGGCGACGACCCTGGAGCGCACCTCGCGCAGGGCCGGCGGCAGGTGCGGCGCCGGCACCCCGTAGACGCGGGAGAGGAAGGCGGCGTTCTCCCGGACGCTCAACGTCGTGTAGAGCCCGAGGCCCTGCGGCACGTAGCCGAGCCGGCGCCGCGACGCGTTGTCCGGCGCGCGGCCGAACAGCGTCACCTCGCCGCCGTCGCCGTGCTCCAGCCCGAGCATGACGCGCAGCAGCGTGGTCTTCCCCGCGCCGTTGGCGCCGATGAGCCCGACGATCTCGCCGGGGTGCACGTCCAGGGTGACGTCGTCGACGGCGGTGGCGTGTCCGAAGCGCTTGACCACCCCCTGTGCGGACGCGGTGGGGGATGCCCCCGGTCCCGGATGCCCGGGCGAATGACCCGAGCCGCGGCGCCGGCGTTCCGCCCGCCCCTCGGCGATCCCGACGGATCCGCCCGGCTCGGCACCGGCCGCGAGCGACAGGGCGATGAGCGCATCCTCGAAGTCCGGCGGGTCGATCGGCGTCGCGCCGCCCGCATCCGACCCGGACGGGGTCCAGACGTGCCGCTCGGTGCCCCGGCGCCAGGCCCGCCCGGCGAGGTCTGCCGGCAGGGCGGCATCCGCATCCGCGATCCGCCCGACCGAGCCGGGCACGGCGGCGATGATCTCGTCGGGGGTGCCCGTGGCGAGCGTGCGACCGGATGCGAGGGCGAGAACCGAGGCCGCGCGCAGCGCCTCGTCGAGGTAGGTCGTGGCCATGACGACCGTCGTCCCCTCCCCCGCCGTCGCCGAGATGAGCCGCCAGAGCTCGAGCCGGCTGACCGGGTCGACGCCGGTGCTCGGCTCGTCGAGCAGCACCAGCGACGGCTCGTGCAGGATCGCGAGCACGAAGCCGAGCTTCTGCCGCATGCCTCCGGAGAGGTCGTGCCCCAGCCGGCGGCGCGCCGCGATGAGCCCGGCGCGCTCCAGCAGCTCGGCGGACCGGGACCGGATGTCGGCCGTGGCCATGCCGTACGAGCGCCCGACGAAGTCGACGTTCTCATCCACGGTGAGCGTCGGCCACACGCCGGAGGTCGCGGGCTGGTAGCCGATGGCCGCGCGGTCGAGCGTGCGCACGTCGCCGGCGTCCGCGCGCACGCGGTTGGCGAGCACGCGCAGCAGCGTCGACTTGCCGGCACCGTCCCCGCCGACGATCGCGGTGACCTGCCCGGGGCGGGCTTCGAGCGTGACGTCCGCGAGGGCGGTGGTGTGCCCGAACCGGACGGTGAGCGCGTCGACGCCGAGGATGCCGGATGCCGTGCGCATCACGCCACCGTGCTCTCGGTCGCCGCGCCCTCGACGGTCGCGCGGCGCGACGCGTGACGGACGCGGCTCGGGGCGGCCTCGGCCGGGGCATCCCCGCCCGTGTGCCTCTGCCGCACCGGCGAGATGCTGCGGCTGAGCCGCACGACGGCGAGCCCGAAGATGACGACGGCCATCGCGGCGAGGATCACGAGCGGGAACCACAGCGAATCCCAGCCGGCGCCTCGGATCATCACGCCCTGAGACACCATCGTGAACCACGTGAGCGGCAGGCAGTAGCCGATCCAGCGCACGCCCGCGGCCATCGCGGAGAGCGGGAAGATCATGCCGGACAGCAGGATCTGCGGCAGCAGGATCATGAACGCGAGCTGGATCGCCTGCCCGGTCGTCTTGGACACGGACGAGATGAGCACCCCGAGCCCGAGCACGACGAACAGGAAGAGGGCCGCACCCACCGCGAAGATCGCCGGGTTGCCGTTGAACGGCACGCCGAACAGCAGCAGCCCCAGGGTCGTGATGAGCGCCATGTCGAAGCACGCCAGCAGGAAGTAGGGCGTGATCTTGCCGAGCACCACGGCGGCCGCGCGCAGGGGCATGACCGCCAGCTGCTCGAGGGTGCCGGCCTCGCGCTCGCGCACCAGCCCGATCGACGTGATGATCGTGCCGATGAAGGTGAGGATGAGTCCGATGATCGCCGGGATCATCACCCACGACGTCTTCAGGTCGGGGTTGAAGAGGGTGGAGACGGTGATCTTCGGCAGCTGCGGGGCGGATGCCTGGGGCGCCGTTGCGGCCGGAGGCTGTGCGCCCCGCTGAGTCTGCTGGGACGGGGACTGCTGGGACTGAGCTTGCTGCTGCGCCTGAGCTTGCGCTTGGGCCTGCTGCTGGGCGGCACGCGCCTGCGCTTGCGCGGCCTGTTGGGCGAGCTGCTGCTGCACCTCCGCGAAGATCGTCCGCGCGCCCTGTGCGGCGAACAGGTTGGACCCGTCGATGTAGACGTGGGCGTTGAGGGTGCCGCTGCCCGGGCTCGAGCTGGAGGCGGATCCCGACGCGGAGAACGCGTAGATCGCCACGTCCGCCCGGTCGTCGCGGAGGTCGGTGGCGGCGTCGCTCTCGGTGCCGGACGTCTTGGTCGTGACGACGGTCAGGTGGTCTTTGAGCTTCGCGTTGTCGTCGATGAGCTTGGTGACGCTCTTCGCGTCGCTGCCGTACACCGCGACAGTCAGGTGGTCGACGGTGAAGTTGGCCGCGTAGCCGAAGATGATCAGCAGCAGCAGCGGCATCACGATGAGCAGGGCGAGCGTGCGCCGGTCACGGCGCAGTTCCTGGAACTCCTTGAGCATGATCGCGCGCATGGTGACCTCCTGGCGCCATAATTCACCGGTTGATGAATTCCGTCAAGAGGGTGCCCTCGCGTCGATGTCGGAGGCAACCCGCTGCGCCGTCACGCCCGCACGGCGAGGTCGGCCAGCACCCCCTGCAGCCACTCCACCGCGGCATCCCGAGCGCACATCGCGCCGCCGGCGTCGTGCCGTCCGTACTCGCCGAACCGCTCTGCGCCGCGCGCAGCGAGGGCCTCGTCGAGCAGCTCGCTGCCCCGCGAGTAGGTCTTCGCGTAGCTGCGATCGCCCATGCCGAACACGGCATACGCGAGCCCGGTGAGGTCCACCCCTCCGGCGGCGAGCGCCTGGTGGAACGGCCGGGCGAGCGTCGGGACCTCCCCGTCTCCGTAGGTGGAGCACACCAGCAGGTGGGTGCGCGTCACGTCGAGGTCGCCCGGAGCGATGCCGGCCAGGTCGTGCACCCGCACATCGGCCGCGGGGCCGAGCGCGTCCCGCAATTCGGACGCCACGAACTCCGCACCGCCGGACTCGGTGCCGAACAGGATCGTGAACCGGCCCTCCGCGGCAAAGTCGGACAGCCCCGACCCGTCCGGCTGCGGCAGCACGATGCCCTGGTCGCGCGCCGTCTCCAGCTGCTCGGCGCGGGTGGGCAGCTTCTCGCGCTCGCGGTCCGGTGCCGACCCGAGCCGCTCCCGCAGATCGATGCGGCGCCAGCCGTCGAAGTCGACCTCTCCCCGGGTCGGCGCCCAGCCCGGGGCGCGGCCGGGTACGATGCGTCCCGCCGCGATGTCGTCGGCGATGAGCCGGGCGAGGGCCCGGGCGTCCAGCCGCTGGTCCGGGATGCTGCCGCGCGGACCGCGCCGCAGCCAGCCGGCGACATACAGGCCGGGCTCCGCCCGCCCGTCCGGATACGTGCCCGGATCGACGAGCGCGCCCGGATCCGTGCCGAAGCCGATGGCCGTGATGACGCCCGTCGCCGGAATCGTCACGCGCGACCCGCGGCCGGCCTCGAACTCCATGCCCTCGACGCTCTCGTCGCCGAGCACCGCGGCCGGGGTCAGCCCGAACCGCCATTCGACGGTGATCCGCTCGGCGCCGGGCGCGACCGAGGCCGCGGCCAGCGCGTGCACGGCATCCACCCGGGCGTCCCTGCCGGTCGCGGGCAGCTCGTCGAGCCCGTGCACGACGTGCCGGATGCCGGGCAGGCCGGCGATCTCGCGCACCAGCACCGGGTCGAACTTCGCGTGCGGCACCGCGCTGCGCCCGACGACGTGCAGAGTGCGCACGTCCCCCGCGAGGGCGGCGAGTGCCGTGTCCGACACGTCCGAACCGGAGAGACCCTCGCCGTCCCGGGCGAGCAGGCGAACGATGTCCATCGCGACGTTCCCGTGCCCCACCACGACCACGTCCGTGCCGAGCGACACCAGGTCCGTCTCGTCCGGGTGGGTGTTCAGCAGCCGGGTGATGCGGCCGGCGCCGTGCACCCCGTCGAGGTCGCCGCCGGGCACCGGCAGCAGCGGGTCCGCGTGCATCCCGGTGGCGATCACCACCGCGTCGAACCGCTGCCTCAGCACCGACAGCGGCACGTCGGCGCCGATCCGCACGTTGCCGTGGAACCGCACCCCCTCGGCGGTGAACAGCCGGTCGAACTGCCGGGTCACCGACTTCATGCCCTGGTGGTCGGCCGCGACCCCGTACCGCACCAGTCCGTACGGCGTCGGCAGCTCGTCGATCACGTCGATCTCGGCAGCGGGGAAGGTGCGGCGAAGCGCCTGGGCCGAGAAGCTGCCCGCCGGCCCCGACCCCACGATCGCGATGCGGGGCGCGGCATCCGACACCGGCTCGACCCGGGTGGATGCCGGCGCCGGCTCAGCGACCCGCGACCAGCCCACCGGCAGCGCCGTCATCCCGCGGGACACCCAGCCGCGCATCTGCGCCTCACCCTCCACACGCAGGCCGTCGAGGCGGCCGAACAGCATCGGCAGCGCGATGTCGGCGACCTCCGCCCGTGCCACCCAGGCGCCGAGGCAGGTGTGCACGCCCTTGCCGAACGCCAGGTGCGGCTCGACCTCGCGCCGCAGGTCGAAGGCGGCCGCATCCGGCCACACGGTCTCGTCTCGGTTGGCCGAGAGCACGCAGATGCCGAGCTTCGCCCCGGCGGGAAGCTCGACGCCTGCCAGCACCGTGTCGCGGGTGACCTGCCGCGGGTACATGCCGACCGGCGCGACCCAGCGGATCGCCTCCTCGAACGCGGCGTGCCACAGCGACGGGTCGGATGCCGACGCCGCACGCTGCTCGGGATGGGTCAGCAGCGCCCACGCCGTCACGCCGATCGCGTCACGCGGCTCGGTGAGCCCGGCGCCGATCGTCATCTTCACATTCGCCCGGATCCGCTCGACCGGCATGGAGTAGCCGGGGAGGCGCAGCAGCGTCGACAGCAGCGACTGGTTCGGGTGTGCGGCATGCCACGGCAGCAGCTCGTCGAGCGCGGCATCCACCTCGTCGAACGAACGCCGGCCGGCCGCCCGCACCACGGGGTCGTCGGCATCGGCGCCTGCCGCGTCGGTCATCGTCTGCGCCCAGCGCTGCAGATCCTGCTGCGACGCGTTGTGCAGCCCGATGATCTCCCGCAGGTTCTCGGCCGCGTACGGTGCGGCGAACTCCTGCACGAGGTCCGCGCCCGGCCCCGCCGCGACCAGCCGGTCGAAGCACTTGTCGGCGTTGCGCTGGAACGTCGCCGTCCAGATGCGCTGCACGGCACCGGGTCGCAGCGCCGGCTGCCAGGCGGTGCGCTCGAGGTGATGCTCGGGGTCGTCGCGGCCCAGCATCGAGTGCCCCATCGCCCGGACGTGCAGCGATCCCTCCTCGTTCGCGGAGTAGGTGTCCTGGTCGATCGCGGTCTCACGCACGGCGGCGTAGCTCGTGACGAGGTACCTGCCGACGGCCGGAACCCAGTGCACGCCGCCCTCGGCGCGCAGGCGTCCGAAGATCGGAAACGGGTCCGTGTGCAGGTCGGCGATCGTCACCCAGTCGGCGATCGGAGCACGCGCTCCCATCTCAGATCGTCGGGCCGCAGACGAGGAAGGACGCGTCGGCAGCACTGCTCATATGACCCCCGTGCCAAAAGCTTCGATTCGCCTCTTGTCGAGACGACGGGTGATCGTATACGATTTCAAATACCACCACCGCGGTTGCAACTCTGCTCACGCTACTCCGGGCGCCGGGCAGGTCAAGGGCCGAAATCGAGCGAGGGGGCTCATGTCCGAAACAGCACAGGCTGACGCACGATTCGCGGGTCTTCCGGGCCGCCCCGGCAAGATCATCGCGATCCACCTCAGCTATGCCTCGCGCGCCGATCAGCGCGGCCGCCGGCCGGCCGATCCGAGCTACTTCTTCAAGCCGTCGAGCTCCGTCGCCGCCACCGGTTCCGAGATCGTCCGCCCCGCCGGCACAGAACTCCTCGCCTTCGAGGGCGAGATCGCGATCGTCATCGGCACCCCCGCCAAGAACGTGGCGCTGGAGGATGCCTGGAGCCACGTCGGCTGGGTCACCGCCGCCAACGACTTCGGCCTGTACGACCTGCGCGCCAACGACAAGGGCTCCAACGTCCGCTCCAAGGGCGGCGACGGCTACACCCCCATCGGGGCGCAGCTGATCGACGCCCGCACGATCGACCCGGCCGCCCTGCGTCTGCGCACCTGGGTCAACGGCCAGGTCGTGCAGGACGACACCACGGCGGGCCTCATCTTCCCGCTCGCCCAGTTCGTCGCCGACCTGTCGCAGCACTTCACCCTCGAGGTCGGCGACGTCATCCTCACCGGCACCCCGGCGGGTTCGTCCGTGGTCCGCCCCGGCGACGTCGTCGAGGTCGAGGTGGATGCCCCCGACGTCGACGGATGCCCCACGTCCGGACGCCTGGTCACCACCGTCGTGCAGGGCACCGGCATCGGCTTCGACGGCGCGATCGGCTCGCTCCCCCAGGTCGACGACACCCAGCGCGCCGAGGCGTGGGGGTCGCGCGAACTCGCCGGACTTCCCGAGGTCGTCGGGCCCGTCGACGCCGCCCCGGCGCTGAGCCCCGAGCTGCGCGCCAAGCTGGAGGCCGTCCCGGTGGCCGGGCTCTCCCAGCAGCTGCGCAAGCGGGGCCTCGACAACGTCACGATCGACGGCGTCGCTCCCCTGCATCCGGAGGCGAAGCTCGTCGGCACCGCGAAGACCCTGCGGTTCGTCCCCAACCGCGAAGACCTCTTCACGAGCCACGGCGGCGGCTACAACGCGCAGAAGCGCGCGTTCGACGCCGTCCGCGAGGGCGAGGTCATCGTGATCGAGGCGCGTGGCGAGGCGGGGTCCGGCACGCTCGGCGACATCCTCGCGATCCGTGCGAACGCGCAGCACGCCGCCGGCATCGTCACCGACGGCGGCGTCCGCGACCACGACGCCGTCGCCGCGGTCGGCATCCCGGTGTACAGCAACGGCGCCCACCCCGCCGTGCTCGGGCGCAAGCATGTGCCCTGGGACCACGACATCACGATCGCCTGCGGCGGTGCCACGGTGCAGCCGGGCGACGTCATCGTCGGCGACAACGACGGCGTCATCGTCATCCCGCCCGCCCTCGTCGAGGAGGTCGTCGACGCGGCCCTCGCCCAGGAGGACGAGGATGCCTGGATCGCCGCCAAGGTGGCGGAGGGGCATCCCGTCGACGGCCTCTTCCCGATGAACGCCGCCTGGCGCGCGATCTACGACCAGGAGCACGCGTGAGCACCGTGGCCGCCGTCAGCAAATCCGAACTCGCCTACGAGTACATGCACGACCGCATCAGCGCGGGCGACTACAGCCCGGGCTACCGGCTCGTGCTCGGCTCCATCGCCGCCGAGCTGAGCATGAGCGTCGTGCCGGTGCGCGAAGCGGTGCGGCGGCTGGAGGCCGAGGGTCTCGTCACGTTCGAGCGCAACGTCGGCGCCCGGGTCGCCCTCGTCGACGAGAGCGAGTACGTCTTCACCATGCAGACCCTCGGGCTCGTCGAAGGGGCGGCGACCGCGCTGTCGGCGCCGCTGCTGACCCCCGACGTGCTGGATGCCGCGCAGGCCGTCAACGAGCGCATGCACACCCTGCTCGAGCACTTCGACCCGCACGTGTTCACGGTGCTCAACCAGCAGTTCCACTCGCTGCTGTACGAGCCCTGCCCGAACCCGCACATCCTCGACCTGGTGCAGCGCGGCTGGGGACGCCTCGGCCGCCTGCGCGACTCCACGTTCGCGTTCGTCCCCGGGCGTGCGCACCACTCCGTCGACGAGCACACCGAGATCATCGAGCTGATCCGCCGCGGCGCCGATCCGCTCGAGATCGAGCTCGCCGCCCGAAACCACCGCTGGCGCACGATGGACGCGTTCATCGCCGCCCGGCACTCCGACATCCACGACCACCACTGACCACCCCCATCCGGAGGAATCGATGAGCGATTACACCCAGGCGCACGTCCCCGCCGACCTGCCCACCCGCATCCAGCACTACATCGACGGAGAGTTCGTCGACTCGGTGGACGGCGACACCTTCGACGTGCTCGACCCGGTGTCGAACGAGACCTACCTCAAGGCCGCCGCGGGCAAGAAGGCGGACGTCGACAAGGCCGTCGCCGCCGCCAAGCGCGCATTCGACGAGGGCCCCTGGCCGCGGATGCTTCCCCGCGAGCGCTCGCGCGTGCTGCACAAGATCGCCGACATCGTCGAGTCGCGCGACGCGCGCCTCGCGGAGCTCGAGTCCTTCGACTCCGGCCTGCCGATCACGCAGGCACTCGGCCAGGCCCGCCGCGCCGCCGAGAACTTCCGCTTCTTCGCCGACCTGATCGTGGCGCAGGCGGACGACACCTTCAAGGTGCCGGGCCGCCAGATCAACTACGTGAACCGCAAGCCGATCGGCGTCGCGGGCCTCATCACCCCGTGGAACACGCCGTTCATGCTCGAGTCGTGGAAGCTCGGCCCGGCGCTCGCGACCGGCAATACGGTGGTGCTGAAGCCCGCCGAGTTCACGCCGCTGTCGGCATCCCTCTGGGCCGGCATCTTCGAGGAGGCGGGCCTGCCCAAGGGCGTCTTCAACCTCGTCAACGGCCTCGGCGAGGATGCCGGCGACGCACTCGTGAAGCACCCCGACGTGCCGCTCATCTCGTTCACGGGCGAGTCGAGCACCGGCCAGCTGATCTTCGGCAACGCGGCGCCCTACCTCAAGGGGCTGTCGATGGAGCTCGGCGGCAAGTCGCCGGCCGTCGTCTTCGCCGACGCGGACCTGGATGCCGCCATCGACGCCACGATCTTCGGCGTGTTCTCGCTCAACGGCGAGCGCTGCACCGCCGGCAGCCGCATCCTCGTGCAGCGCGACGTGTACGACGAGTTCGTGGAGCGCTACGCCGCGCAGGCCCAGCGCGTGAAGGTCGGCTACCCGCACGACCCGCAGACCGAAGTCGGCGCGCTCGTGCACCCGGAGCACTACGACAAGGTGATGAGCTACGTCGAGATCGGCAAGGGCGAGGGACGTCTCGTCGCCGGCGGCGGCCGCCCGGACGGCTTCGACACCGGGAACTTCGTCGCCCCGACGGTGTTCGCGGACGTGTCGCCGGATGCCCGCATCTTCCAGGAGGAGATCTTCGGCCCGGTCGTCGCGATCACCCCGTTCGACACCGACGAGGAGGCGCTGGCCCTCGCCAACAACACCAAGTACGGTCTCGCCGCGTACATCTGGACCAACGACCTCAAGCGCGCGCACAACTTCTCGCAGGGCGTCGAGGCGGGCATGGTGTGGCTGAACAGCAACAACGTGCGGGACCTCCGCACCCCGTTCGGCGGCGTGAAGGCCTCCGGCCTCGGTCACGAGGGCGGCTACCGCTCGATCGACTTCTACACCGACCAGCAGGCCGTGCACATCACCCTCGGCAAGGTGCACAACCCCACCTTCGGCAAGCACTGAAAGAACACAACCACCGGTCGTTGAGCGAGGAGCGAAGCGACGAGACGAAACGCATGTACCTCACGAGGTCACTGCGTTTCGACTCGCTTCGCTCGCTCAACGACCGGGCCGATAGCAAGGACGCTGAAATGACCAACCGCGACGACATGACCCTCACCTCCTCCGGCTTCTACGTGAGCCAGGAGGCCCCGATCCAAACCTCCAACCCGGTGCCGACCCCGCAAGCCAGCCCGCCGGATGTGCTGCGCTGCGCGTACATGGACCTCGTCGTCACCAACCTTCAGGCATCCCGCGTGTTCTACGTCGACGTGCTGGGCCTGTACGTGACCGCCGAGGACGACGAGACCATCTACCTGCGCTCGACCGAGGAGTTCATCCACCACAACCTGGTGCTGCGCAAGGGGCCCGTGGCCGCCGTGGCCGCGTTCTCGTACCGCGTGCGCACCCCGGAGGACCTCGATCGGGCCGTCGCCTTCTACACCGAGCTCGGCTGCGACGTGCGCCGCAACCCGGAGGGCTTCACCAAGGGCATCGGCGACTCGGTGCGCGTGACGGACCCCCTCGGCTTCCCCTACGAGTTCTTCCACCAGACCGAGCACGTCGAGCGGATGTCGTGGCGCTACGACCTGCACATCCCCGGGGAGCTCGTGCGGCTGGACCACTTCAACCAGGTGACCCCCGACGTGCCGCGCGCGGTGCGGTACATGCAGGACCTGGGCTTCCGCGTCACGGAGGACATCCAGGACGAGGAGGGCACCGTCTACGCCGCGTGGATGCGCCGCAAGCCCACCGTGCACGACACCGCCATGACCGGCGGCGACGGCCCGCGCATGCACCACGTGTGCTTCGCGACGCACGAGAAGCACAACATCCTCGCGATCTGCGACAAGCTGGGCGCCCTGCGCCGCTCGGACGCGATCGAGCGCGGCCCGGGCCGCCACGGCGTCTCGAACGCGTTCTACCTGTACCTGCGCGACCCCGACGGGCACCGCGTCGAGGTGTACACGCAGGACTATTACACCGGCGACCCGGACAACCCGGTCATCACGTGGGACGTGCACGACAACCAGCGCCGCGACTGGTGGGGCAACCCCGTCGTGCCCAGCTGGTACACGGACGCCTCCCTCGTGCTCGACCTCGACGGCAACCCGCAGCCGGTCGTGGCCCGCACCGACTCGTCCGAGATGGCCGTCACCATCGGCGCCGACGGCTTCAGCTACACGCGCCAGGACGACGCCGAGACGATGCCCGAGTGGAAGCAGGGCGAGTACAAGCTGGGGCACCAGCTGTAACCCCCACCCGGTCGACCACCACCCGGTCGTTGAGCGAGGAGCGCAGCGACGAGACGAAACGCATTGACCTTCGCGTCGTCATTGCGTTTCGACTCGCGAAGACCCGCACTGAGCGAGCGCAGCGAGACGAAGTGTCGCTCAACGACCGGGGGGCGTTCACGAGAGGATGTCCCCATGCTCCCCCCAGAAACAGTCGCGCAGATCGCGGACGAGCTCGCGGAAGCCGACCGCGCGCACACCGTGATCCCCCGGATCACCGCGCGGTATCCGGATGCCGCGATCGAGGACTCGTACGCGATCCAGCGGGTGTGGCGGGACCGGATGCTGGCATCCGGTCGCCGCCTCGTCGGCCGCAAGATCGGGCTCACGTCCAAGGCGATGCAGCAGGCGACCGGCATCTCGGAGCCCGACTACGGCGTCATGTTCGACGACACCGTGTACGAGAACGGCTCGGTGATCGACTCCGCGCAGTTCTCGAACGTGCGCATCGAGGTGGAGCTGGCCTTCGTGCTGAAGGAGCCGCTGGAGGGTCCGCACTGCTCGCTGTTCGACGTGCTGCGCGCGACCGAGTACGTGACGCCGGCGCTCGAGATCCTGAACTCGCACATCGAGCTCGAGGGCCGCACGATCGTCGACACGATCAGCGACAACGCGGCGTACGGCGGCATGGTGACAGGCGGCATCCCGATGCGGCCCGACCAGATCGACCTGCGCTGGGTCTCGGCGCTCCTGTACCGCAACGAGACGATCGAGGAGTCGGGCGTCGCGGCGGCGGTGCTCAATCACCCGGCGACCGGGGTGGCGTGGCTGGCGAACAAGATGCACCATCACGGCGACCGGCTCGAGGCGGGCGAGATCATCCTGGCCGGGTCGTTCACCCGGCCGATGTGGGTGTCGCCGGGCGACAGCGTGCTGTGCGACTACGGACCGATGGGAACGATCACATGCCGCTTCAGCTGACACCGACCTTCCGCGAGCGCCTCGCGGCATCCGACCGGCCCCTCGTCGGCCTGTGGGCGTGCTCGGGCAGCCCGCTCATCGCCGAGATCCTCGCCGGCTCCGGCGCCGACTGGCTGCTCATCGACATGGAGCACTCCGCGAACACCCTGCCGTCGGTGCTCGCGCAGCTGCAGGCCGTCGCGGCGTACCCGGTGACGCCGGTGGTGCGGGTGCCGTTCGGCGAGGACGTCATCCTCAAGCAGGTGCTCGACGTCGGAGCACAGACCGTGCTGGTGCCGATGGTGTCGAACGCGGACCAGGCACGGGCGCTCGTCGAAGCGGTGCGGTATCCGCCGCGGGGGCGCCGCGGCGTCGGGTCCTCGCTGTCGCGCTCGGCACGCTGGAACCGCGTGGACGGCTACCTCGGCGACGCGGACTCCCACGTGTCGCTGTTCGTCCAGATCGAGTCCGCGGAAGCCGTGGAGCACGCCGCCGAGATCGCCGCGGTCGACGGCATCGACGGCATCTTCGTGGGCCCCGCCGACCTCGCGGCCTCCGTCGGGGTGCTCGGTGAGCAGACGCACCCGGACGTGCTCGCGGCCGTGCAGCGCACGTTCGATGCGGTGCGAGAAGCCGGCAAGCCGGTGGGCGTGAACGCCTTCGACCCGGTCGCCGCCGAGCAGTACATGGCGAACGGGGCCGCGTTCGTCGCGGTCGCCGCCGACGTGTCGATCCTCGCCCGCCAGTCCGAGGCCCTCGCCGCCCGGTTCATCCCCGCCGCCGACAGAACCCCCCGCGCCGGTTACTGAGGGGATGTCGATCCGCGGCATCCTGAGTCGTCATCATCACGTCGAACCCCTACGGAAGGACGGATCATGCGATACACACTCCTGCTGCACTACCCGGAGATGAGCGCCGACGACCTGGGCCCCGAGGCCCTCGAGGCCGGCATGCGCGCGTTCGCGGAGTACGCCGGCGCGCTGGATGCCGCGGGCGTGCTGCGCAGCGCCGAGGTGCTGCATCCCTCGTCGGCGACCACCACGGTGCGGCTGCACGACGGCGAGCTCGTCGTTCAGGACGGTCCGTTCGCCGACACGAAGGAGCAGCTCGGCGGCACCTTCGTGATCGAGGTGGACGACCTGGATGCCGCGATCGCGTGGGCCGGGAAGGCTCCCGCGGTGGCGTGGGGCGCCGTCGAGGTGCGCCCGGTCGCGACCCGGTACGCCGACGGCGCCTGGCAGGGCGCATCCCCGGTCCGGTGAGCGCCGCATGAGCACGGCCGAGGAGGTCCGGACCGCCGCGCAGCGCACGGTGCGGGCCTCGTACGGCCGGCTCGTGGCCCTGCTGGCATCCGGCACCGGCGACCTCGCCCTCGCCGAGGACTGCCTGTCCGACGCGCTCGAGAAGGCGCTTCGGACCTGGCCGGATGCCGGTGTGCCGGACAACCCCGAAGGATGGCTGCTCACCGTGGCCCGCAACCGCCTGCGCGACGTGCTCGGATCCGCCGCGCACCGCACGTCCGCCCCGCTCGACCCCGAGACCTCCCCCGCGACCGCGGACGACGTCGCCGGGCTCCTGGAGCGCGGCGACGCGATCCCCGACCGCCGCCTCGAACTGCTGTTCGCCTGCGCGCACCCGGCGATCGATCCCGGCATCCGCACCCCGCTCATGCTGCAGACCGTGCTCGGCTTCGAGGCCGCGCAGATCGCCGCGGCCTTCGACGTCCCCGCTGCCGCGATGGCGCAGCGTCTGGTGCGCGCCAAGCGCAAGATCCGGGATGCCGGCATCCCGTTCCGCCTGCCGACGCGCGCCGACATGCCCGGACGCACCACCGCGGTGCTCGAGGCGATCTACGCGGCCTACGCGATCGACTGGCTCGAACCCCTCGCGGACGCCGGTGACGACGTGCGCACCTCCGTCGCCGACGAGGCCCGATGGCTGGCCGTGCTCACCGCGAGCCTGCTGGAGACCGACGCCGAGGCGTGGGGGCTCGCCGCCCTGCTCACCCTCGCGCAGTCCCGTGCGCCCGCCCGCGCCCGCATCCCGTGGCCGCCGCTCGACGAGCAGGACCCGGCCCAGTGGGATGCCGAGCTCATCGCCGAGGGCGAGGCGCTGCTGCACCGCGCGGCCCGGCTCAGCCGTCCGTCGGCCGGTCAGCCGGGCGGACGCTTCCAGCTCGAGGCGGCGATCCAGTCGGTGCACTGCGACCGTGCCCGCACCGGCGTCGTGGACCGCGACGCCCTGATCGCGCTCTACCGGGGCCTCGTGCAGGTGGCGCCCACGCGGGGTGCGCGCGAGGCCCTCGCCGCGGCGGAGGCCCGCCGCTGAGGCCGGTCACTCCCCCGGGAAGCTGAGCCCGATCTGGCGACGGATCTCGTCGAGGGTGCCCATGATCGCGACGGATTCGTCCGGGGGCAGGATGTCGCCCGCGACGGCTCCGGACGCCACCAGCCGCTCGAGTTCGAGCGCCTGGAACTGCCGCCCGCTGCCGGCGGGCACACGCCCGTCGAACTCCTCGAGCACGGTGTCCTCGCCCTCCATGAGCCGGAAGGTGGTCGGCGAGAACCACCACGCGTCGATCTCGATGCGCGCCTTCGTCCCGACGATCGACGCGGTGATCGGGGACGCGGCATCCAGCCCGCACTGCAGCACCGCCTGCTGTCCGCCGGGATAGCCGAGCAGGATCGAGGTGGTGGCATCCACCCCGGTCACCGCCGGCGTGGCGAGGGCCAGCACCCGGTCGGGCTCGCCGAGCACGTCCCACGCGAACGACAGCGGGTAGATGCCGAGGTCGAGCAGCGCACCGCCGCCGAGGGCCGGGTTGAGCAGCCGCCCCTCCGGGTCGGCGGACAGACGCTGCCCGTGGTCGGCCTGCAGCGACCGCAGCTCCCCGAGGGCGCCGGAGCGCACGAGCTCGCGGACCCGCACCATGTGCGGCAGCCACCGCGTCCACATGGCCTCGAGTGCGACCAGGCCGCGCTCGGCCGCGCGGTCCGCGATCCACCGCGCCTCGGCGGCGTTGAGCGCGAACGGCTTCTCGACGAGCACGTGCCTGCCGGCGTCGAGCGCCAGCAGCGCGTTCTCCGCGTGCATCGGATGCGGCGTCGCGATGTAGACCGCGTCGACATCCGGATCCGCGACGAGCTCTTCGTAACTGCCGTGCGCGCGGGGGATGCCGTGCGCGCCGGCGAACGCCTGAGCACTGTCGAGGCGGCGCGAGCCGACCGCGACGACGGGGAATCCCGCGACCCGCAGGTCCGCGGTCATCTGACCCGCGATCGACCCGGTCGCGAGGATGCCCCACCGCAGCCGCTCGGTCATCGGTCCGCCGCCCGCTCGGCGGCCTCGACGACGTTGGTCATCAGCAGGGCGACGGTCATCGGCCCGACCCCGCCGGGGTTCGGGGAGATCCAGCCGGCGACCTCGTCGACGCCCGGGGCGATGTCGCCGAACACGCGGTCCTTGCCGCCGTCGACGCCGGGCTCACGGGTGACGCCGACATCCAGCACGGCGGCGCCGGGCTTGACGTCCTCCGGGCGGATGAGGTGCTTCACGCCCGCCGCCGCGACGATCACGTCCGCCTGCCGCAGGTAGAACGGCATGTCCACCGTGCCGGTGTGCGTCAGCGTCACCGTCGCGTTGATCGCGCGACGGGTCAGCAGCAGTCCGATCGACCGGCCGATGGTGACCCCGCGGCCCACGACGACGACGTGCTTGCCGTGCAGGTCGTAGTCGTTGCGCAGCAGCAGTTCGATGACCCCGCGCGGCGTGCACGGCAGCGGGGTCTCGATGGGCCCGTTCACGTTGAGCACGAGCCGGCCGAGGTTGGTCGGGTGCAGGCCGTCCGCGTCCTTCGCCGGGTCGATGCGCTCCAGGATCGCGTCGGTGTCCAGGTGCTTCGGCAGCGGCAGCTGCACGATATACCCGTGGCACGCCGGATCGGCGTTGAGCTCGTCGATCAGCGCCTCGACCTCGGCCTGGGTGGCATCCGCCGGCAGCTCCCGCTGGATCGAGTTCATGCCGACCGCGGTGGACTGCTTGTGCTTCATCCCGACGTACAGCTGGGATGCCGGATCGGCGCCCACCAGCACGGTCGCGATGCCGGGCACCACGCCGCGCTCGCGCAGCGCCGCGACCCGTTCGGTCAGCTCCGCCGTGATCGCGGCGGACGCCGCCCGGCCGTCGAGGACCCGTGCCGTCACTGCTGCAGGTCCGGGTACAGCGGGAACGCCTCGGCGAGCGCGTCGATGCGGGCGCGCAGCGCCTCGACATCCGCACCCGGCTGAAGGGCCAGGGCGATCACGTCGGCCACCTCGGTGAACTCGGCGTCGCCGAACCCGCGGGTCGCGAGCGCCGGCGTGCCGATGCGCAGACCCGACGTCACCATCGGCGGGCGCGGGTCGTTCGGCACCGCGTTGCGGTTCACGGTGATGTGGATGTCGTGCAGCAGGTCTTCGGCCTGCTTGCCGTCGATCTCGGCGTCGCGCAGGTCGACGAGCACGAGGTGCACGTCGGTGCCGCCCGAGCGCACGGTGATGCCGGCATCCTTCACGTCCTGCTGCGAGAGGCGGTCGGCGAGGATCGCGGCACCGCGGAGCACGCGCTCCTGCCGCTCCTTGAACTCCGGGGTGCCGGCGAGCTTGAACGCGGTCGCCTTGGCGGCGATCACGTGCATGAGCGGACCGCCCTGCTGGCCCGGGAACACGGCCGAGTTGATCTTCTTGGCGATGTCGGCGTCGTTGGTGAGGATGAAGCCCGAGCGGGGGCCGCCGATGGTCTTGTGCACGGTCGACGAGACGACGTCGGCGAAGGGCACCGGGTTCGGGTGCAGGCCCGCGGCGACGAGACCGGCGAAGTGCGCCATGTCGACCCAGAGGAGTGCCCCGACCTTGTCGGCGATCTCGCGGAAGCGGGCGAAGTCGAGCTGACGCGGGTAGGCCGACCAGCCGGCGATGATGACGTTCGGCTGGTGCTCCTCGGCGAGGCGCTCCACCTCGTCCATGTCGATGACTGACGTCTCGGGGTTCACGCCGTACGCGACGATGTTGTACAGGCGACCGGAGAAGTTGATCTTCATGCCGTGGGTCAGGTGGCCGCCCTGGTCGAGCGAGAGGCCGAGCAGCTTGTCGCCGGGACGCGCGATGGCGTGCAGCACGGCGGCGTTGGCGGATGCCCCGGAGTGCGGCTGCACGTTCGCGAACTCGGCGCCGAACAGCTCCTTGGCGCGGGCGATCGCCAGCTCTTCGGCGACGTCGACCTCTTCGCAGCCGCCGTAGTAGCGGCGTCCCGGGTAGCCCTCGGCGTACTTGTTGGTCAGCACCGAGCCCTGCGACTGCAGCACGGAGACGGGCACGAAGTTCTCGGAGGCGATCATCTCCAGGAACGTCTGCTGGCGCTTGAGCTCCCGGTCGAGCACCTCGGCGATCTCGGGGTCGACGTCGGCGAGCGGGGCGTTGAAGAACTGGTCGGTCATGGGCATCCCTTCACGGCGGGCGGTACGAGTGTGTCGCTCCGGCCCAGGCGTGCGGTCGAATGCCGTGTGGGTCGCTCCCCGGTGGTAAGCCACCTCAACGCCAGTCGCGACACGTCGAGCTTAGCGGAGATCGCCACCCCCGGTCGTTGAGCGACCCAGCGAGCCGAAACGCGGTTCTGCACCCCCGGTTCGTTAGGCTTCCTCACATGACTGCGCCGTCGCTGCCGCTCGTCCCCCTGCCGGCATCCGTCACGCTGACGGATGCCGCGCCGTACCGGCCGGCCGATCCCGACGACCTGCACCTCACCGTCACCGTGGACGCGTCGACCGGCGGCCCGGAGTCCTCCTCCCTGCAGGTCACCGAGCGCGGCATCCGGATCATGGCCGCCGACCCCGCCGGCGCCTTCTACGCGCGGCAGACGCTCGCTCAGCTCGAGACCGACGGCGTCTACCCGGCGGTCGAGATCCAGGATGCCCCGCGCTTCCGCTACCGCGGGGTGATGCTCGACGTCGCCCGGCACTTCCAGCCGGTCGAGACCGTCAGGGCGTACATCGACCACGCGGCATCCCTGAAGTTCAACCACCTGCACCTGCACCTGACCGACGACCAGGGCTGGCGCATCGCCCTGGACTCCCGGCCCGAGCTGACCGAGAAGGCCTCCGGCACGAGCGCGCTCGGCGACCCGGGCGGGTACTACGCCCAGGCCGACTGGACGGCGATCCTCGATCACGCGGCCTCCCGGCACATGACCGTGGTGCCCGAGATCGACGTGCCCGGTCACACCCACGCCGTGGGCGTCGCCTATCCCGGGCTGGTCGCCGACCCGGTGATCTCCGACCACATCCTCGAGACGGCCGAGGCGTTCGGCGGAGGCATCCCGACGCGCGGCTTCCCGTACACCGGGTTCGCGGTCGGATTCTCGTCGCTCAAGCACGACGACCCCGCCGTCGACGCGTTCCTCGCCGACGTCTTCGGCGAACTCGCCGCGATCACGCCCGGCCCGTATCTGCACATCGGCGGGGACGAGTGCCTCGGCACCGACCCGGCGGACTACGCGGCGTTCGTCGAGAAGGCGACCGCGATCGTCGCGGCGGCAGGCAAGATCCCGGTCGCCTGGCACGAGGCGGGCGCCGTGGCCGGCATCCACCCGTCGACCGTCGGGCAGTACTGGAACTTCGTGCAGCCGCAGGAGGGTCAGGATGCCCCGGCCCGCGCGTTCGCGACCCGCGGCGGGCTGATCCTGTCGCCGGCCGACGTCGCCTACCTGGACATGAAGTTCGACGCGCTCTCCCCGCTCGGGCTCGTGTGGGCGAAGGGCGTGACGACGCTGCGCGACGCGTACGACTGGGAGCCGACCGCGATCCTCGACGGCGTCGGCGAGCAGCAGATCCTCGGCATCGAGGCGCCGCTGTGGTCCGAGACCGCCCGCGACCTCGGCGACCTCGAGCAGCTCGCGTTCCCGCGCATCGGCGCGATCGCCGAGATCGCCTGGAGCCCGGCCGCCGCCCACGACTGGGACTCCTTCGCCGCGCGCATCGCCGGTCTCGTGCCGCGCTGGCGGTCCGCCGGCATCCGGATCCCCTGACGTTCGCGCCCGCGGCGCCGACGTAAACTGGAAGCCATGACCGACCCCCAGCCCGCCGGCACGCGCGCGCCGCTCACCGCGGTCGACCTCGTCGCCTTCGCCTGCGAGCTGTTCGCATTCGGGACCTTCGCGTTCTGGGGCTTCGCCGGGTGGCCGTTCGCGTGGAACCTGCTGTTCGGCATCGGCACCCCGGTGCTCGCCATCCTCGTCTGGGCGCTGTTCGTCTCACCGCGGGCCGTACTGCACGTGCACCCCTTCGTCCGCGCGATCGTGGAGCTGCTCGTCTACGCGGGCGCCACGGTGTGCCTGTGGACCATGGGGCTGACCTGGATCGGGCTCGGCTTCGCCGTGATCGCGGTCACCGCCGGAGTCATCGCCGGCCGCCGGCGCTTCGCCTGAGCGTCCCCACCGGTCGTTGAGCGAGGAGCGCAGCGACGAGACGAAACGCCTCGCCCTCCGACAAGATATCTCGACGTCGAGATAAATCTCCCGGCCCGGTAGACTGGGACGACCGCGAAAAGACCCCCGGACGGGAGACCTCTGTGCCTGACTCCACCATCATCTACACGCACACCGACGAAGCCCCGGCGCTGGCGACCGCGTCGTTCCTGCCGATGGTGCAGGCCATCGCCTCGCAGGCGGGCGTGCAGCTCGACACGCGTGACATCTCGCTCGCGGCCCGCATCCTGGCGGCGTTCCCGCAGAGCCTCACGCCCGAGCAGCAGGTGGGCGACGCCCTCGCCGAACTCGGCGGCCTCGCGACGCTGCCCGAGGCGAACATCATCAAGCTGCCGAACATCTCCGCGTCGATCCCGCAGCTGAAGGCCGCGATCGCCGAGCTGCAGGCGCAGGGCTACGACATCCCGAACTATCCGGACGACCCGCAGACCGCCGACGAGAAGGATGCCAAGGCCCGCTACGACCGCATCAAGGGCTCCGCGGTGAACCCGGTGCTGCGCGAGGGCAACAGCGACCGCCGCGCCCCGCTGTCGGTGAAGAACTACGCGCGCAAGCACCCCCACCGCAACAAGGCGTTCGCCGCCGGCTCCAAGACCCGCGTGACGACCATGGGCCACGACGACTTCCGCACCAACGAGAAGTCGTGGGTCTCCCCCGACGACGACGTGCTCACCATCCAGCACGTCGCGGCGGACGGCACCGTCACGCCGCTCAAGCAGAACCTCAAGGTGCTGCCGGGCGAGATCATCGACGCCACGTTCCTGGACGCCGCCGCCCTCGACGCGTTCCTCGCCGACGCCCTCGCCCAGGCGAAGTCCGACGACGTGCTCTACTCGGTGCACCTCAAGGCGACCATGATGAAGGTCTCGGACCCGATCATCTTCGGCCACGTCGTGAAGACCTACTTCGCCGACGTGTTCGACCGCTACGGCGACGTGATCGCCGCCGAGGGCCTCACCCCGAACAACGGTCTCGGCTCGATCCTCGACGGCCTGACCGCGGCCGGCCGCACCGACGTCGTCGACGCGATCACCGCCGACCTCGGCCGCGGCCCCCGCCTGTCGTACGTCAACTCCGACAAGGGCATCACCAACCTGCACGTGCCGTCAGACGTGATCGTGGACGCCTCGATGCCCGCCCTCATCCGCAACGGCGGCAAGCTGTGGGGCGTCGACGGCGGCGAGGACGACACGCTGGCGGTCATCCCGGACTCGTCGTACGCCGGGGTCTACCAGGCCGTCATCGAGGACGTCATCGCGAACGGCCCCCTCGACCCGGCGACCATCGGCACCGTGCCGAACGTCGGCCTCATGGCCCAGGCCGCCGAGGAGTACGGCAGCCACGACAAGACCTTCGAGATCGAGGCCGCCGGCACCGTCCAGGTGGTCACCGCGGCGGGCGACGTCGTGCTCGAGCACGCGGTGCGCCCGGGCGACATCTGGCGCGCCACCCAGACCAAGGACGTCGCCGTGCGCGACTGGGTGAAGCTCGCCGTCTCGCGCGCCCGTGCCACCGGATCCCCCGCCGTGTTCTGGCTCGACGAGACCCGCGCGCACGACGCCTCCCTCATCGCGAAGGTGCGCGAGTACCTGGCCGACCACGACACCGAGGGCCTCACGATCGAGATCCTCGCGCCGGCGGATGCCACCCGCTATTCGCTCGAGCGGATGCGCCGCGGCGAGGACACCATCTCGGTCACCGGAAACGTGCTGCGCGACTACAACACGGATCTCTTCCCGATCCTCGAGGTCGGCACGTCGGCGAAGATGCTCTCGATCGTGCCGCTGCTCGCCGGCGGCGGCCTGTTCGAGACGGGCGCCGGCGGCTCTGCACCCAAGCACGTGCAGCAGCTCCTCGCCGAGGACTACCTGCGCTGGGATTCGCTCGGCGAGTTCTTCGCGCTGGCGGCATCCTTCGAGCACTACGCCGGCTTCACCGGCAACGCGAAGGCGCAGGTGCTCGCCGACACGCTCGACCGCGCGACCGGCACGTTCCTCGAGAACGACAAATCGCCCGGCCGCGCCCTCGGCACGATCGACAACCGCGGCAGCCACTTCTACCTGGCGCTGTACTGGGCGCAGGAGCTGGCCGGCCAGACGGCGGACGCCGAGCTCGCGGCCGCTTTCGGTCCCGTCGCGCAGCAGCTGGCGGATGCCGAGGAGGCCATCGTCGCCGAGCTCATCGCCGTGCAGGGCTCGGCCGTCGAGATCGGGGGCTACTACCACCCGGACGAGGCGAAGGTCGCGGCGGTCATGCGGCCGTCGGCGACGCTGAACGCGATCATCGACGCGCTCGTCTGAGGCCGGCTCCGGTCGCATTCACAGGAATGAAAACCGGATGCCGGGCGGTTTCACCTGACATGGAGAATCTCGCCCCGGCATCCGGTGACCGCCTCGCGGCCGACACACGGATGGGCGCGGTCACGCTGCTGGTCGGCGACCTCGACCTCATGACGCGCTTCTACCGCGACGTCGTGACGCTGCAGGTGCTGGGCGCCGAGGGCGACACCGTGACGCTCGGCCGGGCGGGGCATCCGATCGTCGTGCTGCGCCACGAGCCGTCGCTCCGCCACGCCGCCGCGGGATCCGCCGGGCTCTACCACACGGCCATCCTGTTCGAGTCCCAGGCGGCTCTCGCGGCCGCACTGTATTCGGTCGCGACGCACGCGCCGGGCACGTTCACCGGCAGCGCCGACCACCTCGTCAGCCAGGCGTTCTACTTCACCGACCCCGAGGGCAACGGCATCGAGCTGTATTGGGACCGCGCGCGCACCGAGTGGTCGTGGACGCACGGCCAGATCGAGATGGCCACGCTGTACCTGGACCCGAACGCGTTCCTGCGCGAGCACCTCACCGAGGCCGCCGCCGACGGCGCGACCGCGCAGGATGCCGCCACCGTCGGCCATGTGCACCTGTCGGTGGGCGATGTCGCGTCCGCGCGCGCCTTCTACGTCGACGCCCTCGGCTTCGACGAGACCGCCTCGCTCGGCAGCACCGCGCTGTTCGTCAGCGCCGGCGGGTACCACCACCACATGGCGATGAACGTGTGGGAGTCGCGCGGCGCGGGACCCCGGATGCCGGCGCTCGGCCTCGGTCGCGTCGATCTGACGCTGCCGGATGCCGATTCGCTCGGCGCGCTGCAGGAGCGCCTGCGCGACCACGGATTCCAGGTGCGCGACGACGGCCGCACGGTGAGCTTCGACGACCCGTGGAACAATCTGCTGCAGGCGGCCGTCGCCTGAGCGGCCGTCGCCTGAGCGCCCCGCCCGACCGCGGCCGGGCCCGGCGATCGGCTACAGGCGCACCTCGGCGATGACCTCGCCGTACTCGGTCTCCCCGACCGGGGTGAAGCCGACCGCGACGAAGAAGGCCTCGGGCCCCTGGGCGCCGGCTTCGTAGATCACGTTGACGTGGTCCATGCCGCGCTCGCGGGCCTCGGCGATGAGCGCGGCGATGAGGAAGCGGCCGACGCCCTTGCCCTGCTCGTCGGCGTCGACGTTGATGCGCCACAGCACGGACTGGAAGTGCTCCTGCAGCACGTCGCCGTCGAAGTTCGCGCTCACGAAGCCGACGACGTCGTCTCCGTCGAGCACGACGCGCTGCCAGGAGGTCTGCGGGTTCACGACGGTCGCCGCGACGCCGTAGCTGACCGGGGAGAGGAAGCTCTCCTGCCCGGGCTTCAGGGACATCTTGTTGACCGCCACGATGGTCGAGGCGGACAGTTCCTCCAGGCGAAGCTCAGTCATGCATCCAGGCTAGCGTGACGGGCGAAATCCCGGCGGCCCGGATCCCCAGTGCCGCATGAGCGCCGCCTCAGGATCAGTCGTGCACCCAGACTTCGATGTCGTTCGGCGACCAGTCGTAGAGGTACTTGGCGAGCGGGATCGGCATGCCGACGCATCCGTGGCTCATCTTGTGGCCCCAGTTGTTGTGCCAGTACACGCCGTGGAAGCCCTCGCCGCCGTTGAAGTACATGATCCACGGCACGTCCGGCGTCGTGTACGGGGTGCCGTCGACGTTGAACCCGCGCATGGTCTGCAGCGGCAGGTGCACGTAGACCCGGTAGTGGCCGGTGAAGGTGGGGGTGACGTCGTGCCCCGACGAGATCAGCCACGAGTCGACGACCTTGCCGTCCTGCCTCAGATACAGGCGCTGCTGGCTGAGGTCCACCTCGAGCTGGCGCACGATCTTGGTGGTCTTGCCCGGCACCACGGCGACGGGCAGCGTGTAGGCGGCGTCGCCCTTCGCGAGCTGCGCGGCGAAGTCCGCGGCGACGTGCGACGTGTCGCCGAGGGTGCGGCCGTCCAGCGTCGGCTTGTCGACCCGGAGGATCTTGCCCTCGCTGTCGGCGATCGCGGTGCCGTCGGCCCTCGTCTGGTCGATCTGCGCCTTGAGGCCCGGGACGAGCGCCTGGATCTTCGCGGCATCCGCGTCGATCGAGATCTTGCCGTCGACGTTCGTGGTGAGCGTGAGCCAGGAGGCCAGGGTGGCGCGCGGCACCGGGACGGTGCGCTCGGAGCCGACGTAGAACCCGCCGGTCGCGAGCATCCTGTTGAGGGTCTTCGCGGTCTGCGTGGCGGCGTCCGTCGTGGTGGCGGCCTGCACGGTGACGCCCCTCACGGCGACGTCCTGCGCGGGCTTGCCGGTCACGAACGCCTGCCGCACCGCGGCCGTCACCGCCGTGAGATCAGCGCTGCGGCCCGCCACCGCCGGCGTGACCACGTAGGTCGACGACGTCCTGTCATAGGCGACGGTGGCGTTGTGCGGATCGACGAACAGCGACGGTGCGACCGTGCGCAGCGCCGTCTCGGCCGTGGCCGGGTTCAGGGTGACGTCGGCATCCTTCGTCTCGGAGAACCATGCGCCCACCTTCCACATCGGGTGGGACGAGTAGGCAGACGCGGCGAGCGCCTCCGCGTCGACCGTGGCGCCGAGATCGGCGCCGGTGAGCGACACGTTGCCGTTCGGCCCGGCGACCTCGATGGTGGTCTTGGCGAGCTGCTGCTGGATCGCCTCCGCGGCCGCACCGGCGGTCATGCCGCCGACGGAGACGCCCGCGACGGCCGTCCCGGGCGCGATGAGCACGAGCGAGGCCGTGGCGGCGGCGATCACGACCGCCGCGACGGGCGTTCCGATCCACCAGCCGAGGTGCCGCTTGGGCTTCGCCGGCGGGGTCGGCGCCCAGGCGTACACCACGTCCGACTCACCCCCGACCGGCGTCGCGGTGTCGGCGTTCTGGCCCGGATCCTGCGTCATCCCTGTGTCACTCCCCCGATGTGCACGTCCTACTATGGTATTTGACGCGGGTCCCACGAATGCCCCGGTCAGACAACGGTACGGTCACAGATTGGCGGGCAATGGAGCAGTCGCCGTTCGAGGCCGGAAGGCCCCTGCGCCGCAACCGCAAGGTGCTGCCCGAACAGGCCCGCGCGCACAACAGATCGCTCGTGCTGCAGACCCTGTTCCACAACGGCGGGATGAGCCGCGCGGACCTCGCCCGCGCCACCCGGCTCACCCGGGTCTCGATCTCCGACCTCGTCGCCGAGCTCATGGAGGACGGCTACGTCGTCGAGACCGGCGAGCGCACCGCACCCCGCCCGGGCAAGCCCGCGATGGTCGTCGACCTCGCGCACGACGCGCACCGCATCGTCGGCATCGACCTGTCCGGCGCCGACGCGTTCACCGGGGCCGTGCTCACGCTGAGCGGCGAGATCGTCGCCCGGGAGTCGGTGCCGCAGCCCTCGACGCCCGAGGCCCGCATCGATGCCGTCGTGTCGCTGGCGGAGCGTCTGGTGGCGCTGTCCCAGACCCCGGTGCTGGGTGTCGGGGTGGGCACGCCCGGCGTGGTCGACGACGCCGGCGTGGTGCTCGCCGCCCCCAACTTCGCGTGGAGCGGCGTCGACCTCGACGGCATCCTGAGCGAGGCCCTGCACCTGCCCGTGATCGTCGCGAACGACGCGAACGCGGCGGTGCTCGCCGAGTACACGTTCGGCGGCGCCCGGGACGACGTGCTGCTGGTGAAGGTCGGCCGCGGCGTCGGCTCGGGCCTCCTCGCCGGCGGTCAGCCGCTGGTGGGCGCCCGCCACACCGCCGGCGAGATCGGCCACGTCACCGTCGGCACCGACGGCGGCCCCGCCTGCTCGTGCGGCAAGAGCGGATGCCTCGAGGCCTGGCTGTCCGTGCCCGCCCTGACCGAGCGCCTGGCCGGCGTGGACGAGTCCCAGCGCGAGAGCGTGCTGCGGGATGCCGGTGAGCGCCTCGGCATCGCGCTCGCGCCCGTGGTGGGGGCGCTCGACCTGTCCGAGGTGGTGCTCGCCGGACCCACCGAGCTGCTGGAGGGCGTCGTGGCCGAGCAGACCCGCGCGACGCTGCGCGCCCGCACCCTGCCCGTCTTCCACGACGACATCCGCGTCCGCATGACCGGCCAGGGCCCGGACATCGTGCTCCGCGGTGCCGCCGTCATGGTGCTCAACGCCCAGCTCGGCGTGAGCTGACCCGCCCCCGCGCCGCCCGGCGCCCCCTCCGCGAACCCTTACCCAAATGCGCGAGCCCTGACCCGAATACGCCCGCAAGGGGTATTCCAGCCAGGGTTCGCGTAACCGGGTGAGGGTTCGCGATCACAAATGGTCGCTTGCGGGTCGGGGCCGGCCCGGAGGGTAGAGGCCGAACGCGCGGAGGCGTCGGCGCAGCGTGTCGACCGAGGCGATGTCCTCCCACCCCCACCGCACGACCCGCATCCCGGTGACGCCGCGAATCCAGTCCTCGCGGGCCTTCTCGTCGAGAACGGCTTCCGCCGTGGACCGGCCGCCCAGCATCTCCGGGTCGCTGTATTTGACCATCCCGTCGAACTCGGCGATCACGCCGAGATCCTCGAGCAGCATGTCGAGGAAGAGGTATGCGCCCTTCTGACCCCGCACCCGCGCCTGCAGCGTCGGAACGGGGTAGCCGAGCTGCACCAGATAGAGGCGACTGATGCTCTCGCCGGGCCCGTCGGCCCGGCCGTCTGCCAGATCGAGGATCATCCGCGCCTGCTTGACGCCGCGACCGCCGACCGGGAGCTGTGCCCGCACCTCGGAGCGGAAGCGGTCTCCCGCGGCGACATCGTATGTGCGTGTCGTCTCGTCCCAGGCGATGCGCCGCATCGCGGCATCCGCGATCGTGAGCGCCGTCTCCTCGGGAACGCACCGGATCGTGTCGGCGACGCTGCGGGCCAGGGTGGTGCAGCGGATGCCGTCGACGTCGGTGATGTCCGGTTCCAGGACCGCAACCTGGTGACGGGCGACCTCCGGTTCGCTGCGCCTCACCTGGCCGTTCAGCGCACGTCCACTCGTGTGGACCCGCCCGGGAAGATGCCGAACGAGCGGAAGCCCGTGCAGAATGCAGGCGGAGACGTGGGAGAACACCACCCCGTGGGCACGCAGATCGGTCGCCACGACGGTCATGAGGTGGCGAGCCTCGTGATTCGCGGCATCCCACGCGTCTCCCTCGACGAAGCAGCCTCGGCCGACCTTGTGCAATCCGCCGCTTCGAACCGCCGCTCCGATCGACGCCTGGGTCATTCCCTGCGCCACAAGCTGCGGCCGCGTCCGGATGATCGCGGATGCCTCATCGACGTTCATCCCCCGACGGTGTCATGTCCGGTGCCCTCGCCGCCGCCCCCTCCGCCTACCTGTGGATAATGCGGGCCGGCCACGGACCTGGGCTTGCCCGCCACCCGGTTGCCGCCAACCCTGACCGAAATATGCGAACCCT
>NZ_DATEJS010000366.1:0-7990 GCF_035277845.1 Microbacterium sp.
TCTCACCGAACGGGATCGCGGCGACGATGTCCCATACGCGGTGCTGGAACTCGTCACCCGCCGCGGCGAACGGGAGAGCGAAGTCGCGTCGACGTCCGGCGAGGTAGCCCTGCAGCTGCGTGGCAGCCTCGGCGAGGAGGCCGTCGGATTCGAGCATGCGCACCGGACCGAACGAATCCTGTGCGGGTCTGCGGATGTGGTGGGCGAAGAACAGCCCGGTGATCGCGGCGCCGGTGGCGACGATCGTGACGGGGCCGAGGGGCGTGTCGACCACGGCGTGCCTGGTGTTCATGATGGTTCCTTTCGTCTCGTCCTGGAGACGCCGGGGCGAGGGCGGATGTGAGATCACCCGGCGCGCTCGAGGAGCACGGCGACCGCCAGCCTGTGCCTCGCCGTACTCGGGCGGAGTCTGACTGTGACAGCGGTAGTCGCGTTTTGGAAGGACAGCGGTCGCTTCAGGGGCTCTCCGAGGCTCAGGCGCGTCTTCCGGCCATCCCTTCCCCGGGTGAATGCATGTGCGCTCTTCGCGAATGAGCCCTGGCGCTCTGGACTCGACGCGGAGATCGGCTCGAGGTGGTCGCAGAGATTCCTCGTTTCGTAACTCGATATCGTGGTCGCGACAGGAGGCGTCCGATCTTCACGCAAGGACCGAGTCGTAGACGGTGGCGATGTTCGGGGCGACCCGTGCGTCAGGTCGTCACGATTGTGACGACGGCGCTTCCGCCGGCCGCGGGGACGACGCGTGAGACGCAGCAGCACATCTTCTCCCGCGCGCTGCGCTGGCGCTCGCTGTAGAAGACATCCCGATGGTCGATCTCGCCCTCGAGCGCGCTGACGCGGACCTCGCACAGTCCGCACTCGCCCTTGCGGCAGTCGTACATCATGTCGGCGCCCGCCGCCTCCAAAGCCTCGAGCATCGACTGGTCCGGCCCCACGCGGGTCTCGAGATCCAGCGCGGGTATCCGGACGGTGAACTCCTTCGCTTCGAACCACCCGCTGTTGCCGAACGTCTCCATCCGCACATCGGCGATCGGGAGCCCGCGCTCGAGCCACGCGCGCCGGACGGCATCCATCAGGCGAATGGGCCCGCAGACGTACACCTCGGTGCCCGGCTCCACTGAATCGATGAGATCGGGGACGGACAAGGAGGTGCTCTCGTCGCGCACGTGGACCGAGAGGCGGTCGCCGTGCGCATCGCGGAGGTCGTCGAGATAGGCCATGAGCGGCCGGCTCCGCCCGGCGTACACCATGCGGTAGTCCGCGCCGATCGCCTTGAGCCTCGCCGCCATGCCGTAGATCGCCGTCACGCCGACCCCGCCGGCGACCAGCACGTACTGCGCCGCGCCCACCCGCAGAGGAAAGTCGTTCATCGGCTGGGTGAGGGCGACCCGGTCGCCGGGACGCAGCGCGTTCATCGCTGCCGCGCCGCCGCGGCTCACGGGGGACAGGTAGACGCTGACCGCGATGCGCGCGCCGTCAGGTGACGCCTCGACGACCGAGTAGGAGCGTCGTTCTTCCGTCTCACCGATCCGCAGGCGCACGTCGATGTGTGCGCCCGGGTCGACGCGGATCGGGGAGTCGACGTCGATCTCGACGCGGCGGATCTCGGGAGTGAGCTGACGGGTGGACGCGACGGTGCCGCCCTGCCAGACCTCCTGATGCGACGATGCCATCTCAGCGTGCCGCCTGCGGGGTGCGCTCGCGGCCTTCCGCCGCCAGCATCCGTTCGAGGATGCGGCGCACCCACATGCCGCCGGCATCGATGTTCAAGCTGTAGAACTCGTAGTCCGGGTTGGCGTCGATCGCGGCCTGCTGGGCGGCGAGCATCGCCTCGTCCTCCCCGAAGACGCCGTGGACGCCGTCGCGAAGCTGCGTCGTGATGAGCTGGCTGTCGAGTCGATAGTTGCGCTGGAACGACCAGAAGTAGTGGCTGGTGCGGTCGGTCTCGGGGCTGATGGTGTTCATCACGTAGCCGTTGACACCCTGCGAGCGGTCACCCTCCGGTGCGCCCGTGCCCGCCTTCGCGACACCCACGTCGATGCGGATCGTGCCGGGCGCCTCGAAGTGGATGATCTGCCAGCGGTCGACCTTGCCGGTGAAGCCGGGGAACTTGTCGCGCATGTTCTTCAGCCAGAACGCCGGCGGGTCGATGTCGAGTATCCACCGCTCGACGGTGACCGTGTTCCCGGTGTGGCTCGTGATGAAGTCGGACTCGCTGAGCTCCTTCTGCCCGATGCTCGAACTGTGCACGAACTCCTCGTGCGTCAGGTCCATCAGGTTGTCGAGGATGAGCTGGTAGTTGCACGGCGCGTGAATGGTGAGTCCGTCGCCGGCCCACTCCGGATCGGTCATCTGGTGCATGTCGGGGATGGTGTCCGGGTCGGCGAGCGCCGGGTCGCCCACCCACACCCACACGTACCGGTACCTGTCCACGACGGGGAAGGAGGGGACCAGGGCGCTCGGATTGATGGTCTCCTGCGCCGGCATGGACGTGCACCGACCGCGCGAGTTGAAGGTGAGCCCGTGGTACGGGCACCGGATGTCTTCCGGACCGACGAGCACCCCATGCGACAGCGGCGCCAGACGGTGCCAGCAGGCATCCGCCATCGCGACGGGCCGGCCGTCCTCGGTGCGGTACAGGGCGAGCGGGCGTCCGGCGACGGTGCGCGCCAGGATCCTCTTGCGCCCGACCTCGTGGTCCCACGCGGCCACGTACCAGGCGTTGCGGGGGTAGTCGAGCAGCTTCGCGGCCATCGTCTCCGGCATCGGGACTCCTTCGTCTCCGGTGAATACCTATCCAGGAATACCTATGGTGATAGGTATCACCGCAAAGATAGTGTGGGACGGTGGCAGCCGCAAGTCCCCAGGACGTGACCCGATGACCCTCCGGTACGCGCTGCTCGCGCTGCTCACAGCCCAGCCGATGACGGGATACGACCTCGCCAAGGCGTTCCATGTGTCGGTGGGGCACGTCTGGCACGCTCCCGACTCGCAGATCTATCCCGAGCTGAAGCGGATGGCGGCCGACGGTGTCGTCGAGGTCGAATCCGTCACCCGCGGGCCGAGCTCGACGAAGCTGCGGTATTCGATCACCCCGGCCGGATCGGCTGCCTTCTCGGACTGGATGGCAGAGCCCTTCGAGTACCCGCTCGAGCGCGACCCGGCGCACCTGCGGGCCGCCTACTTCGAATGGGCGGATCCCGTCGCCGCCCGCGCGGTCCTGACCAAGCACATCGACCACTACTCGACGCTGCGCGCCCAATGGCAGGGCCAGCTCGACGCGATCCGGGACCGATCCCACCCGACCCTCCGGCGCCGCCTCGAGACGGATCAGGCGCATCCGGCTGAGGCGATCGTCGCCTTCAAGGAATTCACGTACGAGGGGTTCGTCGAGCGTGCGGACCACGAGATCGCGTGGGCGCGTCGGGGGCTCGAGCTGGTGGACCGCTTCGCCCCGGCAGGGGTGGCATAGCCCGTCCCTGCTCTGGGGATGCCCAGGCGTCCCCCGCCCAGCCTGGCTGCCGCCGCCGGCTGCCCGGCCGCCAGCCGCCGGCCGCTCTCGTTCAAGGGTCACGTTCGGTGGGTGCGGCCAGCAGATCGTGACCCTTGAACGGGGCCAGGTCGCGCGCTTGAGTGCTTCCGGGGTGCTTCGTGTTGTTCAAGGGTCACGTTCGGTGGGTGCGGCCAGCAGATCGTGACCCTTGGACGGGACGGGTGCGCGCCGGGCTACTCGGTCGGAAAGGCGAGTCCGCGAAGGATCTCGGCGATCCGAGTGCGCTCGCCCGGGGAGATCGCCGCGTGGGTCTCGTGCTCGGCGGAGCGTACGGCGTCGGCCGCGACCGCCCACAGGTGCTTGCCCGCCGCTGTGGCGACGATGATCTTGGTGCGGCGGTCTGCAGGATCCGGTGCGCGCTCGACGAGTCCGCGCTTCTCGAGCTCGTCCACGATGGCGACCACCTGGCTGGGGTCGAGGCGCAGGAACTCGGCAAGGTCCTTCTGCGACGGCCGGAGGTCTTCCGTGACCATTGTCAGCACCGAGTAGGACCGCGCGCGCAGCCCGTGCGGAGCGAGGGCCGCGTTGGCGGCGGCGACCGAGAGCGCGCTGGCGCGCGCAAGGAGGAAGCTGATGTCGTCGCTCAGCGCGGTCTCGGTGTCTCCCAGGCTGCCCATCGATCCATCGTATCAACGATGGTGAACATTAATCATTGACAAGTTCAATTATTGTGTGTTTGCATAACCGTGAACCTCACACCGACGAGAAGGAGCAGCCATGACGCTGGAGGGCAAGGTCGCCGTCGTCACCGGATCGGGACGTGGTCTGGGACTCGCATATGCGCAGGAGCTGGCCCGCCAGGGCGCATCCGTCGTGATCAACGACGTGGATGCCGGCACGGCAGCTGAGGCCGTCGCATCGATCGAGGCCGCCGGCGGTCGCGCCGTCGCCGTCGTCGCGCCCGTGGGACCGACAGCCACGGCCGACGAGCTCGTGCGGACGGCGGTGGACACCTTCGGCGGTCTCGACATCCTCGTCACGAACGCGGGCGTCCTGCGCGACACCGTGCTCTGGAAGATGAGCGACGACGACTTCGACACCGTCATCAACGTGCACCTGCGCGGCACCTTCACGTGCGTGCGTGCCGCGGCGACCTGGATGCGGGAGCACGAGGTCGCCGGGCGCATCGTCTGCATCGGCTCGCCGACCGGGCAGCGCGGCAACTTCGGGCAGACGAACTACGCGGCCGCAAAGGCGGGCATCGTCGGCATGGTCCGCACGTGGGCACTCGAGCTTTCCCGTGCCGGCATCACGGTGAACGCCGTCATCCCGGTCGCCGCGACGGCGATGACCGCCACCGTTCCGTACTTCGCCGCTGCCGTCGAGGCGGAGCAGAACGGCGAGCCGATGCCCGCGTTCTTCCGTCACGACCTCGGCTTCGGGACGTCGGACGACGTCGCCGGGACGATCGCCTATCTCGCCTCGGACGAGGCGTCCGGCGTCACCGGTCAGGCGATCGGCATCGGGGGCGACCGCCTCCAGGTGTGGTCGCACCCCGAGCCGGTGTTCACGACCTATCGCGAGGGCGGCTGGTCGTACGACGCCCTGCGGCGCGACTTCCCGGAGATCGCCGAGGCGCGTCGGCAGTCCGTCGGGGAGACGTTCCCGCCCCTCCCGGAGGAGCTGAAGCGGTGACGACCCGCTACGAGCCGGCCATCGACGTCGACGCGCTCGTCGCGATCGACACGCACGTGCACATCGAGATCGACCACGACGGGCACTCGTCGCTGCCGAGCGACCTGCGGGATGCCGCCTCGAAGTACTTCAACACGGACGGTCCCCGCCCGGACCTCGACAGCATCGCCGGGTACTACCGCGCGCGGAAGATGGCGGCCGTGGTGTTCACGGTCGACGCCGAGACGCACCTCGGTGAGGTGCCGATCTCCAGCGCCGGCATCGCCGAGGGCGCCGCGCGCCACAACGACGTCCTCATCCCGTACGGGTCCGTCGATCCGCACCGGCCGGATGCCGTCGATCGCATCCGCGCCCTCGTCGACGACTCCGGGGTGCGCGGGTTCAAGTTCCACCCGACCGTGCAGGGCTTCGACCCGAGCGACGAGCGGTGGTATCCGCTCTATTCGGCGATCCAGGATGCCGGCGTCCCGGCGCTGTTCCACACCGGGCAGACGGGAATCGGCGCGGGCCTTCCCGGCGGCCGGGGACTCCGCCTCGCGCTTTCGAACCCGATGCTGCTCGACGGCGTCGCCGCCGACTTCCCCGATCTGCAGCTCGTGATGGCCCACCCGTCCGTGCCCTGGCAGGACGAGGCGCTCTCGGTCGCAACCCACAAGCACAACACGTGGATCGACCTGTCCGGGTGGAGCCCGAAGTACTTCCCCGAATCGCTCGTCCGAGCCGCCGGCTCGTACCTCAAGGACCGCGTGCTGTTCGGCTCCGACTTCCCCCTGATCACCCCCGACCGCTGGATGTCGGATGCCGAGCGGACGACGCTCAAGCCCGAGGCGATGCCCGGCATCCTCAAGGGCAATGCCGTCCGCCTCCTCGGCCTCTGACGTCTCGAAAGGCACATCATGACCACCACCGCATCCTTCACCGACGCCCCTTCTCTGGAAGGCACCGACCTCGGCTGGTCGGACTGGCTCGAGGTCACGCAGAACCGCATCGACCTCTTCGCCGACGCGGTCGACGACCACCAGTGGATCCACGTCGATCCGGAGCGCGCCGCGGGCGGCCCGTTCGGTGCCCCGATCGCGCACGGATTCCTCTCGCTCTCGCTCGCGACGAAGTTCTGGAGCGATCTGTTCGAGCTGGAGGGCGTCACGACCAAGGTGAATTACGGGCTGGACAAGGTGCGCTTCATCTCGCCCGTGAAGGTGGGCTCGCGCGTGCGGATGAACGCCGTCATCGCCGAGGTCTCGGAGGTTCCCGGCGGCTACCAGTTCGCGGTCGACCAGACGATCGAGATCGAGGGCGGCACCAAGCCCGCCGTCGTCGCCCGAGGGATCTACCGCTTCTACGCCTGATCCCACCACCCCGGGTGCCCGAGCGCCCGGGGCCCAACCGAACACACTCGAGTACTGCGAAGAGGCAATCGATGAGGAACCAGGGTCTGGGGTCATGGATCGCACGGCGCCGCGAGAAGTCTGCAGGCGACGTCGCGATCATCCACGGCGCCCGCGAACTGCGCTATGAGGAATTCGCCGAACGGATCGACCTGCTGGCGCGCTCGCTGCACGAGCGCGGAGTCGTCAAAGGCGACCGCGTCGCGTTCCTCGGCAACAACCATCCCGACTTCCTGACGACGCTGTTCGCGTGCGGGGCCGTGGGGGCGATCTTCGTGCCGTTGAACACCCGGCTCGCCCCACGGGAGCTCGAGTACATGCTCGAGGATTCCGGTGCGCGCGTGCTGATCGTGCACGAGCAGTTGCGGGAACTCGCCCGCGCCGCGGCCTGGTCGAGCGGCGTCGAGCGGCGGATCGTCGTCGACGGACCTGCCGAATTGCCGGCCGTCGAGGCGCTCGACGACGTGCTGGCCGGGGCATCCGGTACGCCCCTCGAGGCAGACGTCTCGCTCGAGGACCCGGCCATCATCCTGTACACGTCCGGCACGACCGGTCGCCCGAAGGGGGCCGTGCTGACGCACGGGAACCTCACCTGGAACGCCCTCAACGTGCTCGTCGACTATGACGTGACCTCGGACGAACGCTCTCTCATGATCGCGCCGATGTTCCACGTCGCCTCGCTCGGCATGGGCGCCCTTCCCACGCTGCTCAAGGGCGGCACGCTCGTGCTGCAGGAGAAGGTCGATCCGGGCGCGGTGCTCGCCTCGATCGAGTCGCACCGCATCACCAGCCTGTCCGGAGTTCCGACGACCTTCCAGATGCTCGCCGAGCACCCCGACTGGGAGCGCACCGACCTGTCGTCGATCCGCAAGCTGACCTGCGGAGGGTCGAGCGTGCCGTTGCGCGTCATCGAGGCCTACGAGGAGCGCGGACTCCACTTCTCGAGTGGATACGGGATGACCGAGACCTCGCCCGGAGCGACCTCGCTGCCGTATCGCAAGGCGCGCGCGCATGTCGGCTCGTCCGGGCTCCCGCACTTCTTCACCGACGTCCGCGTCGTCGGAGCCGACGGCTCGCCGGTCGCACCGGGGGAGACAGGTGAGATCGAGATCAGCGGCCCGAACGTGATGAAGGAGTACTGGCTGCGGCCGGATGCCACCCGCGACGTGCACGACGGCGAATGGCTGCGCTCCGGCGACGTCGGCCACATCGACGAGGAAGGCTATCTCGTCGTCAGCGACCGGCTGAAGGACATGATCATCTCGGGTGGGGAGAACATCTACCCCGCCGAAGTCGAGCAGATGATCATGGAGCTGCCGGAGGTCGCGTCGGTCGCCGTGATCGGCGTTCCGGACGATCGATGGGGTGAAGTGCCCGCCGCTCTCGTCGTGCTCACCGGGGATGCCTCCCTGAC
>NZ_DATEJS010000367.1:0-2015 GCF_035277845.1 Microbacterium sp.
CACCAGCCAGACCGCGAGGGCCGCCTGCCAGCCGAGCACCGCGGCGGCCGGTGCGGTCGAGATCGTCGCCGCGAACGTGCCGAACGTCATCGACGAGGTGAACACGCCGGTCATGGTGTGCGCGCGCCGGCCGCGGTACTCGCGAGCGATGAGGGTGGGGACGACGATGTTGCCGATGGTCACGAAGGCGCCGATGATCGCCGTGCCGATCATCAGCAGCGCCAGTCCGCCGAGCGAGCGGACGATCGTGCCGACGACGATGCCGACCATGCTGAGGCTGAAGGCGAAGTCCGCGCCCCCGCGGCGGATCACCCAGATCGCGAGCGGCGAGCACAGCGCGAAGCACAGCACGGGGATGCTCGTGAGCAGCCCCACCACGGCCGATCCGATCCCGAGGTCGTGCTCGATGACATGCGCGAGGGGCGCGACCGAGAGGATCGGGGCGCGGAGCTCGGCGGCGCCGAAGACGACCACGAGGGTCAGCACCGCGAGCGGCAGCGGCTTCAGCAGCCGGGATGCCCCCGACTTCTGATCAGGAGAGGGAAGATCGGGAGCAGACATGTCGTACCCACGCTACGGCATGCACCTCGACGGACGCGGCCGGTTACGCCTGCCGACCCTGTCGACGGGCACTGCCGGCACGGCGCCTGGCAGAATCGACCCATGCCCGTGAACACCCAGTCCGACCACGCCTGCCTGATCGTCCACGGGTCGGACAAGCCCGGAATCATCGCGGCCCTGTCGGCGCTCATCGCGCGCAACGACGGGAACATCGTCACGTTCGACCAGTACTCCGACGACGCCCAGGGCGGCGCCTACTTCTGCCGCGTGGTGTTCCACCGGCCGAACTTCGCGGTCGCCGTGCCCGACATCGAGGCCGACCTGGCCCGCACGCTCGGCGAGGAGTTCGACCTCAGCTGGTCGCTGGCCGACCGGTCGGTGCCCAAGCGCATGGCGATCCTGGCATCCAAGCAGGATCACTGCCTGCTCGACCTGCTCTGGCGCCACCGGCGCGGAGACCTGCCGGTCAGCATCCCCATGGTGATCTCCAACCACACCACGTCCGCCGACGACGTGCGCTCGTTCGGGGTGCCCTTCTTCCACGTGCCCTCGACGCCCGGTCCGGACAAGTCCGAGTCCGAGGCGAAGCTGCTGGAGCTGCTCGCCGGCAACGTCGACTTCATCGTGCTGGCGCGGTACATGCAGATCCTGTCGCCCGAGTTCCTGGATGCCGTCGGGGTGCCCGTCATCAACATCCACCACTCGTTCCTGCCCGCCTTCATCGGCGCGGAGCCGTACAAGAAGGCCAAGGAGCGCGGCGTCAAGCTCATCGGCGCGACGTCCCACTACGTGACCGGCGATCTCGACGAGGGCCCGATCATCGAGCAGGACACCATCCGGGTGACGCACGCCGAGTCGGCCGCCGAACTCGCCCGCCGCGGCGCCGACGTGGAGCGCCAGGTGCTCTCCCGCGCCGTGCTCTGGCACGCGGAGGATCGCGTCATCCGCCACGGCAACCACACGATCGTGTTCTGAGGGCGACGCTCCCCATGGCACCCCTCCCGCAGCTTCATCCCCCGACCGTCGCGTCTGCGAGCGTCGTCGGGCGTGGCCGCCTCGGCCCCGTGATCGCACGCGCCCTGCGCGCGGCGGGAATCGACGTGCACGGTCCGACCGGTCGCGGGGAGCCCGTCGCCCCGGCCGACGTCGTGGTGCTGTGCGTGCCGGATGCCGCGATCGCCGTGGCGGCCCACGCAGCCCGGGAAGCCCTCGGACCGGGGGTGCTCATCGGCCACACGTCCGGCGCGACGCCGATCGCCCGAACGGGCGTGGACTTCGGTCTGCACCCGCTGCAGACCTTCGTCGGCGACGAGCCTCCCGAGGTGTTCCACGGCATCGGGTTCGGCATCGCCGGCGCCACCCCCGCCGCACTCGCGGTCGCCGGCGAGCTCGCCGCGCGGCTCGGCGGCCGCGCCGTGCCGATCTCCGACGAGCAGCGCGCCGCGTACCACGCC
>NZ_DATEJS010000368.1:0-7308 GCF_035277845.1 Microbacterium sp.
CTGAAGGAGTTCAACGGGCGCGCCAGCCGCAGCCAGCTCGACCGCTGGTGGGCCGCCATCGAGGCGGGCCGGGCGGCCAAGGACCTGCCGCGCACCCGGGTTCCCGGCGACGCGCTGCCGCCGCCGCGGGCCTGGGCCGACCGCAACCCGGACGCCGACGCGCGGCTGAAGGCCGCGCGTCCCGTCGTGGAGGCCCACGCGGAAGAGCTGCACATGCCGACCGAGAACCTGCTCACGCCCGACCTGCTGCGCCGCGTCGCGTGGGAGCCGCCCCGCGATTCGGACCCTCGGCTGATCGGCTCCGCGCTCGCCGACCTGGGTGCTCGGCCCTGGCAGATTGAAGAGACTGCACAGCTGATCGCCGATGCCTTTGTGGAATCCACGCAAAGGGTCGAAGAGGCATCCGAAGCGGCTTCGTAGGATAGGTCCAGCCGATTTCGTGAGACTCAGTCTCACCCTAGGCTGGACTGGATCCACAACTTTGGAGGCAGAGTGGCCGAGCTTTCGGACGTCTACTTCGTCGACGGAATGCGCACCCCGTTCGGGCGCGCCGGCGAAAAAGGCATGTACTGGAACACCCGCGCGGATGACCTCGCCGTCAAGGCGACCATCGGCCTGATGGAGCGCAACCCCGGTGTCCCCGGGGACCGCGTCGACGACGTCGCGATCGCCGCGACCAGTCAGACCGGGGATCAGGGCCTGACCCTGGGCCGGTCGGTGGCGATCCTCGCGGGCCTGCCGCAGACGGTGCCGGGCTTCGCGATCGACCGCATGTGCGCGGGCGCGATGACGAGCGTCGCGACGATGGGCGCGGCGATCGGGACGGGCATGTACGACCTCGCCCTCGCCGGCGGGGTCGAGCACATGGGCCACCACCCGATCGGCGGCAATGCCGACCCGAACCCGCGGTTCGTCGCCGAGAAGATGGTCGACCCGGGCGCATTGAACATGGGCGTGACCGCGGAGCGCCTGTTCGACCGGTTCCCGCACCTCACCAAGGAGCGCTCGGACCGCTTCGGCATGCTCAGCCAGCACAAGGCGCAGGCCGCGTACGACGCGGGCCGGTTCCAGCCGGATCTCGTGCCCGTCGCGGTGAAGGATGCCGACGGCTCATGGGGTCTCGCGACCGAGGACGAGGGCCGTCGCCCGCAGACCACGATGGAGGACCTCGCGGGGCTGAAGACCCCGTTCCGCCCGCACGGCCGCGTGACCGCGGGCACCTCCTCCCCGCTCACCGACGGCGCCACCATGTCGCTGCTCGCCGGCGGCGGCGCCGTCAAGGAGCTGGGGCTCGCCCCCAAGATGCGGATGGTCTCGTTCGCGTTCGCCGGCGTGCAGCCCGAGATCATGGGCATCGGCCCCATCCCGTCGACCGAGAAGGCGCTGCGCAAGGCGGGCCTGTCGATCGGCGACATCGGCCTGTTCGAACTCAACGAGGCGTTCGCCATCCAGGTGATCTCACTGCTCGACCACTTCGGCATCGCCGACGACGACCCGCGGGTGAACCCGTGGGGCGGCGCCATCGCGCTCGGGCACCCGCTCGCCGCGTCAGGTGTGCGCCTGATGATCCAGCTGGCCGCTCAGTTCGCCGAGCGTCCCGACGTGCGCTACGGCCTCACCGCCATGTGCGTGGGACTCGGCCAGGGCGGCTCGGTCATCTGGGAGAACCCGCACTACGACGGCAAGCGCAAGAAGTGAGCGACGCAGCGATGACGAACTACGACGAGATCGACTTCTCCCCCATCCAGGCCCTGGCCGGCGACGAGGTCGTGACGCACTCCCGCGTGCGCGACATCCGCCTGGCATCCGGCCGCGTGCTGGCGCTCATCACGCTCGACAACGGGCGCGACCACACCCGCCCGAACACGCTGGGACCGGCGACCCTGACCGAGCTCGGCGAGACGCTCACAGGGCTCCGGAGCCGGGCTGCCGCCGGGGAGATCCAGGCGGTCGGCATCACCGGCAAGCAGTACATCATGGCGGCCGGTGCCGACCTGAGCGACATCTCGCAGGTGGGCTCGAAGGCCAACGCGAAGCTCATCGCCCAGCTCGGCCACAAGGTGCTCGGGTCGCTCAGCGACCTCGGCGTGCCGTCCTTCGCCTTCGTGAACGGTCTCGCGCTCGGCGGCGGACTCGAGATCGCTCTGAACTCGACGTACCGCACCGTGGATGCCTCGGCCGCCGCAGTGGCGCTGCCCGAGGTGTTCCTCGGCATCATCCCCGGCTGGGGCGGCGCGTACCTGCTGCCGAACCTCATCGGCATCGAGAACGCGCTCGAGGTGGTCATCTCGAACCCGCTCAAGCAGAACCGCATGCTGAAGCCGCAGCAGGCGTTCGAGTACGGGATCTTCGACGCGATCTTCCCGGCCGCGAACTACCTCGAGGACTCGCTGCGCTGGGCCGACGGCGTGCTCGGCGGCACCGTCAAGGTCGACCGCAAGAACGAGCCGGGCAAGATCGAGCGCCTCACCAAGTGGCCGGTCGCGATCAAGATGGCGCGCGGGATGCTGGAGAGCCGCATCGGCACGGTGCCCGCCTCGCCGTACGCCGCACTCGAGCTGCTCGACAAGGCGAAGAGCGGCACGCGGGCCGAGGGCTTCGCGCGCGAGGACGAGGCGCTGTCCGAACTCGTCGCCGGTGATCAGTTCGCAGCATCCATGTACGCGTTCGACCTCGTGCAGAAGCGCGCCAAGCGCCCGGTCGGCGCCCCGGACAAAGCCCTCGCGAAGAAGGTCACGAAGGTGGGCGTGCTCGGCGCGGGGCTCATGGCCAGCCAGTTCGCGCTGCTGTTCCTGCGCCGCCTGCAGGTGCCCGTCGTGATCACCGACCTCGACCAGGCGCGCGTCGACAAGGGCCTCGCCTACATCCGCGACGAGATCGCCAAGCTCGAGGGCAAGGGCCGGATCGACGCGGACACCGCGAACAAGCTGCGCGCCCTGCTGCACGGCACCACCGACAAGGCCGAGTATGCGGACTGCGACTTCGTCATCGAGGCCGTGTTCGAGGAGGTCGGGGTCAAGCAGCAGGTGTTCGGCGAGATCGAGAAGATCATCGCGCCGGATGCCATCCTCGCCACGAACACCTCTTCCCTGTCGGTCGAGGAGATCGGGGCGAGGCTCGAGCACCCGGAGCGCCTGGTCGGCTTCCACTTCTTCAACCCGGTCGCCGTCATGCCGCTCATCGAGATCGTGAAGACGCCGCGCACGACGCCGGAGGCGCTGTCCACCGCGTTCGTCGTGGCGCGCGGCCTCGGCAAGAACGCGGTGCTCACCGCGGACGCCCCCGGCTTCGTCGTCAACCGCCTGCTCGCGAAGGTCTTCGGCGAGGCGGCGCGGGCGCTCTACGAGGGCACGCCGCTGCTGACGGTGGAGAAGGCGTTCGAGCCGCTGGGGCTGCCGATGAAGCCGTTCCAGCTCATCGACCTGGTCGGCTGGAAGGTGGCGGCGCACGTGCAGGACACCATGGTGCAGGCCTTCCCGGACCGCTTCTACGCCAACGCCAACTTCCACGTGCTCGCAGAGCTGCCGCAGGTCGTCGAGAAGGACAAGGCCGGCCGGGTCACCGGGTGGACGAAGGACGCTCAGAAGGCCCTCAAGGGCGCGGTCGGCGACACGCCGGCCTCCGAGGCAGAGATCCTGCGGCGCGTGCAGGACGGCCTGGCGCATGAGATCCGGCTGATGCTGGACGAAGGCGTGGTGCCCGATGTCGAGGACATCGACCTGTGCCTCATCCTGGGCGCGGGGTGGCCGTTCATCGACGGCGGGGCCTCCCCCTACCTCGACCGCGAGGGGGCGTCCGAGCGCGTGTTCGGCGGCACCTTCCACGCCCCCGCGATCCGGGGCGTCACCGGCTGACCGCGTCCACGCGGTGAATCGGGCCGGTCGTCGTCAGGCGACCGGCCCGTCCGCGCGTGCGACGATCGGCACGGCAGCGGAGTCGGCCGAGGCTCCGCGCGCATACGGCAGCTTCGCGCCGAGCACCATGGCGGTGACGTCATGGGCGATCTGGCGCGGGGTGAGCCCGACCCGCTCGAGGATGTCGCCGCGCGACCCGTGCGGCAGGAACTGGTCCGGCAGCCCCATCTCGGTGACCGCGGTGTCGATGTCGGCGGCACGGAGGTCCTGCCGGATGCGCGTGCCGATGCCCCCGACGCGCACGCCGTCCTCGATGCTCACCACGAGACGGTGCTCACGGGACAGCTCGATGACGCTCCGCGCGACCGGAACCACCCAGCGCGGGTCGACCACGGTCGCCCCGATCCCCTGTGCGGCGAGCAGCTCGGCGACGGCGAGTCCGGTGGCGGCCATCGGGCCGACCGTCACCAGCAGCACATCCTTCTCGGGCGCCTCCCGCAGCACGTCCACGCCGTCGTCCGTGCGCCGCACGGCCTCGATCTCCTGGCCGACGGCCCCCTTCGGGAACCGCAGCACCGTCGGTCCGTCGTCCACGGCGACAGCCTCGGCGAGCTCCTCGACGATGCGCGTGGCATCACGCGGCGCCGCGATGCGGATGCCGGGCACCACCTGCAGGATCGCGAGGTCCCACACGCCGTGGTGGCTCGGACCGTCGGGGCCCGTGACACCGGCACGGTCGAGCACGAAGGTGACGCCGGCCTTGTGCAGCGCGACATCCATCAGCACCTGGTCGAACGCGCGGTTGACGAACGTCGCGTACATGGCCACGACCGGATGCAGCCCGCCGTAGGCGAGGCCGGCGGCCGCGGTGACTCCGTGCTGCTCCGCGATGCCGACGTCGAAGACCCGATCGGGGAATCGCTCCCCCATCCGGTGCAGTCCGGTGGGGCGCAGCATGGCCGCGGTGATGCCCACGAGTCGCGGATCGCGCTCGGCCAGGTCGACGAGGCTCTCTGCGAACACGCCCGTCCAGGACTGGGCGCCGCTCTCCTCCAGCGACTCCCCGGTCTCCGGGTCGATCTGGCCGACGGCATGGAACTGATCCGCGGCATCCTGGCGGGCGGGCGCGTAGCCGCGGCCCTTCTCGGTGATCGCGTGCACGATGACCGGGGCCCCGTAGTGCTTCGCCTGTTTGAGCGCCGCCTCGACCGCCTGCTCGTCGTGTCCGTCGACGGGACCCACGTACTTGATGTCGAGGTTCGAGTACAGCGACTCGTTGCCGGTGAACCGGGCGAGGAACCCGTGCAGGCCACCGCGGACCCCGCGGTAGAAGGCGCGGCCGGGTCGTCCGAGTTTGTCGAAGGCACGACTGCTGGACATGTGCAGGTGCCGGTACGACTGCTTGGTGCGCACCGAGTTGAGGAAGCGCGCCATGCCGCCGATGGTCGGCGCGTACGACCGCCCGTTGTCGTTGACGACGATGATCAGCTTGCGCGTGTTGTCGTCGGAGATGTTGTTGAGCGCCTCCCACGTCATGCCCCCGGTGAGCGCCCCGTCGCCGACCACGGCGACGACGTACCGGTCGTTCTGACCGGTCATCTCGAACGCCTTGGAGATGCCGTCCGCCCACGAGAGCGAACTCGAGGCGTGCGAGGATTCGACGATGTCGTGCTCGGACTCGGACCGCTGCGGGTAGCCGGCGAGTCCGTCGGTCTGGCGGAGGGTGGAGAAGTCCTGGCGGCCGGTCAGCAGCTTGTGCACGTAGGACTGATGCCCGGTGTCGAACACCACGGCGTCCTGCGGTGAGCGGAACACGCGGTGGATCGCGAGGGTCAGTTCGACGACGCCGAGGTTCGGGCCCAGGTGCCCGCCGGTGCGCGCCACGTTCTCGATGAGGAAGGCGCGGATCTCCCGGGCGAGCTGATCGACCTGCCGGGGACTGAGAGCATCGAGATCGCGCGGACCCCGGATCTTCTCGAGCAGGCTCATCCCCCGAGTCTACGCGAGGAGGCCGGGCCCCAAGGGATGCCCGGCCTCCTCGCGGCGGTCGCTCAGACGAGCGAGCGCAGCACGTACTGCAGGATGCCGCCGTTGCGGTAGTAGTCCGCCTCACCGGGCGTGTCGATGCGCACCACCGCGTCGAACTCGACCGGTGCGCCGCCGTCCTGCGGGGTCGCCGTGACGTGCACGGTCGCCGGGGTGCGGCCCTCGTTCAGCTCGGTGATCCCCGAGATCGCGAACGTCTCGGTTCCGGTCAGGCCCAGCGAGTCGGCCGACTGGCCGGCGGGGAACTGCAGCGGGATGACGCCCATGCCGATGAGGTTCGAACGGTGGATGCGCTCGTAGCTCTCCGCGATGACCGCCTGGACGCCGAGCAGCCGGGTTCCCTTGGCCGCCCAGTCGCGCGACGAGCCGGAGCCGTACTCCTTGCCGGCCAGGATCACCAGCGGCGTGCCGGCGGCCTGGTAGTTCACCGACGCGTCGTAGATGAACGACTGCGGGCCGTCCTCCTGGGTGAAGTCGCGGGTGTAGCCGCCCTCGACGCCGTCCAGCAGCTGGTTGCGCAGGCGGATGTTCGCGAACGTGCCGCGGATCATCACCTCGTGGTTGCCGCGGCGCGAGCCGTAGGAGTTGAAGTCCTTGCGGTCGACGCCGTGCTCGGTGAGGTACTGCCCGGCCGGGCTCTCCGCCTTGATGGAACCGGCGGGCGAGATGTGGTCGGTGGTGACGGAGTCGCCGAGCTTGGCGAGCACGCGGGCGCCCTCGATGTCGGCGACGGGCTCCGGCTCGCGCGTCATGCCCTCGAAGTACGGGGGCTTGCGCACGTAGGTGGAGGCATCCGCCCACTCGAACGTGGCGCCGGTCGGCGTCGGCAGCGACTGCCAGCGGTCGTCGCCGGCGAACACGCTCGCGTACTCGCGGTCGAACATGTCCGTGTCGATCGACGAGTCGATCGTCGCCTGCACCTCGGCGGCATCCGGCCAGATGTCCTTGAGGAACACGTCGTTGCCGTCGGTGTCGGTGCCGAGGGCGTCGGCGTCGAAGTCGAAGTTCATCGACCCGGCGAGCGCGTACGCGATCACGAGCGGGGGCGACGCGAGGTAGTTCATCTTCACGTCGGGGTTGATGCGGCCCTCGAAGTTGCGGTTGCCGGAGAGCACCGCGGTGACGGCCAGGTCGTTCTCGTTGACCGCGGCCGAGACCTCCTCGATGAGCGGTCCGGAGTTCCCGATGCAGGTGGTGCAGCCGTAGCCGACGGTGAAGAAGCCGAGAGCCTCGAGGTCGCCGGTGAGGCCCGCCTTCTCGTAGTACTCGGTGACGACCTTCGAGCCGGGCGCCATCGTGGTCTTCACCCACGGCTTGGCCTTCAGGCCCTTGCGCGCCGCGTTCCGGGCCAGCAGGCCCGCGGCGAGCATCACCGACGGGTTCGACGTGTTCGTGCACGAGGTGATCG
>NZ_DATEJS010000369.1:0-9322 GCF_035277845.1 Microbacterium sp.
TCCCGCTCGGGACGGGAGTTGATCTCCACCGCCACGCCGTGCGCGGCGCACGCCTCGAACACGGGCTTCGGCTCGAACTCTGACGGCGGGCGGGTTCCGCGGTCCCCGCCGACGAGGCGCCCGGTCACATGTCCGAGCACGTCGGTGTGCGGGTCGGATGCCGCCGCCACCAGGCGCCGCGTCATCGGCAGTCGTTCCATCCGCAGCTTGGAGTGCGCGGAGGCCACCACGATGTCGAGGTCCGCCAGGAGCTCGGGTTCCTGGTCGAGTGCGCCGTCCTCGAGGATGTCGACCTCGATGCCGGTCAGCAGCGTGAACGATCCGGTGCCGAACCCGCGCACGATCGGCAGCTGCGCGCGCAGTCGTTCCGGCGAGAGGCCGTTCGCGACGCGCAGCCGCGGCGAGTGGTCGGTCAGCGCGAGGTACTCGTGCCCGAGCGCGATCGCGGCGGCCGCCATGTCGTCGATCGGCGTCAGGCCGTCCGACCAGTCGCTGTGGCTGTGCAGATCACCGCGCAGCAGCGTCCGCAGCGCGCTGGCCTCGGGTGCGTACCGCCGGCGCAGATCCGCCAGGTAGTCCGGCACCCGGCCGTCGAGAGCCTGCCGGATGACGGCGAGGCTCGTGTCCCCGATCCCGGGGCGGGACCCGAGGGCCGGGTCGCGCAGCTGCGCGTCGGTGAGTCCGTCGATGGCCGCGGCCGCGGTCCGGAACGCCTTGGAGCGATAGCGGGATGCCCGTTCCCGCTCCAGCAGCGAAGCGATCTCGAGCAGCGCCGCCCGCGGGTCCATCGCCGTGCCTCAGCCCGCGAGCGCCTGCGTCGTGGCCACCCAGTCGTCGAGTTTCGCCGCCGCTGCGCCGTCGTCGATCGCCGCGGCGGCATCGTTCTTCGCTTCGATGAGACGCTCCAGGATGGGGCGCTGCACCTGGGCCGGTTCGCGGAACAGCCGGTACGCGACCATGCCGGCGGCCGCGTTCAGCAGCACGATGTCGCGGACCGGGCCCGTCTCCCCGGAGACCGTGCGGCGCACGACCTCGGCATTGTGCGCCGGGTCGCCGCCGAGCAGGTCCTCGAGGTCCGCGAGCGGGATGCCGAGGTCGGGCGGGTAGATGTCGTGCTCGTGCACGTCGCCGAGGCTCACCTCCCACAGACGGCTGTGCCCGGTCGTGGTCAGCTCGTCCAGGCCGTCGTCACCGCGGAACACGAGGGCCGTGGCGCCGCGCGTCTGGAACACGCCGGTGATGAGCGGCACACGGTCGAGCTGCGCGACGCCCACGGCGTTGGCCTCCGCGCGTGCCGGGTTGCAGAGGGGGCCGAGGAAGTTGAACACGGTCGGCACGCCCAGCTCGGCGCGGGTCGCGCCGGCGTGGCGGAAGCCCGGGTGGAAGGCCGAGGCGAACGCGAAGGTGATGCCGGTGCGGGCCAGGGTCTCGGCCACCGCCTCCGGCGCGAGGGACAGATCCAGGCCCAGCGCGCTCAGCACATCCGAGGAGCCCGACGACGAACTGGCCGCCTTGTTGCCGTGCTTGACGACGGGCACGCCCGCGGCCGCGGCGACGATCGCCGACATCGTCGACACGTTGACCGTGCCGAACCTGTCCCCGCCGGTCCCCACGATGTCGAGCACCTCGGCGGTCACCGGCAGAGGGAGCGCCGCCTCGAGGATCGCGTCACGGAACCCGACGATCTCGTCGACCGTCTCGCCCTTGACCCTCAGCGCGATGAGGAAGCCCGCGAGCTGGGACGGCGTGGCGGTGCCCGCCATCACCTTCCGCATGGCCCACGTCGACTCGGAGACGCTCAGATCGCGTCCGGCGACAAGAGTCGAGATGATGTCCGGCCAGGTGTAGAGCTCCGCCATGACTCCCGATCCTATCGAGCACCGGCATCCGTCCCGCCGCGTCGCTCTGCGGCTGATCGGCCCGGGCTCGGCGACCGGGACCACCATCCCCCCAGGTTGCCAGGCGATTCCCTGCCCATCCGAGGCGAACTCGCCATCAGCTCTGAGTGCTCGCACAGCGCCCGACTGCCCGAATCGTGATGCTCCGGTGCGAAAATCCCGTGTCGGAATCGGCCATAATGGTCTGCGTGACGACCCCAACGACATACAACCAGGCTCTGCGCACCGTGAAACGGCCGGACCCGGTCGCCGTCGGCACCATCGTCTGGCTCGGTTCTGAGGTGATGTTCTTCGCGGGCCTGTTCGCGATCTACTTCACCCTGCGCAGCACCTCCCCCGATCTGTGGGCGGAGATGACCAAGCACCTCAACGTTCCCTACGCGTTCGTGAACACGGTGATCCTCGTGCTCTCGTCGGTGACGTGCCAGATGGGTGTCTTCGCGGCCGAGCGGTTCCAGCCGTACACGAACCCCAAGTCGACGCGACGTCGCGACCGCTGGGGCATGGTGCCGTGGTTCTACCTGACCTTCATCATGGGCGCGATCTTCGTGTCCGGCCAGGTGTGGGAGTACTCGCAGCTCGTGACCGAGGGCATGCCCATCTACGCGAACGCGTACGCGTCGGCGTTCTACCTGACCACCGGCTTCCACGCTCTGCACGTGACCGGCGGCCTCATCGCGTTCCTGCTCGTGATCGGCCGCGCCTACGCCGTCAAGAACTTCGGGCGCAAGGAGATGACCACCGCCATCGTCGTGTCGTACTACTGGCACTTCGTCGACGTGGTCTGGATCGCCCTCTTCGCCGTCATCTACTTCCTGAGATAAGAACCGGAGCCGTACCGAAATGGCACGAGACAAGAAGCGCCGCAACTCCGGACGCCGCAGCCCCCTCGCCGCGGCCGTCCTCATCGGCGTCGGCCTGCTGCTGACCGGTGGGGTGTATGCCGGGGCGTCGGCCGCCATGGCCGCGACGAACGACACGTCGACCCAGCATTCGTCGAATCTCACGGCGGAAGACGGCAAGAAGCTGTTCCAGGCGAACTGCGCCACCTGCCACGGCCTCGACCTGCAGGGCACCGAGAACGGACCGTCGCTGTACGGCGTCGGCGAGCTGGCCGTCGAGTTCCAGGTGTCCACCGGCCGCATGCCGCTGGCCGCGCAGGGACCGCAGGCGCAGATCAAGCCCGCGCAGTTCACCGAGGACCAGGTGCGCGCGATGGCCGCCTACGTCCAGTCGATGGCCCCCGGCCCGACCTACCCGTCGGCGATCACCACCGACGGCAAGGGCAACGTCGCCGACGGCGCCGAGCTGTTCCGCATCAACTGCGCCATGTGCCACAACGTGGCCGGCGCCGGCGGTGCGCTCACGGAGGGCAAGTACGCCCCCGCCCTGAATCAGACGAGCGCGCTGCACATGTACGCGGCCATGGTCACGGGCCCGCAGAACATGCCGGTGTTCAGCAACACCAACCTCAACCTGAGCGAGAAGCGGGACATCATCTCGTACCTGCTCTACCTGCAGCAGAACAAGTCCCCGGGCGGCTACGGCCTCGGCGACCTGGGACCCGTCTCCGAAGGCCTGTTCATCTGGATCTTCGGCATCGGCACCCTGATCGCCGTCACGGTGTGGATCACCGCGAAGTCCAACTGATCGTTTCCGACTCTTTCTTCCACGTACGAGGAGCACCATGGCACACGAGGACGACCCGCTCGAGCACGAGAGGGCTTCTTGGCAGCCCTCCCCCGGGCTCGCCGTAGCGGTCACCGACCCGGTGCAGCACGACGCGCTGCCGCCGCACCGTGAGCGCATGACGGACAAGGATCCGGCTGCGATGAATCGCGCCGTGCGCACGGTCTACACGCTGTTCTACCTGTCGGTGGCGGCGAGCATCTGGGCCGTGGCGGCGTACATGCTGTTCCCGATCGAGAGCGGCAGCCTGACCGACATCCGCCACAACGAGCTGTTCGTGGGCCTCGGCATCGCGGCCGCGCTGCTGGCGATCGGCGTGGGGGCCATCCACTGGTCCAAGGCCGTCATGTCGGACAAGGAGTTCATCGAGCCGCGTCACGCCACCCGTGGCCGTGACACGACCCGTGAGGCCGCGGTCCAGGCGTTCGCCGAGGCGAACGAGGAGTCCGGCTTCGGCCGCCGCGCGATGATCCGCAACTCGATGATCGCCGCCGTCGTGGCATCCATCGTCCCCGGCATCACGCTGTTCCGCGGGCTCGCCCCCGAGGACTCGCCCGCGAACCCGCACGGCGGAGACCCGGTGTACCTGCTCAGCCACACCATGTGGAAGAAGGGCACCCGCCTGGTGCACGACCCCACGGGTGTGCCGATCAAGGCGTCGGACATCGAGATCGGCTCGGCCGTGCACGTTCTCCCCGAGGGCCTCATGCCCGACGAGGTGTCGGACTACCTCGACGAGAAGGCCAAGGCGATCGTGCTGCTCGTCCGCATGCCGGTCGACCAGCTGCACCCGCCGAAGGGCAAGGAGAGCTGGGGCTACGACGGCATCGTCGCGTTCTCCAAGGTGTGCACGCACGTCGGATGCCCCGTGGCACTCTACGAGCAGCAGACGCACCACCTGCTGTGCCCCTGCCACCAGTCGCAGTTCGACGTCTCCCGCGGCGCCGAGGTGCTCTTCGGCCCGGCGGCCCGACCGCTGCCGCAGCTGCCCATCGAAGTCGACGCCGAGGGATACCTCGTGGCGCAGAGCGACTTCCACGAACCCGTCGGCCCGAGCTTCTGGGAGCGCCATTGAGCACTACAACTGCCCCCTCCGAGACCGAGGCGCCCGCGCCCGTGTCGGAGAAGGAAGCGCCGCTGGGCGGCCGCTTCATCGGCTGGGCCGCGAACTACCTCGACGAGCGCACGAGCATGTCGGGCTTCATCAAGGAGCTCGGCCGCAAGATCTTCCCCGACCACTGGTCGTTCATGCTGGGTGAGATCGCCCTGTGGAGCTTCGTCGCGGTGCTGCTGTCCGGCACGTTCCTGACGTTCTTCTTCCAGGCCTCGATGGTGGAGACCCACTACGCCGGCGCCTACGAGCCGATGCGCGGCGTGCAGATGTCCGCCGCCCTCGACTCCACCCTGCGGCTGTCGTTCGACATCCGCGGCGGCCTGCTCGTGCGTCAGATCCACCACTGGGCGGCGCTCGTGTTCGTGGCCGGCATCGGCGTGCACATGCTGCGCGTCTTCTTCACCGGCGCGTTCCGCAAGCCGCGCGAGCTCAACTGGGTGATCGGCTTCATCCTGTTCGTCCTGGCCATGGGCGAGGGCTTCACCGGCTACTCGCTGCCCGACGACCTGCTCTCCGGCAACGGCCTCGCGATCATCAACGGCATGATCAAGGGCATCCCGGTGATCGGCACCTGGACGTCGTTCCTGCTGTTCGGCGGCCAGTTCCCCGGCCAGCAGATCGTCGGCCGTCTGTACACGCTGCACATCCTGCTGCTGCCGGCGATCCTCGTCGCGCTGCTGGTGCTCCACCTGATGCTCATGATCATCAACAAGCACACGCAGTTCGCCGGTCCCGCCCGCAAGAACAGCAACGTGGTCGGCTACCCGATGCTGCCGGTGTACGCGTCGAAGATGGGTGGATTCTTCTTCATCACCTTCGGGATCATCGTGCTGATCGCTTCGCTGTTCACGATCAACCCGATCTGGAACTACGGCCCGTACGACCCGTCGCCCGTGTCTGCGGGCACGCAGCCGGACTGGTACATCGGCTTCGCCGACGGCGCGCTGCGACTCGTGCCGCCGCACCTCGAGTTCGTGTGGCTCGACCACACCTGGTCGTTCAACATCATCATCCCGCTCACCGTGCTGGTGGTGTTCATCGTCCTCGTGATGTTCTACCCGTTCATCGAGGCGTGGATCACCGGTGACAAGCGCGAGCACCACATCGCCCAGCGGCCGCGCAACTCCGCGACCCGCACCGCGATCGGTGCCGCCGGCGTCTGGTTCTACGCGGTGCTGTGGGCCTCGGCCTCGTCCGACCTCATCGCCACGCACTTCCAGCTGACGATGGAGGGTGTCATCCACACCCTGCAGGGCGCGCTCATCATCGGCCCGGTCATCATCTACTTCGTCGCGAAGCGCATCTGCATCGCACTGCAGAAGAAGGACCGCGAGATCCTGCTGCACGGCTACGAGTCGGGCCGCATCGTCCGCCTCCCGGGTGGCGAGTTCATCGAGGTGCACCAGCCCGTCGACGAGTTCGAGCGCATCAAGCTGGCCGACTACGAGACCTACGAGCCCCTGGTGGTGCGCCCCAACGCGAAGGGCCGGATCGGCTTCTGGCGCAACTTCCGCGGCTCGCTGTCGCGCTGGTTCTTCGAGGACCGCCTGGTGCCGATCACGCACAGCGAGCTCGAGGCCGCGCACGCCCACCAGCACCACGAGCTGGAGCAGATGGCGAGCATCGAGGGCGACGAGATCCAGGGCGCCCACGAGCGTGCCGGACACCCGGAGGCCCCGCTGACCCCGATCGACGACAACAAGAGCGGCGAGGTGCCCGTGCGCCCCACCACCGTTCTGAACACGGAGGACCCGGAGCACCCTCGCAAGAACCGCGAGAAGGAAGCCGGTCAGTAACTCCGACCCGCATTCGGCTGAGGCCCGTTCCCCGTGAGGGAGCGGGCCTCAGCCGTTCCCGGAACATAGGATGCTGCGTGTGCTCGGCTTCGCGGACCCTCTCCCCCACCGCCCCCGGCGAATCCTCGTCGCCGGCGTCTCCGGTTCGGGCAAGACGACGCTCGCCGCACGCATCGCGATCATCGCACGCGCGCCGCACACGGAAATCGACGCGCTCCATCACGGTCCGAACTGGACGCCGCGCCCTGAGTTCTCCAACGACGTGCGCGCGCTCGCGCAGCAGGACGCCTGGACGACGGAGTGGCAGTACTCGGCCGCCCGGCCGGTCCTGGCGGAGCACGCGGACCTCGTCGTGTGGCTCGATCTGCCGTTCGTCACCGTCGTCCTCCCCCGCGTCGTCGCACGTACGGTACGACGCAGGCTGGGCCGCGAGGTGCTCTGGAACGGCAACGTGGAGCCACCGCTGCACACGTTCTTCACCGACCGCCAGCACATCGTGCGGTGGGCCGTGCGCACACGTGACAAGTACGCCCCGCTCCTCTCCGAGCTCGAGCGCGAGCACCCGCGGCTGCCGATCGCGCGTCTGCAGACGGCCCGGCACGTCGAGGCGTGGCTGTCAGGCGCATTCATGCGCAGCATCCGCTGAGCCGGGGAGCGGATGCTGCGATCCGAGTGTCCATGCCCGCCAGACGCCGTGTGCGCCCGACTGACGCACGAAAAGGGGCCGACACGCATAGCGTGTCGGCCCCTTCCGCTCGCTGAGGTCAGCGCGCGAAGTATCCGCGGTAGTACTCGTAGACCCAGCCGACGATCGCGACGACGAAGATCGCGAGGCCGATCGGGAACATCCAGGTGCCCACGGCGAGGCCGATCATGCCGAACGAAGCAGCCAGGGCCAGCACGATGGGCCACCAGGACCACGGCGAGAACTCGCCGAGCTCGGGGTCGCCGTCGTCGATGTCACTGGTGAGGACGTCCTCGGGCAGCTCGCCGCCCTGCGCGTTGTGCACGCGGCCGATGTAGAACGCGATGAGCGCGGACATCAGGGTGGCGAACAGCAGCGCCACCGAACCGACCCACTCGATGCCGTCGTACCACGGAGCATCCGGGTGCGCCCCGATGTTCCAGACGGTGTACATGATCGTGACGACCAGGAAGAAGCCGCTCAGGATCCACCAGAGATTGACGTTGCTGCGCACTTACTTGGCCTCTCCATGGGCGGTGACTGCCCACTCGGCAGCCTCCGGGTGGTTCAGGTCGAATGCCGGACGCTCGCTGCGGATGCGCGGGATCGAGGTGAAGTTGTGACGCGGCGGCGGGCAGGTGGTCGCCCACTCGAGCGATGCGCCGTAGCCCCACGGGTCGTTGACCGTGACACGGGGTGCGCGCCGGGCCGTGATCCAGACGTTCAGCAGGAACGGGATCATCGACGCGCCGAGCAGCATGGCGCCGATCGTGGACACCTGGTTCATCCAGGTCCAGCCGTCGGACGGGGCGTAGTCCGCGTAGCGGCGCGGCATGCCGTCCACGCCCAGCCAGTGCTGGATGAGGAAGGTCATGTGGAAGCCGATGAACAGCATCCAGAAGTGCACCATGCCGAGACGCTCGTTGAGCATGCGCCCGGTCCACTTCGGCCACCAGAAGTAGAAGCCGGAGAACATGGCGAACACGACCGTGCCGAACACCACGTAGTGGAAGTGCGCCACGACGAAGTACGAGTCGGACAGCGCGAAGTCGAGCGGCGGCGACGCCAGGATGACGCCGGTGAGGCCGCCGAACACGAACGACACGAGGAAGCCGAGGGCGAACACCATGGGCGTCTCGAACGTCACCGAGCCTCGCCACAGCGTTCCGATCCAGTTGAAGATCTTCACACCGGTCGGCACGGCGATGAGCATCGTCATCAGCGCGAAGAACGGCAGCAGCACCGCGCCCGTCACGTACATGTGGTGAGCCCAGACCGCCACCGACAGGGCGGCGATCGAGATGGTCGCGTAGACGAGGGTCTTGTACCCGAAGATCGGCTTGCGGCTGAAGACCGGGAAGACCTCGGAGACGATGCCGAAGAACGGCAGCGCGATGATGTACACCTCGGGGTGGCCGAAGAACCAGAACAGGTGCTCCCAGAGCAGCACGCCGCCGTTGGCCGGATCGTAGATGTGCGCGCCGAGCACGCGGTCGGCGGCAGCGGCGAGCAGCGCGGCGGCCAGCACCGGGAAGGCCATCAGCACGAGGATGCTCGTGATCAGCGTGTTCCACGAGAAGATCGGCATGCGCCACATGGTCATGCCGGGCGCGCGCATCGTGACGATCGTCGTGATGAAGTTCACCGCGCCCATGATCGTGCCGAAACCGCTCATGGCGAGGCCGAGCATCCAGAGGTTCCCACCCGCGCCGGGCGAGAAGCTCGCATCCGCCAGTGGCTGATACGCGAACCACCCGAATGCGGCCGCACCCTGCGGGGTGAGGAAGCCGGCGACGGCGATCGTCGAGCCGAACAGGAACAGCCAGAACGCGAACGCGTTCAGACGCGGGAACGCCACGTCGGGCGCGCCGATCTGCAGCGGCAGCACCGCGTTCGCGAATCCCGCGAACAGCGGGGTCGCGAACATGAGCAGCATGATCGTGCCGTGCATGGTGAACAGCTGGTTGTACTGCTCTTTGGTCGGGATGATCTGCATGCCCGGCTCGAACAGCTCGGCGCGGATGATGAGGGCCATCACGCCGCCCAGCATGAAGAACATCACCGAGGCGATGAGGTACATGTAGCCGATCGTCTTGTGGTCGGTGGAGGTGATCCACTTGACGATGATGTTGCCCTTCTC
>NZ_DATEJS010000370.1:0-14536 GCF_035277845.1 Microbacterium sp.
GGCCGCGCGTCCTGAGCCCGTCGACGGGCCGCCCGCCGAGCGCTCCCGCCGCGTCATGAAGCCCCGCCGCCGCGGCGAGGGCTGGCGGCGACTCGCGATCCTCGGCGGCGCCGACGGCAGCGTGCTCGACCAGGTTCCCACCGAGACGCCGCGATTCGTGCAGATGTTCTTCGTGCTCGCCGGCACGGCTCTCGTGTCGGCGCTGTCGATGTTCTTCGCGCTCATCACGGGTGTCGGCATCCTCGCCTGGATCGCCGCCCCGCTCGCGATCGTCTGGGCGCTCATCATCTTCAACCTCGACCGGTTCCTGACCTCGACGATGCGCTCCACGCGCAACGTGTGGCGGCTCATCGGCCTGGCGATCCCCCGCGTGATCATGGCCGCGCTCATCGGCATCGTCGTGGCGGAGCCGCTCGTGCTGCAGGTGTTCCACAACGACATCGCCCGCGAGGTCACCTCCACCAACATCGTCAACGCCCAGGCCGACCAGAAGGGCGTCACGGACGGGCCCGAGAAGCAGGCGCTGGATGCCGCGTCGAAGCATCTCAACGCCCTGCAGAGCCAGGCGCAGACCGGCATCGTCGCGGGCACGTCGACGACCTCGGCAGCATCCGCCGCCGCGCAGAGCACCGTCGACGGGCTGAACACCAAGCTCGCCGCCCAGCAGAAGGTCATCGACCAGGCCCGCGCGCTGTACCAGTGCGAGCTGACCGGCAAGGGCAAGGGCACCGTCCCGGGCTGCACCGGCGTGACCGGGGACGGCGCGAGCGCCCAGGCCGCCAAGCAGCAGCTCGCCGTGGCGCAGAGTTCGTACGACGCCCTCGCCGGCAAGCTCAGCGCCGCCAACGGCGTGCTCGCGCAGGCGAACGCCGCGGGGACCTCCGCCGTCGCCGCCTCCGCCGCCTCCAACAAGAAGGAGGCGAAGGACCAGCTTCCGGCCGCCCAGCAGACCTACGACACGGCGCTGGCCGCCTACAACGCACGGGCGGCATCCGTCGCGGGCGGCAACTCGGCGGCGACCGGCCTGCTCAGCCAGATCTCGGGTCTGGACCGGCTCTCCGCGAAGGAGCCGACGCTGCTGTGGGCGCACTGGCTGATCGCGGCTCTCTTCTTCATGATCGAGCTGCTCCCCGTCATCGTGAAGGTGCTGACGTCGTACGGCGACCCGTCCCTGTACGAGCAGGCGGACGGCCTGCGTCGTCAGGTCGCGCTCGACCGCGTGACCGCGCGCAGCTGGCAGGACCGCGCCGACATCGCCCGCGGCGGCGCCTGACCGGCCGAGACCGAGTCGCGCCGACGAGACAGGGATGCCCCGACCCCGTCTCGTCGGCGCGCACCTGTTTCGCGTCGGCCGTGACCGACGTCGGGCGCCTGGACTAGTGTGCCGTTCATGACGCCGACGACGGGCACGGACCTGCACGGGCGCACGGCGCTGGTGACGGGAGCGGCGAGCGGGATCGGAGCGGCCTGCGCGCGGGCCCTGGCGAGCGCAGGCGCGCACGTGATCGTCGCGGACCGGGATGCCCCCGGCGCTGCGCGCGTCGCGGGCGAGCTCGGCGGGGAGGCGCTCGTCGTGGATCTGGCCGACCTCGATGCGCTGGCCGAGCGCTCGTTCGACGCCGACATCCTGGTCAACAACGCCGGCATCCAGACTGTCGCGCCGATCGTCGAATTCGACCCGGCGGTCTTCCGCCGCATGCTCGACCTGATGGTCACCGCGCCGTTCCTGCTGACCCGTGCCGTGCTGCCGGGCATGTACGCGCGCGGGTGGGGGCGGATCGTGAACATCAGCTCGGTGCACGGCATCCGCGCGAGCGCGTACAAGGTCGCGTACGTCACCGCCAAGCACGCCCTCGAGGGTCTGTCCAAGGTCACCGCGCTCGAAGGGGCGCCGCACGGGGTGACGAGCAATTGCATCAACCCGGGCTACGTGCGCACGCCGCTGGTGGAGAAGCAGATCGCCGACCAGGCCCGGGTGCACGGCATCCCGGAGTCCGATGTGGTCGAGAAGGTGATGCTCACCGAGTCGGCGATCAAGCGTCTGCTCGAGCCCGAGGAGGTCGCCGACCTCGCCCTGTGGCTGTGCGGTCCGGCGGCATCCGCGGTGACCGGCACCTCGCACGTCATGGACGGCGGGTGGAGCGCCCGATGACCGTCCACGCGGGGACGGATGCCGGCGGTCTCGCCGTGACGACCTTCGGGCCCGTCGGGCCGCGACCCGCGGTGCTCGCCGTGCACGGCATCACCGCGAACGGGATGTCGTTCGGCGCCGTCGCCGCGCACCTGCCCGGCCGTCGGCTCGTCGCGCCGGACCTGCGCGGTCGCGGTCGCAGCAACCGCCTGCCCGGACCGTATGGACTGCGCCGCCACGCCGCCGATCTCGCCGCATTGCTCGACCGCGACGGCGGTGGGGCGCGCACCGTGATCGGGCACTCGATGGGGGCGTTCGTCACGGTGCTGCTCGCGGCCTCCCGGCCCGATCTCGTCGACCGGCTCGTGCTCGTCGACGGCGGGTTCCCGCTCCCGCTGCCGGCCGGCGTCACGGATGCCGCGCAGGTCGACACGGCTGCGCTGCTCGGCCCGGCCGCGGAGCGGCTCGCGATGGAGTTCGCCGACGCGGACGAGTACCTCGCCTACTGGCGCGTGCATCCGGCGTTCGTCCGGGACTGGTCGCCTGCCGTCGAAGCGTACGCGCGATACGACCTGGACGGCGAGGCGCCGCACCTGCGCGCCGCGGCCGTCGCCGCAGCCATGCTCGAGGACGGCGCCGAACTGTACGGCCCGGACTGGTACGTCGACGCCCTGCAGGCGCTGCGGATGCCGGTGACGGTGCTGCGCGCCCCGCGCGGGCTCACCGACGGCGACCCGCTGTACGCGCCGGGTGCCCTCGAGAGCTCCCGGTCGCTCGTGCCGCAGCTCGAGGTGATCGAGGTCGACGACGTCAACCACTACACGATCCTGTTCGCCGACCGCGGCTCCTCGGCCGTGGCGGCGGCCGTCGAGGCACCCTGAGCCTCCCCGGCCTGATCCCACCCCGCGTCCCGAGCCTGTCGACGGGCCGCACAGCGAAGGAGCCGACATGACCCGCACCCTCTTCGACGGCATCACCGCCTTCCGCGTCGAGACGCCCCGGTACACCGCGAACGTGCTGGAGCGCCCGGCCGCCGATCCGGGCAGCCCTGCCGCAACGGTGCTGTTCGTGCACGGCAACGTGTCGTCGGCCCTCTTCCATCAGCCGACCATGCTGGCGCTGCCGCCCGGGATGCGGGCGCTCGCCGTCGATCTGCGCGGCTTCGGCGACAGCGAGACGAAGCCGGTGGATGCCACGCGTGGACTGCGCGACTTCGCCGACGACGTGCGAGCCGTGCTCGACGCGCTCGACATCCCGGCGGTCCACCTCGTCGGCTGGAGCATGGGCGGCGGCGTCGTCATGCAGGTCGCCCTCGACGCGCCCGAGCGGGTGCTCTCGCTCACGCTCGAGTCACCCGTCTCGCCGTACGGGTTCGGCGGCACGCACGGGGCGGACGGCATCCGCAACGACGCCGACGGGGCGGGCACCGGCGGCGGGGGAGCGAACCCCGACCTCGTCGCCCGCCTCGAGGCCGGCGACATGTCCGCGGAAGGGCCGACGTCGCCCCGTGCCGTCTACCGCACCGCCTACGTCGCCAAACCGGAGCTCGAGATCGATCGCGAAGACGTCTGGGTGGCGTCGATGCTCACGACGGCGACCGGCGTCGACAACTACCCGGGCGACTCGGTGGCCTCGCCGAACTGGCCCGGCTTCGCCGCCGGCGCCCGCGGTGTGCTGAACACGATGGCCCCGCAGCACTTCGACGCGTCGGGCATCGTCGACCTCGCCGTCAAGCCGCCGATCCTCTGGATGCACGGCGAGCTGGACGCGATCGTGTCGGATGCCTCGTTCTTCGACCTCAACCAGCTGGGCAAGCTCGGGGTGATCCCCGGCTGGCCGGGTGAGGACGTCGCACCGCCGCAGCCCATGATCGCGCAGACCCGCGCGGTGCTCGAGCGGTACGCCGCCGCCGGCGGGCGGTACCGGGAGGTGTCCCTTCCCGACGCCGGCCACGCCCCGCACCTCGACGAGCCCGAGACCTTCGTCCGCGAGCTCGTCGCGCACGTGGAGTCCGCCGGTCGTTGAGTGCGGTGGTGCGGCTCCACGGCGACGAAGGGCCGATCCCGTCCGGAATTCATGTTCCCGAAACCCCGATGTCGGAGGCCTGGTGCATGATGTGGAGCGGCCGGAAGCATCCGGCGGGGTGAGCTCTGGCACGACGCGATATATCGTGTTACGCTGTCGGTTTCACCCCTACTGAACCTCCGGGAGAAACCGTGCTCGGAAAGCTGCTCTGGCGCTACATGAAGCCGTACGGCTGGCTGATCGCCGCCGTGCTGGTGTTCCAGTTCGCGTCCGCTCTGGCATCCCTCTACCTGCCCAACCTGAACGCGAAGATCATCGACGACGGCCTCGCCAAGGGCGATGTCGGCTACATCTGGCGCACCGGATCGCTCATGCTGGCGATCTCGCTCGGCCAGATCGTGGCATCCGTGATCGCGACCTTCTTCGCCGCGCGCGTGGCCATGCGCATCGGCCGCGACATCCGCGACGACGTGTTCGAACGCGTCTCGGGCTTCTCCGAGCGCGAGGTGACCACGTTCGGTCCGGGCTCGCTCATCACCCGCAACACGAACGACGTGCAGCAGGTGCAGATGCTCGCGATGATGTCGGCGACGTTCCTCGTGAACGCCCCGCTGCTCGCGATCGGCGGCATCGTGCTGGCGCTGCAGCAGAGCCTCAGCCTGGCGTGGATCATCGCCGTCGCCGTCCCCGCCCTGCTCATCGTGGCGGTGCTCGTCATCGGCCGGATGGTGCCGCTGTTCCGCAGCTACCAGCTGAAGCTCGACGGCGTGAACCGCGTCATGCGCGAACAGCTCACCGGCATCCGCGTCGTCCGCGCATTCGTGCGCGAGCCCATCGAGGAGCAGCGCTTCCGCGACGCGAACACCGAGATCATGGTCGTCGGGCGCAAAGTCGGGTCGCTGTTCGTGCTGCTGTTCCCCGCGGTCATGCTGATCCTGAACGTCACGGTGGTCGGGGTCATCTGGTTCGGCGGCCTCGAGGTCGACAGCGGCGACGTGCAGATCGGCACCCTGTTCGCCTTCATGCAGTACGTCATGATCATCCTGATGGGCGTCATGATGGCCAGCTTCATGACGATGATGATCCCGCGCGCCGCGGTGTCCGCCGAGCGAATCGGCGAGGTGCTCGGCGCGCAGAGCTCGCTCGCGCAGTCCGCGAACCCGGTGTCCGACTTCCCGCAGCCCGGCGCCATCGAGGTGCGGGATGCCACCTTCACCTACCCGGGCGCCGCCGAGCCGGTGCTGTCGGGTGTCAGCTTCCGTGCCGAGCCGGGTGAGACGGTCGCGATCGTGGGATCCACCGGCGCCGGCAAGACGACCCTGGTGTCGCTGCTGCCGCGCCTGTTCGACGTCACCGAAGGCGCGGTGCTCGTCAACGGCACCGATGTGCGCGACGCCCGGCTCGACTCGCTCTGGGCGACCATCGGCCTCGTGCCGCAGCGTCCGTTCCTGTTCACCGGAACCGTCGGATCGAACCTGCGGTTCGGACGGGAGGACGCCACCGACGAAGAGCTGTGGCAGGCGCTGTCGATCGCGCAGGGCAGCGACTTCGTGGCGCAGATGGACGGCGGGCTGGATGCCCCGATCGCGCAGGGCGGCACCAACGTGTCCGGCGGCCAGCGGCAGCGGCTCGCCATCGCCCGGGCCATCGTGCACCGGCCGCGCATCCTGGTGTTCGACGACTCGTTCTCCGCCCTCGACCTCACCACCGACGCGCGGCTGCGGCAGGCGCTGTGGCGGGAGCTGCCGCAGGTCACGAAGATCGTCGTCGCGCAGCGCGTGTCGACGATCACGGATGCGGATCGCATCATCGTGCTCGACGACGGCCGCATGGTCGGCATCGGCACGCATGAAGAGCTGCTCGAGACCAACCAGACCTACCGGGAGATCGTGCAGTCGCAGCTGGGTGCGGAGGTGACCCGATGAGCGCCAAGAAGGTGAAAGAGGCTCCGAAGGCCGAGCTGAGCGAGGCCGAGAAGGAGGAGCTCGCCCTCGCCGAGCAGGCCCGCATCTCGGCCGACGACTGGACGGGCGGCGTCGCGCCGGGCAAGGCCGACCACTTCGGCCCGTCGTTCCGGCGGCTCATCGGCCTGCTCAAGCCCAACGCGTTCGCGTTCGTGTTCGTGTCGATCCTCGGCGCCGCCGGGGTCGTGCTGTCGGTGATCTCGCCGAAGGTGCTCGGGCAGGCCACCAACATCCTGTTCGAAGGCGTGATGACCAAGAGCATCCCGTCCGGGGTCACGCAGGCGCAGGCCGTCGCGGGGCTGCGCGCCCGGGGCCAGGACGACTTCGCGAACATGATCGCCGCGATGCAGGACTTCCGTCCCGGCGCCGGCGTGGACTTCACCGCCCTGTCGCGCGTGCTCGTCATCGTGCTGGCGCTGTACTTCGCGTCGGCGCTGCTCATGTGGCTGCAGGGTTACGTCATCAACGTGGTCATGGTGCGCACGATGTGGCGCCTGCGCGACCAGGTCGAGGCGAAGATCAACCGCCTGCCCCTGTCGTACTTCGACCGGGTGCAGCGCGGCGAGCTGATCTCGCGCGTGACCAACGACATCGACAACATCACGCAGATGATGCAGCAGTCGCTGTCGCAGGCGGTCACCAGCATCCTCACCGTGGTCGGCGTGCTCGTCATGATGCTGTCGATCTCGTGGCAGCTCTCGCTCGTGGTGCTGGTGTCGTTCCCGCTCATGGCGGTGCTCTTCGGCGTCATCGGGCCGAAGTCGCAGAAGGCGTTCGGCATCCAATGGCGCAAGGTCGGCCGTCTCAACGCCCGCGTGGAGGAGTCCTTCTCCGGTCACGCGCTGGTGAAGGTCTTCGGCCAGCAGCGGCGGGCGCACGACGCGTTCCGGGCTGAGAACGAGGAGCTCTACGAGGCGTCCTTCAAGGCCCAGTTCCTGTCGAACATCATGATGCCCGCGATGACGTTCATCGGGAACCTCACCTACGTCGGCATCGCCGTGCTGGGAGCCCTGATGGTCGCCGGCGGCAACCTGCGCCTCGGCGACGTGCAGGCGTTCATCCAGTACTCGCAGCAGTTCACGCAGCCGCTGTCCGAGCTCGGCGGCATGGCCGCCGTCGTGCAGTCCGGCACCGCGTCGGCCGAGCGCGTGTTCGAACTGCTCGACGCCGACGAGCAGGAGCCGGATGCCGCGGATGCCCCGGCCCCGGCCGAGGGCGACGGCACCATCGAGTTCGACCACGTGTCGTTCTCGTACGCGCCCGAGCACCCGCTCATCACCGACCTGTCGTTCCGGGTGGAGCCCGGCCAGACGGTCGCGATCGTCGGCCCGACCGGCGCCGGCAAGACGACGCTGGTGAACCTGCTGATGCGGTTCTACGAGCTGAACGGCGGCCGCATCCTGCTCAACGGCCAGGACATCGCCGACCTCACCCGCCACGACATGCGGGCCAAGACCGGCATGGTGCTGCAGGATCCGTGGCTGTTCGCGGGCACGATCCGCGAGAACATCCGATACGGCCGGGCGAGCGCCACCGACGCCGAGGTGCTGGATGCCGCGAAGGCCACCTACGTCGACCGGTTCGTGCACTCGCTGCCCGACGGCTACGACACGGAGCTCGACGAGGACGCCTCGAACATCTCCGCCGGCGAGAAGCAGCTGATCACGATCGCCCGTGCGTTCGTGGCGCAGCCGTCGGTGCTGATCCTCGACGAGGCCACCTCCTCGGTGGACACCCGCACCGAGCTGCTGCTGCAGCACGCCATGGCGGCGCTGCGGCACGGGCGCACGTCCTTCGTCATCGCGCACCGGCTGTCGACGATCCGCGACGCCGACCTCATCCTCGTGATGGAGCACGGCGACATCGTCGAGCAGGGCACGCACGACGAGCTCATCGCAGCCGAGGGGGCCTACTTCCGCCTGTACAACTCCCAGTTCGAGCAGGCCGCGACCGAGCAGGAGCTGGCCGACCCGGCTCTGGAGTCCCTGGCCGCCGAGACCCTGGCCGCCCAGACCCTGGCCGCCGAGACCCTGGCCGCTGAGACCGTGTCCGACCCGGCCTGATCCGACATGGTCTGATCCGACATGGTCGTCACGAGCGCCGGCATCCTGCTGTACCGCACGGCGCCCGAACTCGAGGTGCTGATCGCCCACATGGGCGGTCCGTTCTGGTCCCGCAAGGATGCCGGCGCCTGGTCGATCCCCAAGGGCACGCTCGATCCCGGCGAGGCGCCGCGGCAAGCCGCCCTGCGCGAGTTCCGGGAGGAGCTCGGCGTGGACGCGCCGGAGGTGCCGGACGCCGAATTCGGCGTCTTCCGGGTGTCCTCGTCCAAGCGCCTGGTGGTCTACGCGGCCGCGGCGCCGGGGTTCCCGGCATCCGGCTTCGCGTTCGGCGAGTTCGAGCTGGAGTGGCCGCCGCGGTCGGGCCGGATGCAGCGCTTCCCGGAGGTGGACCGGGCGGAGTGGACCCCGGTCGCCGCTGCCCGCGAGCGTCTCGTCGCCGGTCAGCGCCCCATCCTCGATGCGCTCTCGGCCGAGCTCGGCATGGTCGAAGGCGCGATGGGCTGAGCGGCGGATCGCCGCACCGGGCCGACGCTCCCGCGGGTCACTCCGCCGCCCGGATGTCCTCCCACTCGGCGACGAGCTCCGGCATCCGCGTGGCCATGAAGCGCAGGAATCCGGACATGGTGGCGGCCCGATCCGCGGCCACCGCATCGTCTGTCGCCTCGGAGCCGATCTTGTCGACGTAGTCGGCCATCTGGACGTACACCGGGATGTTGCCCATGATCACCGAATGGAACGCGTCCACGACGAGGTCGTAGCGGTCCCGGCGGTGGCCCGGGGTGGGGAGGCGCCGGATGAAGTGCGCGTCCTGCAGGTAGCGCACCGCGCCCGACACGGCGCCGGCGCTCACCCCGAGCCGGTCGGCGAGTTCCGCCGCGGTGTAGCCGCCGGCGGGGGCGGCGATCAGCGCCATCAGGGCGCGCGCGGGCATCCGCGGCATGCCCGCCGCCGTCATCATCGCCGCCGCCTGCTCGGCCGCGTCGATTCCCCGATGTTCCATGGTCTCCCCAGACGTCCAGACTATCCGTCCGAGGCCAGCTGGCGGCGACGCATCAGGCCGAGGGATGCCGCCCAGCCCACGATCACGATGCCGACGAGCCACCACAGGCCGCGCACGTCGACGCCGTCGCCCTTCAGAACCGGCGTCACGCCGAACGGGGACAGGTGGGTCGTCCACTCCGGCAGCCCGAACAGCGGGCCGAACATCCCGAACAGCGTCGCCAGCAGCAGCAGGGTCCAGCCCAGGGCGATCGTCGCGCGGGGGATGAGCACGAAGATCAGCGCGGTGACGACGGCGAAGACCGCCGCCGCGACCATCTCGCTGAGGCCCGTCACGGTGATGTTGCGGAAGACCTCGGCCGTGCCCTTGTTCGAGGCGGCGCCGAGGTAGCCGGTGGCCATCGCCGCCCCGGCGATGATGACGATCGCGCACACCGCGACCACGAGGTACCCGCTCAGCCACTTCACGCGGCCGACCGTGGTCGCGAGCAGCAGCTCGGCCGTGCCGTGCGCCTCCTCCTGGCGCGCGCGGCTCATCGTCTGCACGGCGGCGCAGGCGCCCAGGATGCCGAGCATCGTGAAGAACACCGTGATGACGACGTTGTTCAGGCTGGACCCGCCGCCGAGCTTCTGCAGGATGTCGGTGACCGCGCTGTTGCCCGAGGAGACCTGGTTGAGCAGTCCGCTGAGGGTCGTGGCGAGGATGCCGGTGAGTGCTCCGCCGATCGCCCAGCCGATGATCGAGCCGTACGAGAGCCGCCAGACGAGTGCCTGGGACGACGCCAGCCCGGGCCGTGCGTGCACACGGCCGCGCCGTGCGGGGATGAAGCCCTCGCCGAGGTCGCGCACCGACTGCAGGGCGGTCGCGACGATCGCGAGCACCACGCCGAACGCCAGGCCGACGACGGCGGGTCCCCAGAGGTTCGTGTCGTAGGGCCGCGCCTGCTCCGCCCAGCCGAACGGCGAGAGCCACACCAGCCACGAGCTGGTGATCCGGGTGAGGTCGGTGCTCGGCGTGCCCGCCGCGTTGCCGATGCCGTTGAGCAGGAACGTGCCCACCAGGACCCAGATCGTGAGCGCGTTGGCCCCGCGCGAGGTGCGCATGAGCTGCGCCGCCAGCAGGCCGATGCCGAGGAACGCGATGCCCGTCGTCGCCGAGACCGCCCCGGCCACCCACGAGCCGGCGGCATCCAGCTTCGCGCCGACGAGCACCAGCGCCACGAGGACGCCGAGCACGACGTTCGCCGCGACGCCGTGGATCAGGGTCGCGACCGTCGGCAGGGTGCGGGCGGCCGGGGTGGATGCCACCAGCTCCGCCCGTCCCGCCTCCTCGTCGCCGCGCGTGTGGCGCACCGCGAGGAACGTGCTCATGAGAGCGGCGAGCATCGTGAGCCAGGGCAGGATCTCGAAGGCCATGAACTGGCCCTCGGATGCTCCCGACGGGAGCCCGCGGAACATCATGATCACGGGGTTCGCCATCACCGCCGCGAGCACCGTCACGCGGTCGGAGTGCGTGCCGTACGACTGAGTCACGCCCGCGAAGCCGGAGTAGGCGAGCAGCACGGTGCCGAGGATCCACAGCAGCAGCTGCACCCAGTCACGGCGCAGGCGCTGGCGCAGCAGGGTCATCATTTCGACACCTTCTCCGCAGCACGGCGCGACGCGCGCGTGTCGCCCTCCTCCTCCGCGGCGCGCAGCGCCGCGAGGTCGTCGCCGTAGTGGCGCAGGAACAGCTCCTCGAGCGAGGGCGGCTCGATGCGAAGGCCGGCGACGTTGCGCTCGGCGAGCACCGGGAGCACGGCCGGGACGGCATCGCTGTCCACCGTGAAGCGGGCGCGGCCCTCCGCCACCGATCCGTCGTGCGCCTGGGGGATGCCGGCGAAGGCGGATTCGTCGGCCCCTTCGAACGACACCTCGGTGCGGGTGAGGTGACGAAGTTCCGCGAGCGTACCGGATTCCACGATGCGGCCGGCGCGGATGATCGACACCCGGTCGCACAGCAGCTCCACCTCGGACAGGATGTGGCTGGAGAGCAGCACGGTGGCGCCGGAGGCGCGGAGGCGGTCGATCTCGTCGCGGAACACCACCTCCATCAGCGGGTCGAGGCCGCTCGTCGGCTCGTCGAGGATGTAGAGGTCGGCGGGGACGGACAGCGCGGCGATCAGCGCGACCTTCTGCCGGTTGCCCTTGGAGTAGGCGCGGCCCTTCTTGCGCGGGTCGAACTGGAACGCGCCCATGAGCCGCTCGCGCTCGGTGCGGTAGGCGGCATCCTTCGTGTGCACCCCGCGCAGCCGGGCGAGGAAGTCGATCGTCTCGCCTCCGGACAGGTTCGGCCACACGCTGACGTCGCCCGGCACGTAGGCGATGCGCCGGTGCAGGGCGGCGGCGTGGTGCCACGGCTCCTGTCCGAGCACGTCGACGGTGCCATCGGTCTTGCGGGCGAGGCCGAGGAGGATGCGGATCGTCGTGGTCTTCCCGGCCCCGTTCGGGCCGAGGAAGCCGTGCACCTGCCCTGCGTCGACGCTGAGGTCCAGCCCGTCGAGGGCGTGCACACGGCCGTAGTGCTTGGTGAGTCCGCTCGTGCGGATGACTGTGGTCATGGGCGCCAGACTACTCCGAATTCAGAAATTCGTGAAACTTCTAAACGAAATCCTCACGATCCGCTCACGCGGTCCTCGCGGCCGCGCCGGCCCCGCCGGCATGCGCCATCCGGTCAGGTTCGATTCCCTACGATGGAACGCATGTGTGGAATCGTCGGATACGTCGGCCCCCGGCCGAGCCAGGACATCCTGATCTCGGGCCTGGCCCGTCTCGAGTACCGCGGCTACGACTCCGCGGGCATCGCGGTCATCGACGAGAACGGGGCGCTCGACAGCCGCAAGCGCGCCGGCAAGCTCGCCGTGCTGCGCGAGGACCTCTCCCGCACGCCGCTGCCCGACGGCTCCACCGGCATCGGCCACACCCGCTGGGCCACCCACGGCGGCCCCACCGACGTGAACGCCCACCCGCACATCGCCGATGACGGCCGGCTCGCCGTCATCCACAACGGCATCATCGAGAACTTCGCCGACCTGCGCGCCGGCCTGCTCTCGGAGGGCTACACGTTCCTCAGCGAGACCGACACCGAGGTCGCCGCGGTGCTGCTCGGCCGCGCCTACCACGAGAACGGCGAGGACCTGCAGGCGGCCTTCCGCGACACCGTCGGCCGACTCGAGGGCGCGTTCACGCTGCTCGCCATGCACCAGGACCACCCCGGCCTCGTCGTCGGCGCGCGCCGCAACTCGCCGCTCGTGATCGGCCTCGGCGAGGGGGAGAACTTCCTCGGCTCCGACGTCGCCGCGTTCGTCGAGCACACCCGCAGCGCCCTCGCGATCGGGCAGGACCAGATCGTCGCGATCACGCCCGACGCGGTCACCGTCACGGACTTCGAGGGCGCGCCGGTCGAGGCATCCCCCTTCGAGGTGACCTGGGATGCCGCCGCCGCCGAGAAGGGCGGCTGGTCGTCGTTCATGGCCAAGGAGGTCTCCGAGGAGCCCGAGGCCGTCGCCAACACCCTGCGCGGACGCGTGCACGAGGGCGCGGTCGTGATCCCCGAGCTCGGGGACCTCGACGAGCTGTTCACCGGCATCGATCGCATCGTGATCATCGCGTGCGGCACGGCCGCGTACGCCGGTCAGGTGGGCGCGTACGCGCTCGAGCAGTGGACGCGCCTCCCCGTGCACGTCGAGCTCGCGCACGAGTTCCGCTACCGCGACCCGGTGCTCGACGAGCGCACCCTGGTCGTCTCGATCAGCCAGTCCGGCGAGACCATGGACACCCTGATGGCGGTCAAGTACGCGAGCGAGCGCGGCGCGAAGACCCTGTCGATCTGCAACACGCAGGGCGCCACCATCCCGCGCGAGTCGGACGCCATCGTCTACACGCACGCGGGCCCGGAGGTCGCGGTGGCCTCCACCAAGGCGTTCGTCGCCCAGATCACCGCGCTGTACCTGCTCGCCTTGCACGTCGGTCGCGTGCGCGGAACGCTGAGCGCGGTCGAGGCCGCCGAGCACGTGCGCGAGCTCGAGGCGATCCCCGCCAAGATCAAGCGCATCCTGGACACCGAGCAGGAGCACACCACCCAGCTCGCCCGCTGGATGGCGGACACCCACTCGGTGCTGTTCCTCGGGCGGCACGTGGGCTTCCCGATCGCTCTCGAGGGCGCGCTCAAGCTCAAGGAGATCTCCTACATCCACGCCGAGGGCTTCGCCGCCGGCGAGCTCAAGCACGGGCCGATCGCGCTCATCGAGCCCGGCCAGCCGGTGTTCGTGCTGGTGCCGTCGCCGCGCGAGTCGTCGATGCTGCACGACAAGGTGGTCTCCAACATCCAGGAGATCCGCGCCCGCGGCGCCCGCGTCATCGTCATCGCCGAAGAGGGGGATGCCGCCGTGCTGCCCTTCGCCGACGAGGTGCTGCGCATTCCGCTCGCCGGACCCCTCTTCGAGCCGCTGCTCGCGGTCGTGCCGCTGCACATCTTCGCGATGGGCCTCGCCACAGCCAAGGGCCTCGACGTCGACCAGCCCCGCAACCTGGCGAAGTCCGTCACCGTGGAGTGACGCCGGCCCCAGCGTCCCCGCCCCCGCGGCCCCGGCCTCAGCGGCCCCCGGCCCCAGCGTCCCCGGCCCCAGCGGCCCCCCGTTGCCGGCGTGCCCGCGAACCCTGTCCCAATTACGCGAACCCTCACCGAATTACGCGACCAACGCGTATTCCGGTGAGGGTTCGCGTATTCCGGTGAGGGCTCGCGGAGGGATGCTGCCCGGGCGGACTGCAGGACCCTCCATCTCGCCCGGATACCCTGGACGGATGATCATCGGAATCGGCGTCGACCTCGTCGACATGGAGCGCTTCGAGCGCAGTGTCGGCCGCACGCCGCGGCTGCTGGAGCGGCTGTTCACGCCGTCCGAGCGGCGGATGCCGCTGCGGTCGCTGGCCGCGCGGTACGCCGCGAAGGAGGCGCTGATCAAGGCGCTCGGCGGTTCCGACGGGGTGCACTGGAACGAGATCGACGTCACCCGCGACGCGGCCGGAGCGCCGCGGTTCGTGCTGAGCGGCTCGACGGCGGAGGTCGTGGCAGCCCGCGGCATCCACACCATGCACCTGTCGATGTCGCACGACGCCGGCGCCGCGATCGCCCAGGTGATCGCCGAGGGGAGCGGCTCGTGAGCCGCCTGCCGGACGGGATGCCGCGCGAAGCCGTGATCGACACGTCGGCGATCGCCGACAACGTCCGTCACCTGCGCCGCCTCACCGGGGTCGAGGTGATCGCGGTCGTCAAGGCCGACGCGTACGGGCACGGGGCCGCGCGCGTCGCGGCG
>NZ_DATEJS010000371.1:0-20253 GCF_035277845.1 Microbacterium sp.
TGTTGACTTGCCCTGGATGTACGCGACACGCCGACGCTGCCGTACGTTTAGGGCAAGTCAACACGCGGGAGTGGAACGAACGGGACCGGGACGAACGGGGCCCTGACCGGGACGGACGGGGCCCTGACCGGGACGGGAGGAGGAGCGCGCGATGTGCACTGTGGTCATCGACGTGCCGGATGCGTCGGCAGGGGGCGACGGCGCGGTGCGCGTGCTCGCGGTGCGCGACGAGGACCCGGAGCGGCCCTGGCATCCGCTCGGGGAGTGGTGGCCGCAGCTGCCGGGCGTCGTCGGCGTGCACGACATCCGCGCGGGCGGCGCCTGGCTCGCTGCGGACCCCTCGCATGCTCGCCTCGCGATCCTGCTCAACCGCGCCGACACCGTCGATCTGCCCGAAGACCAGCTGGTCTCGCGCGGCACGCTGCCGCTCGCCTCCGTCACGGGGCACGCGCTGGATGCCGCGCCCCGCACCCACGGCTTCAACCTCGTCGAGGTGGTCGGCACCTCGGTACGGGTGCATGCGTGGGACGGCCGCGCCCTGGTCACCACGGACCTCGCGCCCGGCGTGCACATGCTCGCCCACGACGGCATCGACGACCCCGCCACCGCCCGCATCGCCCACTGGCTGCCCGACTACCGCGCCGCCCGGCCGTCGCCCGGGGCGGACCCGACCTGGCCGGATGCCTGGGTCGCGCTGCTCTCCCGCAGCGCCGAACTCGGCCCCGACGACGACCGCGCCATCATCCGCGACAACCGCGGGCACGGGTATCCGACCGAGTCCCTGCTGTACTGCACCGCGACCGTCACGGATGCCGCCGCCGACGTCGCGTTCGTCGCCCTGCCGTCCCCGGCGCACTGGCTCACGGCCCCCGGCACCGACGTCCCGGCCTGAAACCGCTCTCATCGGCGGGTCACAGGATCGCGATAGGATGAGAGCTCGCGCGCCGGCGACTCCGCCGGCGTCCCGGTGATCCAGCGTCGGCTCGTCCGATGCACCACACCCGCCCGGACGGCCCCCACCGGCTCGTCCCACGAGGACCGCTTCGCTCCACGACGTCTCCGCAAGGTCCTTCACGCATGTCATCCACCGCTGTCCAGACAGCATCCGCCGAACCCGCGTCCCCGAACCCGGCATCCGCCGAACCGGCAGCCCCGGCCAACCCGCGCTCCCGCGTCATCCTGGCGAGCCTCGTCGGTACCACCATCGAGTTCTACGACTTCTACGCCTACGCCACCGCGGCCGTGCTCGTCTTCCCCGCGCTGTTCTTCCCGACCGGCAACGACACCACCGCGCTGCTGGCCTCCTTCGGCGTGTTCGGCGCCGCGATGGTCGCCCGTCCGATCGGCGCGATCGTGTTCGGTCACTTCGGCGACCGGTTCGGACGCAAGGCGACCCTGGTGGCATCCCTGCTCACCATGGGCATCGCGACGTTCCTCATCGGATGCCTCCCCACCTTCCAGACGATCAGCTGGTGGGCGGCGCTGCTGCTTCTCGTGCTGCGTCTCGCCCAGGGCTTCGCGCTCGGCGGCGAGTGGTCGGGGGCCGCGCTCGTCGCGACCGAGAACGCCCCGGCCGGCAAGCGCGCCTGGTACGGCACGTTCCCGCAGCTGGGCGCGCCTCTCGGTTTCATCATCGCGAACACGATCTTCCTCGTGATCAACCTCGCGCTGCCCCACGCCGACGGCGGCGCCCAGCGCTCCGCCGAGTTCCTGTCGTGGGGCTGGCGCGTGCCGTTCTGGTTCTCGGCCGTCATGGTGGTGATCGGTCTGTGGGTGCGGCTGCGCCTGGTCGAGTCGGCCACGTTCGAGAAGGCCGAGAAGCAGGGCGCGATCCGCCGGTTCCCGCTGGGGGTCGTCGTCCGCCACCACTGGAAGCACCTGATCCTCGGCACGTTCATCATGCTGGCGACCTACGTGCTGTTCTACCTCATGACGCAGTTCACGCTGTCGTACGGCACCAAGCCCGCGTCCCTGGAGGTCGCGACGGCGACGGCGAAGGCCGCAGCGGACGCCGCCGGCAAGACCTTCGACCCGTCGGTCTTCGCCGCCCAGTTCTACCCGGGCCTCGGGTTCGGATACATCGACTTCGTGGTCATGCAGATCATCGGCGTGGTGTTCTTCGGCGTGTTCACCCTGCTTTCGGGGCCGATCGCGGATGCCGTCGGGCGTCGCAGACTGCTCATCTGGGTGACCGTGCTCATCATCGTGTTCGGACTCGCGTTCGCCGTGTTCCTGCTGCCGCAGGCGGACCCGAAGCTCACGGGTGCACTCGTGCAGGCCTTTCTCGTGTTCGGCTTCGTGCTGATGGGGTCGACTTTCGGTCCGATGGGGGCCCTCCTGCCGGAGCTGTTCCCGACGAATGTGCGCTACTCCGGTTCGGCGATCTCGTACAACCTGTCGTCGATCCTGGGTGCCGCCCTCGCGCCCATCGTGGCGGTGTGGCTGTGGTCGCTCACCGGGGACGGCAATCCGTGGCTCGTCGGCGTGTACCTGTCCGCGATGGGCGTGCTGACCCTCATCGCCCTGCTGCTGTCGAAGGAGACCAAGGACATCGACTACATCGACAACCTCGGCGACTGACGGGCGGCCGCAGCGCGGCCTCCCGGACGCGAACGAGCCCCGGAACCGATCGGTTCCGGGGCTCGAGCGCGTGTGTCAGCCGATCTCGGCGCGGGCGGCGAGCACCTCGGCGCGCCCGCGCGGCACCACGACCACGGGCACGGGGGAGTGGCGCACCACCTTCGCCGCGTGCGAGCCGATGAACACCCGGGCGAGGGGACCGAGGCTCGACGAGCCGACGACCAGCACGTCGTTCGCCTCCCATTCCACGTCGTCCATGGCCGCGCTCCACGACTCCCCGGTGCCGACGACCGCGTCGGTGGAGACCGGGGTGTGCGGCAGCTCGGCGACTTCGCGCAGCAGTTCCGCGGCATCCTCACGCATCCGGCGGGCCCACTCCTCGCGGATCGGGTCCTCGGCGTTGGCGCCGACACCGGCGGTCATCGGCGCGGGGGGAAGCACCGCGAAGGATGCGAGCCGCAGCGATCCGTCGCCTGCCGCCGCGATGCCGGCGGCCGCGATGACGAGGTCGGCGGACGACTCCGAGCCGCTGTATCCCGCGGTGATCCGCGTGATGCGGGCGCCCTTCCCGACGCGATACCCGCGCGGCGCGATCGCGACCGGCACGGGCGATGCGTGCAGCAGGGCGTCCGCCTCGGATCCGACGCTGACCCGGCCGATCTGGCCCGCCGTCGACGAGCCGAGCACGATGATCCGCGCGTCGTGCTGGTCGACGAGCTCCAGGATGCCGCGCCGCGCCGAGGACGCCTCGTGCACCACGAAGGTCGCCTTCACGTCGCCGGCGAGCATCGCGGCGGCATGGTCGAGCACGACGTTCGCCGAGGCATCCGCGTACTCCAGCCACTCCGTGTCGACCGGTCGGGCACTCGGCGGCCAGCTGCGCGGGGTGACGGCGGCGATCACGAGGTCCATGCCCAGAGACCGCGCCAGCAGCTCGCCGTACTGGACGACGGCGGCCGAGCGGTGCCCCGGGCTGACCCCGACGAGCACCGTCACAGGTCATCCCCCGGCTGGCGGACGTTCGAGGTGAACGGCACGTCGACCTGCTCGCCCACGATGTGGCCGGTCTGCAGCACGGAGCGCTTGCGCCCGTAGAAGAAGTAGAAGACCAGGAACACGAACGTCCAGATGAGGAACACCCAGATCGTGACCGCCTGCAGCTGCGTGATGATCGCGATGCAGCCGCAGATGGACAGGATCGGGATCACCCAGCCGAACGGCAGCTTGAAGCCGCGCTCCAGGTTGGGCTCGCGCACGCGCAGGATGATGACGCCGATCGACACCACGAGGAACGCCACGAGGGTGCCGATCGAGGTCATCTCGGCGAGGAAGTTGATCGGGATGACGGCGGCGAGGATGCTGGTCACGATCATGACGATCACCGTGTTGCGCACCGGCGTCATCGTGCGCGGGTTGACCCGTTCGAAGACCGCGGGGATCATGCCGTCGCGTGACATCGCGAAAAGGATGCGGGTCTGCCCGTAGAGGCAGACGAGCGTCACCGAGAAGATCGAGATGATCGCCCCGATCGCGATGATCGTGCCCGGCCAGGTCGAATGGAGGATGTTCTGCAGGATCACGGCGAGGCCGGCATCCTGCCCCTTGAACTTCGCGGGAGCCTGCGCGCCCAGCGCCGAGACGCTGGTGAGCACGTAGAGCGTGATGATGATCAGCAGGGCGAAGATGATCGCCAGAGGCAGGTTGCGCTTCGGGTTCTTCGCCTCCTCACCGGCCGTGGAGACGGCATCGAGCCCGACGAACGAGAAGAAGATGATGCCCGTTCCGCCGATGACGCCGCTGAGCCCGGCCGGCGCGAAGTTGTGGAAGTGGTCGGCGTTCCAGCCGGTGAAGGCGACCGCGCAGAAGAACAGCACCACGCAGATCTTGATCACGACCATGATGCTGTTCACGGTCGTCGACTCGCTCGCGCCGCGGATCAGCAGCAGCGAGCACAGCACGATGACGATGACGGCGGGCACGTTGATGATGCCGCCCTCCTCGGGCGCCTGCGCCCACTGCACGGGGATCTCCCAGCCGAAGAGGTTCTGCAGCAGCAGGTTGACGTACTGCGACCAGCCGACCGCGACTGCGGCCGTCGAGACGCCGTACTCGAGCAGCAGACACGCGCCGACGCCCATCGCCGTCGCCTCGCCCAGCGTGGCGTAGGCGTACGAGTACGTGGACCCGGCGACCGGCACGGCGCCCGCCATCTCGGCGTAGCACAGCGCGGTGAGCCCCGCGACGATGCCGCCGATGACGAACGAGAAGATGACCGCGGGACCGGCCGCCGGGACGGCCTCGGAGAGGATGAAGAAGATACCGGTGCCGAGGGTGCCGCCGACACCGATCATGGTCAGCGAGAAGAGTCCGATCGACCGCTTGAGATGGGCCTCGTTCGCGGCAGGTGGAGTGGTGGGCTTGCGTCGCAGCAACTGCTGCCCGAGTGTCGTCATGCTGGGCTCCATGGGGGATTGGGGCCGATCCGCCTCGATCGGCGCCCCCAAGTCTGACGCCCAGCCCAGCCCGGCGCAAGGTTGACAACCGCGCGTTACGCGTTGCCTGGTGGGCAAATTGTCATTCGGCGGCGCCCGGGACGATGACGACCGGCACCGGCGCGTTGCGCAGGATCTTCGAGGCGCTCGACCCGAGGAAGACGCGGGACATGGGATGCGTCGCCGACGAGCCGACCGCGAGGATGTCGCCGTCCTGCCAGTCGAGCGCATCGATCGCGGCGCGCCAGTCCGCGCCCTCGACGAGACGCATCTCGAGGTTCTCGGCCGTGAACCCCATGGCGAGCAGGCGCGCCTCCGCCTCGCTCTGCGAGGCCGCCGCCTGGGCCGTCCACAACCCGATCACCTGGGTCTCGGCGTGCGCCATGCGCGCGGTCACCGGGCGCCGGCGCGGCGCCACCACGAACGTCACGACGCGCAGCCGCGCCGACGTCCGCCGGCAGATCTCGGCGACCCCGGTCAGCAGCGACCGGCTCGCATCGTCGTCGCGGAATCCGACGGTGACGCGGGTCACCGGGGCATCCGTCCGGTAGCCGCGCGGTGCGATGGCGACCGGGATGCCCGACGAGTGCACGATGCGGTCGGTCTTCGAGCTCAGCCGGATCCTGCCGGGCTCGGCCTCCTCGCTGGAGCCGACGACGAGCATCGCGGCATCCGACCTCGTGGCCTCGTCGAGCAGGGTCTGCGGAACGGAGCGACCGCCCACCCACTCGGCGGTGCCGCTGACGGCGGGATGCTCCGCGAGCTCCTCGCGCGCCTGCCCGACGGCGGCCTCGCCTTCGGCGGCGGCCCAGGACTCGAACTCCCGGTCCGTCCCCGCCGCGGCCGGAGTGCCCCAGCCCTTCGGCACCACGCTCACGATGCGGATCGGCTGCTGCTCGGAGCGCGCCAGCTGAGCGGCGAGCTCCACGGCGCTGCGGTCCTCGTTGCGCGGGCCGTACCCGACCAGGTACGTCACCGCTCCTCCAGCTCGGTGCGGACGGACGTGGGAGTCGCCTCCTCCAATTCGGGGTGGATGGGCTCGGAGATCTCCTCGTCCGACGTGTAGTGATTGAGCGTGGCGTGCCGGCGGCCGTAGGCCAGGTAGAAGAGGAACACGATCGCGAGCCAGCACGTGCAGATGATCCAGGTGATCGGCTGCAGGCTGGTGAGCACGTACGCGCACACGATGACCGTGAGGATCGGCACCACCGGGTAGAACGGCACCTTGAACGGGCGCTCGAGGTCGCGGTGCTTGCGGCGCATGACCATGAGCGAGATGGCGACGAGGCTGAAGGCGACCAGGGTGCCGAACGACACGCTGTCCCACAGGTAGGCGTCGTTGACGAACCCGGCGACCACGGCGACCAGCACCGACACGACGACGGTGTTGAACACCGGGGTGCCGTGCTTCGGGCTCACCTGCAGGAACTTCTTCGACACCATGCCGTCGCGCGAGATCGAGAACAGGATGCGTGTCTGGCCGTACAGCGTGACGAGGGTGACGGAGAAGACCGAGATCACGGCGCCCGCCGACAGCACGGTCGCCCAGATCGGAGCGTGGGTCACCAGCTCCATGACCTTCGCGAGACCTGCCTCGCCGGCCTGCTTGGTGCCCCACCAGGCGACGGGCTCGGAGGCGATGCCGGCCAGGCACACCAGGATGTACGTGCCGGTCACGATGAGAAGCGCCCCGATGAGTGCGCGCGGGATCGCCTTCTGCGGGTTCTTCACCTCTTCGCCTGCCGTCGCGACCGCGTCCAGTCCGATGAACGAGAAGAAGATGGTGCCCGCCGCGCCGCCGATGCCGGATGCCTGGTGGAAGAAGTTCGAGAAGTGGTCCGCGTTGAAGGCGGAGAACCCGATGATGATGAACAGCACCAGCACGCCCAGCTTGATGCACACCATGACGGCGTTGACGGTCGCCGACTCGGAGGCGCCGCGGATCAGCAGCAGCATGCACAGACCCACGAGCACGATGGCGGGGAGGTTGACGATCCCGCCCGTCGCCGCGCCGTCGGGTCCCGGCATGAACGACGTGGAGAGCGCGGTCGGCAGCTGCCAGCCGAAGAGATGGCCGAGCAGTTCGTTGAAGTATCCGCTCCACCCGACCGCGACGGCGGAGACGGCCAGACCGTACTCGAGCAGCACGCATCCGCCGACGAGGATCGCGGCACCCTCGCCGAGGGCGTGGTAGGTGAAGGAGTAGGTCGACCCGCTCACCGGGATCGACGCGGACAGCTCCGCGTAGCACAGCGCCGACAAGCCGGCCGCGATGCCGGCGATGATGAACGAGATGATCACCGCGGGCCCGGCCACCGGGATGGCCGTGCTCAGCACGAAGAAGATGCCGGTGCCGATCGTGGCGCCGACGCCGAACATCATGAGCTGGAAGGTCCCGAGCTTGCGCGGCAGCTCTTCACCCGTATGGAACTTGTGCTGGAAGACGATCGGCTTGCGGCGCAGCAGCTGCTGCCCGAGTGCGGCCATGGGGACTCTCCCTGGGGTCGGGCCGGTCATCGGCGACCGGCGTCCCTCCAGGCTCCCCTGAGCGAGGGTCCGGAATCAGCCGATCGCGACGATTGCTGTCTGGGATCTCAGATTTACGGAATGGGTGCGCGATCCGACCGGCGCGTCGTCACACCTCGCGGGCGAAGAGGTCCTCCCAGGTCTCGCGCCGGATGACCGCGCGGGCCGCGCCGTCCGCGGCGAAGACCACCGGCGGGCGGCGGTAGCCGTTGTAGTTGTTCGCCATGGTGTGCGTGTAGGCGCCTGTGTTGGGCACCGCCAGCAGGTCGCCGACGCGGGGCGCGGGCAGCCGCACCGGATCGATGAGCACGTCGCCGGACTCGCAGTGCCGGCCGACGATCACGGCATCCTCGGCGGCATCCTCATCCATCCGGGTCGCGAGGCATCCCTCGTAGCGCTGCTCGAACATCGCCACCTCGAGGTTGTCGCCCATGCCCCCGTCGATCGCGACGAAGTTGCGGGCGTCCCGCTTGATCGTCGTGACCGTGTACAGGGTCATCGCGGAGCCGTTGACCATGCTGCGGCCCGGCTCGATGATCAGCTCCGCGCTCGCCGGCAGGTGCTCGCGCGCGGCGCCGATGAGCGCGTCGAGGTACTCCGCGACGGAGGCGGGGTGCTCGTCGTACGTGTACCGAGCGCCGAGCCCGCCGCCGAGGTCGTACACCGGGAACTCGCCGAGCTCGGCGAGCGGCGCGACGGCGGCGGCGAGCTCCGCGGGGTCCATGATCTGCGACCCGACGTGCGCATGCACGCCGCGCATCGTGACCTTGGGGCTCGCCTCGATGCGGGCGATGAGCTGGGTCGCGGCGGCCGCCGTGAGCCCGAACTTGGAGCCGATCTGCCCCGTCTGCACGTGCGCATGGGTGGACGACTCGATGCCGGGCACGAGCCGCACCAGCACGTTCTGCGTGCGGCCGTCGGGCACCACCTGCTCGAGCCGGTCGACGTCGTTCTCGTTGTCGACCACGACCAGGCCGAGGCCGGCGTCGACGGCGAGCTGCAGCTCCTCGGTGGTCTTCGCGTTGCCGTGCATCACGAGGAGCGCCGGGTCGATGCCGGCGCGCAGGGCGCTCAGGATCTCGCCGCCGCCCGCGACATCCAGCCCCAGGCCCTCCTCGACCATGACGCGCTGCACGGCGGTGGCGGGGAACGCCTTCGAGGCGAACACGGCACGGGCGTTCGGCCAGCGCGCGGCGAGTTCGTCGCGGTACTCGCGTGCCCGGGCGCGCAGTGCGGACTCGTCGACCACGATCGCGGGGGTGCCGAATTCGCGGGCGAGGTCGTCGACGCGGCATCCCGCGAACCGCAGCGTGCCGTCGGGGTCCACGGTGGTGCCGGCCGGGAAGAGTTCGAGGATGCTGTGCGCCATGCGCCCGATCCTAGGGTCCGTGGTCGGTCAACCGCCGGGCAGATGCTGGGCAACCCCAGGGCAGCGGCCGCGGCCCGCCCGCGGCCCGTGCCCGAGCCCTTGCCGGAGCCCAGCCCGTGCCGGAGCCCGCGGGCCTGTGTGTGTTCAAGGGTCACGTTCTGCGGGTGCGGGCAGCAGTTCGTGACCCTTGAACCGATGCGCGGCACTGGGATCGCCGCGCCCCTTTGCTTCAAGGGTCACGATCTGCTGGCGGGGTCCGCACATCGTGACCCTTGAACCGACGGGCGGCATCCTCAGCAGCCGAGGCGCGGCATCCGTGCGATGCGTCCGCGACATCAGCCTGCGTTCGGGCGCCAGCCCGCCCGGCGCAGCGCGGCGCGGACGAGGGTGCGTGCCGGGATGCCGCCGCCGTACAGGTGCTCGGAGGTGAGGCGCACCATCGCCCACCCCGCGGCGGCATAGGCGCGCTGCTTCTCGATGTCGCGGTTCCACTGATCCTTCGAGGTGCGGTGGTGGTCGCCCTCGTACTCGACGGCCACGCGGAACTCCGGATACGCGATCTCAGTGATGCCGAGGAGGCGCCCCGCGTCATCCCGCACCTCGAAGTCGAGCGCGGGCGTCGGCAGGACGCCGTCGTCGAGGTCGAGGCGCAGGTGGGTCTCCGGCCGGGAGGATGCCCCCGGGCGGATCAGCGGCAGGGCCTCGCGCAGCTTGTCGATGCCGACGCGGCGCCCGGCGTCGATCGCCGCCTGCAGCTGTTCGATCGTCCCGAGAGCGGATGCCGGGTCGCCTGGGAGGCCACCGTGCAGTCGCGGCACCCGGACGATCGCATCGCCGACGGCGACCAGGTCGCGCATGCTCAGCATCGAGGCGAGCTGCGCCCAGGTGGATGCCGGACACGCGACGCTGACCCCGTCGAGATCGCGGAGCAGCGCCAGCTCGGGCAGGAGTTTGTGGCCTCGCACACCGCTGCCGCGCGGCTGGCGGTGCGGCGCGTGGACTCCGATGTGGACGGGTCCGTCCGGCGCGACGGGCACGGGGATCCGCCAGAGCACGGCGGCGGAGATGTGCGTGAAGAAGGAGCCGGGCACCATGCGCGGCACATAGTCGAGCACGCGGCGTCGTGCTTCGGCATCCGTGGTCTCCGCATCGGCGCGCTCGGCGCCGGTGCGCACGCCCCAGAACGGTGAATCCAGGTCGCGGGCCCGCAGCCGGGCGTGGGTCACACCCAGCGCTCGGGCGTGGCCGACACGGAACACGTCGCCGAGTGCAGGCGGGATGTCGCTTCGAGCCGGTGTCATCGCCCCAGCCTGGCGAAGGTGCCGTGCGCGCCGCCATCCGCGATCGCGACCTGTGGATAACATCCGCGGCCAGCCCACCCCCGGTGCTCAAGGGTCACGTTCTGTGGGTGCGGGCAGCAGTTCGTGACCCTTGAACGGAAGGAGGGGCGGCGGCCGCGTATGCCGCGCGACTTCAAGGGTCACGTTCTGCGGGTGCGGGCAGCAGTTCGTGACCCTTGAACGGAAGGAGGGGCGGGGCGGGGTCGAGCCCGGGATGGCCGTGGAGGCACGTCGAGCCCGGGATGGCCATGGAGGCAGCTCGAGGCCGGGATGGCCCTGGGAGTGGGCCGGACCCGGGCGGGATTTGCAGGATGCCACAACGGGCCGGGCGCACACAGGCCGGGGGAATTGTGCGGCTCATCCAACCGGTTCGTGGATCCATTGGAGGAGTCCTACCGTCGAACTCGACTCCCATCCCCGTCGAAAGGTGCCGTCGTGGTCGACGCCGTCCGCATGAAGAAGCCCGCAGCGCACAAGCGCACCCCCGCCGGTGGAGCGCCGACCGCGCCGCACACCGCCGACGAGGCGCAGGCCCGGGCGGCTGCCGCGCACACCGACGAACCGCGCATCCACGTGCCGCAGGTGACCGACCTGCTGCTGGGCACGTGGGCCCAGACCCGTCGCGAGGCGCGCGAGATGATCAAGAACCCGGAGTTCTGGCGCATCGAGGGCCAGCCGATGCCCGAGCACCGCGACCGCGTGCTGAAGCAGATGTCGCTGCTGGTCGAGGCCGGCGGCTCCCGCCGCGCGTTCCCGAAGGAGTTCGGCGGCCTCGAGGACAACGGCGCGAACATCGCCGGGTTCGAGGAGCTCGTGCTCGCCGACCCCAGCCTGCAGATCAAGTCCGGCGTGCAGTGGGGGCTGTTCGGCTCCGCGGTGTACCAGCTCGGCACGCAGAAGCACTGGGACGCCTGGCTGCCGGACGTCATCAGCCTCGAACTGCCGGGCGCGTTCGCGATGACCGAGACCGGGCACGGGTCGGATGTCGCAGCCATCGGCACGACGGCGACCTACGACCCGCAGACCGAGGAGTTCGTCATCCACACCCCGTTCCGCGGAGCCTGGAAGGACTACCTCGGCAACGCGGCGCTGCACGGCAAGGCGGCGACCGTGTTCGCGCAGCTCATCACCGGGGGCGTCAACTACGGCGTGCACTGCTTCTTCGTTCCGATCCGCGACGACGACGGGGCGTTCCTTCCCGGCGTGGGCGGCGAGGACGACGGCTGCAAAGGCGGGCTGAACGGCATCGACAACGGCCGCCTGCACTTCGACCAGGTGCGCGTGCCCCGCTTCAACCTGCTCGACCGCTACGGCCAGGTCGCCGCGGACGGTACGTACACGAGCGACATCCCGAGCCCGGGCCGGCGCTTCTTCACGATGCTCGGCGCCCTGGTGCAGGGCCGCGTGTCGCTCGACGGGGCATCCACGACCGGCACCGCGCTGGCCCTCCACATCGCGATCACCTACGCCAACCAGCGCCGGCAGTTCGACTCCGGGTCGGGCACGCCCGAGGTGATGCTGCTCGACTACGGCAAGCACCAGCGGCGCCTCCTGCCGCGGCTGGCCACCGTCTACGCGCAGGCGTTCGCGCACGACGTGTTCCTGCGCAAGTTCGACGGCGTGTTCTCCGGCCGGGCCGACACCCCGACCGAGCGCGAGGATCTCGAGACCCTGGCCGCGGCCCTGAAGCCGCTGAGCACCTGGAACGCCCTCGACACCATCCAGGAGTGCCGGGAGGCGTGCGGCGGATCCGGCTTCCTCGCCGAGAACCGCCTCGTCGGGCTGCACTCGGACCTGGACGTCTACGTCACGTTCGAGGGTGACAACAACATCCTGCTGCAGCTGGTCGGCAAGCGCCTGCTCAGCGACTACGCCAAGCAGTTCAAGGGCAAGGATGCCGCCACCATCGCGCGCCTCGCGGCCCGGCAGACGGTGGGCGACGTGTTCCACGGAGCGGGCCTGCGCCGCCTCGGGCAGACGGTGAGCGACCTCGGCTCGACCGCCCGCTCCGTCGAGCGGGGCCTCCGCGAGGACCAGCAGCACGACCTGCTCGCCGGCCGTGTGCACCAGATGATCGCCGACATCGCCGGGCGCCTGCGCCCCGCCGCCAAGCTGTCGCCCGCCGACGCCGCTGCCCTCTTCAACGAGAACCAGTCCGAGCTCATCGAGGCGGCGCGTGCGCACGGCGAGCTGCTGCAGTGGGAGGCGTTCACCGACGCGCTGGCGGCGGTGCAGGATGCCGGCACCCGCCAGGTGCTCACCTGGCTGCGGGACCTCTTCGGGCTGAGCCTCGTCGAGAAGCACCTCGCCTGGCACATCATCAGCGGGCGCCTGTCCACCCAGCGGGCCGCCGCGGTGTCGTCGTACATCGACCGGCTGTGCGCGCGCCTGCGGCCGCACGCCCAGGACCTCGTCGACGCGTGGGGCTTCGAGCCGGAGCACGTGCGCGCGCCGATCGCGCTCGGGGCGGAGCAGGCGCGCCAGGACGAAGCCCGCGCGTACTACGACGACCTCGCGGCATCCGGCTCGGCGCCCACTCCCGAGAAGAAGCTCAAGAAGTCCTGATCCGGGGCGCGTCCATGGGGAGGTTTCCCCATGGGTGCGTTTCGCAACCGAGGTTAGACTTTCCGGACTGGGTCCTGCGCCGGGGGGTGCGAGGACGGATCAGGATGCCCCTGGAGGTGCCGACACCCATGCCCGCCTTCCGCCGGCTGCGCACGCGTCCGCGCACGATGATCTCTGCCGGAGTCCTCACCGTCGGTGCCGTGGCGATCGCCGGGGCCGCCTGGGCCTACCAGGGGCGGCCGACCACGCAGGTCGAGCTCAACGACGGCTCCGTCTGGGTCACCAAGCAGGCCGACCTCATGGTCGGGCACTTCAACCACCCGTCCGCACTGCTGGACGGCGGGCTGCGCGCGGCATCCGACAGTTACGACATCGTGCAGGCCGGCCAGCACGTGCTGCTGCACGACGAGAGCAGCGGGACGGTCGGCGTGATCGACCCCGCGACCGTCAAGGTGCGGGCCTCCGCGAAGCTGCCCGGCGCGTCGGACGTGGAGGTGGGCGCCGCGACCGTCGCGATCCTCGACGACGGCGACGGGTCGCTCTGGGTGCTGCCGTCCTCGTCCGTCGGCTCGTTCAAGGCGGCCTCGACGACTCCGCAGGCGAAGCTCGGCCGCGGCGCGGCGGTCGCCGTCGGCACCGACGGCACCGTCTACGCGGTCTCGCCGAAGCGGCGCGAACTCGTCACCGTGCACACCACCGAACAGGGCGTGAGCGATTCGGTGTCCAGGCAGTCCCTGAGCGGCGTCACGCCGAGTTCGACGGTGTCGGTCACCGCCGTCGGCGACGAGCCGGTGGTGCTCGACTCGGCGCACAGCTCGGTGGTGCTGCCGGGCGGCCGCACCGTGCAGGTCGACGGGGCGGATGCCGGAGCCGCCCTGCAGCAGCCGGGCGCCGCGAACGACGGCGTGCTGCTGGAGACGCCGGACGCCCTGGTGAAGGTCCGGCTCGACGACGGCCGGATCAGCCGCACGGCGGCCGGCGGCACCGGCGAGCCCGCGCAGCCGGTGTACTCGCAGGGCTGCGCGTACGCGGTGTGGAGCTCGTCCGCCCAGTTCGTGCGCGACTGCGTCGGCACGAAGGACGACCTGCGCGCGCAGGTGCCGCAGGCGAGCAGCTCGGCGCAGCTGCGGTTCCGCGTGAACCGCGACGTCGTCGTGCTCAACGACGTGCAGGACGGCGGGGTGTGGCTCACCGGCAGCAGTCTGAACAAGGTCGACAACTGGAGCGACCTCACGCCGCCGACGAGCAAGACCAAGCAGGTCGACTCGAACCAGACCACACCGCAGACGACGCTGCCCAAGCGCACCGCGCAGAACCACAAGCCGGATGCCGAGGACGACGAGTTCGGCGTGCGACCGGGCCGCACCACGGTGCTGCCGGTGCTCGACAACGACAGCGACCCGGACGGCGACGTGCTCACCGTGACGGTCAAGAGCCCCCCGAAGAGCGGCAGCGTCGTGCCGATCGACAACGGCGGCGCGTTCCAGATCGCGATGCCGGCGGCGGCATCCGGCACCGACACCTTCACCTACACCGCCTGCGACGGTCGCGGCGGCTGCGACGACGCCACCGTCAAGCTGACCGTGCGCCCGTACAGCGCGGCGAACCGGGGACCCGTGCAGAAGCGCGTGACGACGGTGCAGGTGGAGTCCGGGGCATCCGTCTCGTACAACGTGCTGCCGGACTGGATCGACCCGGACGGCGACGACATCTACCTCGCCGCCGCCGAGGCGCTGCCCGGCGACCAGGTGGACTTCACCCCGGACGGGCGGCTCACCTACCGCTCGATCAGCGGCCTCACCGGCAAGCACGACATCAAGGTCACGGTCTCGGACGGCGACAAGGCGACCACCGGAATCCTGCGGCTCGACATCCGCCCGCACGGCTCGACCGATCCGGTCGCGAACGCCGACCACGTCGTGGTGCCCGCGGGCCAGACCATCACGGTGCACCCGCTCGAGAACGACATCTCCACCGGCAGCGACCCGCTGCGGCTCACCCGCGTGGCGGATGCCGCGGGCGCGGACGTCGTGCCGGACTACTCCAACAGCACCTTCACGTTCCAGTCGGCCTCGGCCGGCACCTACTACGTGCAGTACGAGATCGCCTCGTCGGGTCGCCCGGCCGCCGGCATCGTGCGCGTCGACGTGACCGCCGGCCGGCAGTCGGATGCCCCGCCCGTGGCGGTGCGCGACGTGGCTCTGCTGCCGGCCGGCGGCGAGGTGCTCGTCGACGTGCTGGCGAACGACACCGACCCCGCCGGCGGCATCCTCGTCACGCAGGGCGTGAGCGTGCCGCAGGATGCCGCGGCGACGGCCGCGATCGTCAACCACGACGACATCCGCATCACCGACACCGGATCCGGCGGGGTGCAGCAGTCGCAGATCCGGTACACCGTCTCGAACGGCCAGAAGACCGCCGTCGGGATGATCAGCGTCATCCGCGTGCTGCCGCCGCAGAAGCTGCGGGCGCCGGTCGCGAACGATGACACCGCCACGGTGCGGGTCGGCGACGTGGTCACGATCCCCGTGCTGCAGAACGACTACTCGCCGACGGGCTCCAAGCTGCACGTGGCCCCCGACCTCGTCGAGCCGCTGCCGCAGCCGGCCGACGGACAGGCGTTCGTGTCGCAGGACACGGTGCGGTTCAAGGCCGGCGACACGGCCAAGACCGTCCATCTCACCTACACGGCGATCGATGCCGACGGGCAGAGCGACTCCGCCTACATCACCGTGCAGATCGTGCCGATGAACGTCAAGGACGACTCCGCGCCGCGCCCGCAGGATGTCACGGCCCGCACGATCGCGGGCACGGTGCAGCGCATCCCGATCGCCCTCGACGGCATCGACCCCGACGGCGACTCCGTGGAGCTGCTGGGGCTCGCCTCCGCGCCCGCCAAGGGACGCATCGTCGCGGTGGGCCAGGACTACCTCGACTACGAGGCGTTCCCCGACGCCAGCGGCGTGGACGCCTTCCAGTACCGGGTGCAGGACCGCCTCGGCCGCACCGGCACCGCCTACATCCGGGTCGGCATCGCCGCGGCATCCACGATCAACCACGCCCCGTACGCGATCAAGGACGCCGTGACGCTGCGGCCGGGCCGGTCGGTCGCGGTGTCCGCGCTCGCGAACGACTCCGACCCCGACGGCGACACCATCTCGCTCGTGCGCAACGGCCTCACCGTCCCCAAGGTGGCGGGGCTGGATGCCGTCGTCTCCGGCAGCCAGGTGATCGTCACCGCACCGGGTCAGGAGATGACCACGCAGATCCAGTACACCGTGCGCGACAGCCACGGCGCCGAGTCCGTCGGCGTGATCATGGTGAAGGTCGACCGGAACGTGCCGCTGCTCGCCCCCATCGCCCGGGACGACGTCGTGCTCGCCCAGCAGGTCAAGCGCGACGCGCGCACGGTGGACGTCGATGTGCGCGCGAACGACGACGACCCCGACGGCGTGCGCACCGACCTCTCGGTCGCGCTGCCGAACGGCGGCGGCACCGTGCTGCCGGGCGGCAAGGTGCGGGTGGCTCTCGGGGAGCGGTCGCAGCTCGTGCAGTACACCGTCACCGACCCCGACGGACTGCAGGCATCCGCCTTCGTCCACGTGCCCTCCCTGTCGGAGCTCACGCCGGTGCTGTCGACCACGACGCCGGTCACGGTGAAGTCGGGGCAGCAGGTGGTGATCCCGCTGGCCGACCACATCGTCGCGGCGGGCGGACGCAGCGTGCGCGTCACCGAGGCGTCGACGGTGTCGGCGGCCCACTCCGACGGCAGCAGCCTGCTGAAGGATGCGGCCACCCTCGTGTACCGGTCGGCGGCGGGCTACGTCGGACCCGACGCGGTGACGCTGCAGGTCACCGACGGCTCCGGTCCGGACGACCCGAGCGGGCGCAAGGCCACGCTGCAGATCCCGATCACGGTGCTGCCGAACGGCGACCTGCCGCCCACGTTCACCTCTGCCCAGGTGGACGTCGCGCCCGGCGACACCCCCGCGGTGCTGGACCTGAAGCCCCTCACCCACGACCCGGACCCCGGCGACCTCGCCCGCATGCAGTACTCGATCTCCGGTGAGCCGGGTGGCGGCGTCAGCGCCAAGCTGAACGGGTCGCAGCTGCAGGTGAGCGCCGCGCCGGGCGCGCGCAAGGGCACCCAGACGCAGGTGGCCCTGAAGATCACCGACGGCCGCACGGGTCCGGTCGCCGGCACGGTGCAGGTGACCGTGCGCGCATCGACGCGCCCGATGCCGGTCGCGGTCGAGGACGACGTCACGCAGGCGCACCAGGGCGACACGATCACGGTGCCCGTGCTCGACAACGACTTCAATCCCTTCAGTGCGGAGGGCAAGCCCCTGAAGCTGCTCTCGGCGACCGCTCAGAACGACCAGATCAGCGCGAGCGTCAGCGGAGACCAGGTCAAGGTCACCCTCGGCGACCGATACGTGGGACAGGCGACGGTCGGATACCGCATCGAGGACGCCACGCAGGATCCCGACCGGCAGGTCGACGGCAAGATCGTGCTGACCGTGCAGGGCAAGCCGGATGCCCCGGGCACCCCCGCGGTCGACAGCGTGCAGTCGCAGACCGTCGTGCTGCACTGGTCGCCGCCGAACGACAACGGTGCCCGGATCACGTCGTATCTCGTCACCTCCACCAAGGGCGACTACCGCAAGACGTGCGAGGCGACCACGTGCACGCTCGACGGGCTGACCAACAACGTGTCGTACAGCTTCACGGTGCGGGCGGTCAACGCGGTCGGCACCGGCCCGGCCTCGGCGCCGTCGCAGTCCGAGCGCCCGGACGCCTCGCCCGATCAGCCGCAGCCGCCGACCCTGAAGTTCGGCGACTCGTCGCTGCAGGTGTCCTGGCAGACGCCCTCCACCCCCGGGTCGCCGGTGTCGTCCTACAACCTGCAGATCTCGCCGGCGCCGCCGTCGGGCGTCTCGCAGATGACGGGTGTGACCGGCAACTCCACGGTGTGGAAGGGCCTCGAGAACGGCGTCGCGTACCAGGTGCAGGTGCAGGCCGTGAACAAGGCTCCGAAGCCGTCGAGCTGGTCGGACTGGTCGGCGAGCGAGGTGCCCGCGAAGGCGCCGGATGCCCCGGGGGCGCCCACCACGCAGCGCCTGGCCCCGGTCGGTTCGCAGGCGCAGATGCAGGTGTCGTGGAACGCGCCGGCATCCAACGGCGACGCCATCTCGAACTACGACCTCGACGTGCTGCAGGGCTCCACGGTGGTGCGGACGATCCCGGTGCCCGGCTCGCAGACCAGCCAGGCCGTGACGATGGACACCTCGACGACCGACTACACGTTCCGGGTGCGTGCCCAGAACAAGGCGGGCTGGGGTGCGAACTCCCCGACGTCGGCGCCCATCCGCGCGTTCACGGCTCCCGGGGCGCCGGGCACGCCCACCGCGCGGGCCACCGGGGCGAACGGCACGCTCGCCGTCACGTACTCGGCGCCGAGCGACACCAACGGCGCGGACCCGTCGGAGCTGCGCTACCAGTACTCGCTCAACGGCGGCGGCTGGCAGGGCGCGTGGGCGGGCACGTCGAACACCGTCACGGGGCTGACCAACGGCCAGAGCTACACGGTCCGCGTGCGCGCGTACTCGAGCATCGAGGGGGCCAGCTACACGGGTGCGGCCTCCGGCTCGTCGAATGCCGCCGTGCCGTACGGCCCGCCGGGCAGCCCCAACGTGTCGGCGACGGCGAGCGGGACGAGCATCACCTACCGCTGGTCGCCGCCGGCGCCCAACGGGCGCGCCATCGTCGCGGCGCACGTGCAGATCGACGGCAACCAGGTCAGCACCGCGACGAGCGGGACGATCACGCGCGACTACGGGTACAGCGAGACGCACCGGATCCGGGTGCAGGTGCAGGATGCCGCCGGCGACTGGTCGGGCTGGTCCGGCGACTCCGCCACCACGGTGGCCAAGCCGCAGCCGACCGCGCAGGCCGGCAAGGGGGCATCCGGAAGCTGGAGCAACTGCAGCACCGCCACCTGCGCGTACGGCACGGTGACGGTGCACAACTTCCCGGCGGGAACGCACTACGTGACCTGCAACGGAACAGGCCCGTACGGCGGCACCTGGGGCGGGAAGAACTACAACTTCCCGCAGGACGGCACCGTCGACCTCACCTGCTACTACGGCGGCCAGGCGGGCGTGGACCAGTTCTGGGTGACCATCAGCGGGTTCGGCGACAGCAAGAAGGTCACGTGGTACTGACCGCCCATCACACGCAACGCAAGGACGAGAACATGACGATGACACCGGAACAGGCCACCTGGTTCCAGGGCACCTTCGCGCGCCTGGTCGACAACGTCGACCAGGCGCTCATGGGCAAGCGCGACGTCGTGAGCCTGGTGCTCTCGGCGATGCTCGCGGAGGGCCACGTGCTGCTGGAGGATGCCCCGGGCACGGGCAAGACCAGCCTCGCCAAGGCGCTCGCGGCCACCGTGCAGGGCACGTCGAGCCGCATCCAGTTCACCCCCGACCTACTGCCGTCGGACGTCACCGGCGTGACGATCTACGACCAGGCCAACCGCAGCTTCGAGTTCCACCGCGGTCCGATCTTCGCGTCGATCGTGCTGGCCGACGAGATCAACCGCGCGTCGCCGAAGACCCAGTCCGCGCTGCTGGAGGTCATGGAGGAGTCGCGCGTCACCATCGACGGGCATCCGCACGAGGTGGGCCGTCCGTTCCTCGTGATCGCCACGCAGAACCCGATCGAGCAGGCCGGCACGTACAAGCTGCCGGAGGCGCAGCTGGACCGCTTCCTGATCAAGACCTCGATCGGCTACCCCGACCTGGCCGTGGCGGAGCGCATCCTCGCGGGCGCCGCCGACCGCAATCCGTCGGCGCACCTCGCCCCGGTCATCACCACGTCGGCCGTCGCCGACATGGCCGACCTCGCCGCCTCCGTGCACGTCGAGTCCGCCGTGCTGCGCTACACCGCGCAGCTGGCCGAGGCGACGCGCGAGGACACCTCGACGCGCCTCGGCGTCTCGGTGCGCGGCTCCCTGTCGATGATCCGCCTCGCCAAGGTGTGGGCCGCCGCCCAGGGCCGGCACTACGTGATCCCGGACGACGTCAAGGCGCTCGCCGCCCCGACGTGGACCCACCGCCTGGTGCTCGACCCGGAGGCCGAGTTCGCCGGCATCACCGGGGCATCCGTCATCACCCGCGCCCTGCAGACGGTCGCCGCCCCGCAAGCCCGGACCGCCGCCTGATGACCGCCCCCGCGACCGCTCCGCCCGCGCCCTCCCCGGAGGCGACGGGCGCGCACTCGCCGGACCCGCGGGTCGGGTTCGGCGTGCTGCTGCAGTCGCTGGGGGTGCTCGCTGGACGCCGGCTGCGCGCCGCCGCCCGGGTCGTGCGCCCCA
>NZ_DATEJS010000372.1:0-4149 GCF_035277845.1 Microbacterium sp.
GCGAAGTCCAGCTTCGCGCGAGAGTCCGCGATTTCGCTCGCGCTCTCCGACGACACCTCGCTCGGACACCTGGACTCGGCCCTCGCCGCCGACGTCATCACGGTGCTGGGCAACCTCATCGACAACGCGATCGACGCGACAGCCGGCGCACCGGACATCACGATCGTCGTGCGGCTGACGGATGACGGCCGGGCCGTGACGGTTTCCGTGCGCGACCCGGGCCCGGGGGTGCCCGAGGATCTGGAAGAGCGCATCTTCACCCGCGGATTCACCACGAAGCCGTCCGGCCCGGCGGGCCGCGGAGTCGGTCTCGCCCTGGTGCGTCTGGTCTGCGCCAAGCGCGGAGGCGACGTCACGGTACGCTCGGACGAGGGTGCGACCTTCGAGGCCGTCCTGCCTTACGCGGAAGCTGCTGTCGGATGATTCAGGTCTTGATCGTCGATGACGATCCCCGGGTTGCGCGCATCCACTCCCAGTTCGTCGCGCGGACCCCCGGCTTCGCGGTCGAATCTGTCGTTCACTCCGGGCAGCAGGCGATCGACGCGGTGAGGACCACCCATCCCGACCTCGCCCTTCTGGACATCCATCTTCCGGACATCAACGGGCTCGATCTCCTCCGCCGCTGGCGGGCCGAGGGCGTGACGATGGGCGTCATCGTCATCACCGCCGCCCGGGAAGTGGATGCGGTTCGGGCGGCTCTTGCAGGCGGCGCGGCGCGTTACCTCATCAAGCCGTTCGAATACCCCGACCTTGCGGAGACTCTGCGGACCTTCCGCGTGCAGCACGACGCCGTCCACTCTCTGTCATCCGCGTCCCAGGGGGATGCGGATCGGATCTTCGGGCACCCCGCCCCCGCCGGCGGTGCTCCCCAGCCCCTTCCCAAGGGGCTGAGCGTCGAGACGGCCGACCTCGTCCGCGACGCGCTCGACGATGCGCCCGAGCTCTCCGCCGCCGAGTGCGCCGACCGACTCGGCATCTCGCGCGTGAGCGTCCGCCGCTATCTCGAGCACTTCGTGCAGACCGGCGACGCGAAGGTGCGCCTGCAGTATGGGCGATCGGGCAGGCCCGTCCGCTACTACCGCCGACGGTGAGGGACCCGTCGGCGCCGGATCAGCCTCACCCGTCACGTCCTCGCGTCCGGATGCGCGTGGGCGCCGTCGCAGACCGGATTCCACGACGTGACAAGCGGATTCACGACGCCGGACGTAGCCTGGCGCCATGACCACGAATCCTCCGCCTCCGGGGCCGCCCTCCGGCGGGCCCGCGCAGCCGCCGATGAACCCGTCCGACGAGAAGCTCTGGGCGACCCTCATCCACGTCGGCGGGCTGTTCTTCGAGTTCATCCCCGCGCTGATCGGGTATCTCGTCCTCAAGGACCGCGGCCCGTTCATCCGCTCGCACACCGCCACGGCGCTGAACTTCCAGCTGACGCTGATCATCGCCTATGTCGTGGGCGTCATCCTGAGCCCCCTCATCATCGGCGTCTTCATCATCATCGCCGTTTACATCCTGAACATCGTGTTCTCGATCATCGCCGCCGTGAAGGCGAACCAGGGGGAGTGGTACACGTACCCGATGGCGATCCCTTTCGTGAAGTAGCCGCGCCGCCCACTACCGTCGGTACCACCGGATCGACCGACGCAAAGGGGCGCACATGGCACGTGAGGATGAGACGGCGCGGCCGGTCGATCCGTACTGGCGCTACTACCTGAAGTCCTGGTACTGGGTGATCCCCGTGATGATGCCGATCGCGGCCTCCCTCAAGGGATTCACCTGGCCCGAGTCCGCCTGGACGGTGCGCATGGGCCTCGCGATCAGTCTCGGGTGGGCCTGGTTCACCCGCGGACGTCTCGTGATGGCCGCCGCTTACGTGCCCCCGGCAGTCGGCGCGCCGCTCTCCGTGATCGATCCGGCCGCCCGCATCGCACCCGATCAGCTGCACCGCAGCCGCGGGAGGGGCGTGCTCGGCTGGGGTCTGCTCGTGATCTCGCTGATTGTCGTGGTGTCCGGCTTCGTCTGGCTCGTCGGGTCCGACGACAGCGGGGTGGTGGCCGAGGTGGCGGTGTCCGTGGCATCCGTCGCGTGGATGCTGTTCGCGATCTTCTTCATCATGACGCGACCGGTGATCGCGCGCGGGGCGCGCGTCGCGGCGGATCACCCGCGGGACGTGGTCGTGTCCGTGGTCGTCAGTGCGGGGGACGACCTCGGCCGTACGCTCGCGAAGCTCGCCGGTCCGACCGTGCCTCCCCGGCGTCAGGGTGTGCCGTCCCTCTCGACGGTGCTCGTCGACGACCGCGGGCTGAGCTTCTGGAAGGGCTGGACGCAACCCCACGAGCAGTATCTGGTGCCCTGGAAGCTCATCGGCCCGGTCACGGCGGCGCCGATCCAGATGGACGCGGCACATCGTTTCGCGGTACGGATCGGCGTCGAGGTGATGCTGCGCGCGACCGAGGACGACGGGACGCCCGGGTGGGTCACGATCGGCTTCGTGCCGACCAGGAACAACCTGTTCATGGTGTTTCCCCACAGATCCGAGATCGCCGAGTCGGTCGCGTCCGAGATCGAGTCCCGGCGTCGCGGCCGGCGCGACCTCTTCACGGGACTCACCACGGCCTGATCCGCCGGCGCGGGGCGGCGGGGCGGGCGCCCGTAGAATCGTTGGATGCCGTGGCATCCTGCGGCGCCTTCCCGAACTCTCCGCGACCATTGGAGCCACCGTGGCCGAACAGTCCCGCCTCGACAAAGTCATCGCCCTCGCCCGTCACCGCGGGTTCGTGTTCCAGGCCGGTGAGATCTACGGCGGTTCCCGTTCGGCCTGGGACTACGGCCCCCTGGGCACGGAGCTGAAGGAGAACATCCGCCGCCAGTGGTGGCAGACGTTCGTGCGCGGCCGCGGCGACATGGTGGGTCTCGATTCCTCCGTCATCCTGCCCAAGCGCGTGTGGGAGGCCTCCGGGCACGTCGCCACCTTCACCGACCCGCTCGTGGAGTGCCTGAGCTGCCACAAGCGCTTCCGCGCCGACACCCTCGTCGAGGACTTCGAGGCGCGCAAGGGTCGCAAGGCCGAGAACGGCCTCGCCGATGTGCCCTGCCCGAACTGCGGCACGAAGGGCCAGTACACGGAGCCCAAGTCGTTCTCGGGCCTCATGAAGACCTACCTCGGCGTCGTGGACGACGAGTCCGGCGTGCACTTCCTCCGCCCGGAGACCGCGCAGGGCATCTTCATCAACTTCTCGAACGTCGTGACCGCGTCGCGCAAGAAGCCGCCGTTCGGCGTCGGCCAGGTGGGCAAGGCGTTCCGCAACGAGATCACGCCCGGCAACTTCATCTTCCGCACTCGCGAATTCGAGCAGATGGAGATCGAGTTCTTCGTGCCGCCGGTGGATGCCCCGCAGTGGTTCGAGCACTGGGTGGAGGAGTGCTGGAACTGGTTCGTCGACCTCGGCATCGACCCGGCGAACATGCGCCGCTTCGAGGTGCCCGAAGAGGACCGCGCGCACTACTCCGACGGCACCATCGACGTCGAGTACCGCTTCGGCTTCCAGGGCAAGGAGTGGGGCGAGCTGATGGGCATCGCCAACCGCACCGACTACGACCTCTCCAGCCACACCGAGGCATCCGGCGCGAAGCTGGCCTACTTCGACCAGGCATCCGGCTCGACCTACACGCCGTACGTGATCGAGCCGTCGTTCGGCCTCACCCGCGCCATGATGGCGTTCCTCGTCGACGCGTACCGCGAGGAGGAGGCCCCGAACGCCAAGGGCGGCACGGACACCCGCACGGTGCTCGGCCTCGACCCCCGCATCGCCCCGGTGAAGGTGGCCGTGCTGCCGCTCAGCCGCAATGAGCGCCTCTCGCCGCTGGCCCGCGAGGTCGCCGACCTGCTGCGCTCGCGCGGCTGGAACACCGACTTCGACGACGCCGGCGCGATCGGCCGCCGCTACCGTCGCCAGGACGAGATCGGCACCCCGCTGTGCGTCACGGTCGACTTCGACTCGCTCGAGGACGACGCTGTCACGGTGCGCGATCGCGACACCATGGCGCAGGAGCGCGTGCCGCTCTCCGGCCTCGAGGCCTACCTCGCGGTGCGCCTCAAGGGCGCCTGACACCGGACGCGTCGGAGCCACCACGCGCCGGGCTGCCGGCGCT
>NZ_DATEJS010000373.1:0-4579 GCF_035277845.1 Microbacterium sp.
GTGTCCGGGTGTCAGCTGGTCAGCGAATCCACGTAGGACTTGTTCTGATCCATCCACTTCTTCACGATCGCCGGGTACTCGCTCTGCGCGTGGTTCGTGCGGAACAGTGCGTCCTCCAGCGAGAACAGGTGCTTCGAGTCCATCGTGAAGCCCTTGAACCACCCGTCGACCTTGGACTTGTCGTGCGCGAAACCCGTCCGTGTGACGGTGTGGATCGACTCGGCTGCGCCGAGCGCACCCTTCGGGTCCTTGAGGTCCTTCAGGTGGTAGGCGTTGTAGGCCCAGTGCGGGCGCCACAGGGTGACCACGATGTTCTTGTGCGCGTCGAGCCCCTTCTTGAGCTCGGCGAGCATGGCCGGGGTCGACGACGTGACGAACTGCATCGTGCCGAGCTTGTAGTCCGGGATGACCTTGTCCTGCATCGCCTCGGTGAGGCCGGCACCGGGCTCGATCCCGACGATGCGGTTGCCGAAGTCCTTCGCATGCGACGCGAGCTGATCGATCGAGTCGATCGGGGCGTCCGCGTTCACCGCGAGGGTGAGCTTCGCGTCGTCGTTCCACGCGCCGAGGTCGACGAGGCGGCTGCCGTACTGCTTGAAGTAGCTGGCGTGGGTGGTGGGCAGCCAGCCGTCGAACGCGACGTCGAAGTCGCCCTTGGCGAGACCGGCGAACACGGGGCCGGCGTCGGCGTACTCGAGGTCGACCTTGTAGCCCTTCTTCTCGAGGATCTGCTGCCACAGGTACGACGCCGCTTCGCCTTCGGGCCAGCCGTTGAACACGCCGACCGTGACGGTCTTGGCGTCGGCGGCCTTGGCCGCGGCGGATGCCGAGCAGCCCACCAGTGCGACGCCGGCGGTCAGGCCCAGAGCGAGGGCGCTGAGGAGAGTGCGCTTGTTCATGGGATGTGGTTCCTTCCCTGATCAGACGTTCGCTGCGGCCGGCGCGGTGGTCGCAGCCGGGGCGGTCGCCGCCGGCCGCGCTCCGCGGACGGAGCGCCGAGCGCGGCCGAAGCTGCTCGTGACGCGGTCGAGGATCATGGCGATGATCACGACGGCGAGTCCCGCCTCGAAGCCGAGGGCGATGTCGGTGCGGCTGAGCGCCTGGATGATGTCCTTGCCGAGTCCGGGAGCGCCGACCATGCTGGCGATGACCGCCATCGACAGGGCGAGCATGATGATCTGGTTGACGCCCGCCATGATCGACGGCATCGCGAGCGGCAGCTGGATCTGGCGCAGGATGCGGCCGGGGGTCGCGCCGAACGCGTTGCCCGCCTCGACCACTTCGGTGTCCACACCGCGGATGCCGAGCTCGGTGAGCCGCACGCCGGGAGCGATCGCGAACAGGATGGTGGCCACCATGCCGGGCACCACGCCGATGCCGAAGAGGAAGATCGCCGGGATCAGGTAGACGAACGCCGGCATGGTCTGGAGGAGATCCAGCACCGGACGCACGATCGTCGAGACGGCCTGGGAGCGGGCGGCCCAGATGCCGAGCGGCACCGCGATGAGCACCGCGACGAGTACGGCGACGAGTGTCAGCGCGAGGGTCTGCATCGCGTTGTCCCACTGGTCGATCGAGACGATGAGCAGCAGCCCGACGACGGATCCGAGGGCCAGTCCGGCACCCTTCGCGAGCCACGCGACGGCGGCGACGACGAGGATGACGGCCCAGAACGGCGGGGTGGTGAACAGCCACTCCGCGGCGTCGTACAGTCCGGTGAAGATCGTCGAGACGCCGTCGAAGAAGCCGCCGAGCGCCCCGATGACCCAGTTGATGATCTCGGCGACCCAGTCGCCGAGCGGGATGCGGAACATGCCGGTCACAGGGCGCTCCCTTCGGCGACGGCCAGGGCGTTCGGGGCGAGCTCGGCCAGCTCCTCGGCGAGTTCCAGCGTCGTCGCCGGCACGATCGAGATCGGCTGCGTCGTGGCGGGCACGTTGCCGAGCGCCGCCAGCAGGGTGATGCGCGGAACGACGCCGATGAGGCGTCCGTTCTCGGCGACGACAGGCAGCGAGACGGGGCTGCCGACGGCCTGCTCGACCACGTCGGTCAGCAGATCGTCCGCCGACACGCGGCGCACGGTGGGGTCGGCGATCGCGCGCAGGTCGTGGGTGCCGGACTTCACGGCACGGATCACGGCGCGGTCGGTGACGACGCCGACGAGCGAGCGGTTCTCGACCACGAACACCTCGTTCACCTGCTCTTCGCGCAGCACGCGCAGGGCGCCGCGGATGCCGGCCGAGACGGGCACGGCGAGCGGCCGCTCCATGACGGCGCCGGCGGTGAGCACGCGGGCTCGGTCGACGTCCTGCACGAACTGCGCCACGTAGTCGTTCGCCGGGTCGGTGAGGATCTCCTCGGGGGTGCCGTTCTGCACGATGCGGCCGTCCCGCATGACCGCGATGCGGTCGCCCAGGAACATCGCCTCGTTGAGGTCGTGGGTGATGAAGACGATGGTGCGGCCGAGCTCCTGCTGCAGTTCGACGAGCTGCTCCTGCATCTCGCGGCGGATGAGCGGGTCCAGCGCCGAGAACGCCTCGTCCATCAGCAGGATGTCGGTGCCCGCGGTCAGGGCGCGCGCCAGGCCGACGCGCTGCTGCATCCCACCCGACAGCTCGTGGGGCATGGCGTCGACGCGATCGCCGAGCCCGACCTTGCCCAGGATCTCGCGGGCACGCTCGCGACGCTCGGCCCGGCCGACGCCCTGGATCTCGAGGGCGTACGCGGCGTTGTCCAGCACGCTGCGGTGCGGCAGCAGCGCGAAGTGCTGGAACACCATCGACAGGGAGCGCCGGCGGATGCGGCGCAGCTCGGCGGGGCTCGCCGTGGTGACGTCGGCGCCCTGCACGAGCACCTGGCCGTCGGTGGGGGCGAGCAGGCCGTTCAGCATCCGGATGATGGTCGACTTGCCGGAGCCGGACAGGCCCATGATCACGAAGATCTCGCCGGGCTGCACGGTGAAGCTCGCGTCGACGACGGCGGCGGTTCCGGCAGCCCGCACCTGTGCGCGGGTCTCGCCGGCTTTCAGACGCCGCACGGCGTCGCGGGGGTTGCGTCCGAAGACTTTGAACAGGTTCTTCGCCTCGACGGCGGGTGGGATGGTCACTTTGCTTGGCCTCGGCAGCCGCACGCGGCTGCATTGGTTACGCCCGGGTGACGATCTTCGGCGCACGCACTCCGCGGAAAGCGTCGGGTGGGGATGAGCGCTGCGCGTGGAGACGGACATCGAGTCCATCGCCCAGACCGCCGACCGTACGCCCGCACCTGCGACGCCCTGGGGGCGTGCGGCGCGGCCGCGGACTGGTCGTCAGTGGGCCGCGCCGAGCGCAAGCCCTCTCTCCACGGTAGGCCGGGCGCCGGAGCGATGCAAACCGAGGGCGGTTCGGCATTCGGGTCTCAGCGGCGCAGCGTCCGTGACGGCTTCTCGCCGAAGAGCTCCTGGTAGTCGCCGGCGAACCGGCCCAGGTTGACGAATCCCCAGCGCCGCGCGACCTCGGTCACGGTCGTCTCGGCGGCGTCCGCATCGAGGAGCTCATCGCGGGCGTGGATGAGGCGGATGCGGCGCAGGTAGCCGAGCGGCGTGACCTCGAGTTCGCGGCGGAACCCGTTCTGCAGCGACCTCACCGACAGCCCCGCCGATTCGGCGATCTGTTCGACGCGCAGGGGATCATCGGGATGATCCTCGATGTACTGCCGCGCCCGCCGGATCGCCGAGGTGAGCGCCCGATCGTCCGGCAGCCGGCCAGGATGAAGCACGTCGACCGGGAAGGTCGCGATGGCCGCGGCGACCACAGCTTCGAAGGTCGCGGCGCGGGTGAGGTCGTTGTGGAAGACCTCGGGAACCTGCACGACGCTCTGCCAGGCGTACGCCACCGTGCGCATCCAATGCTGACGAAGGGCGTCCGACACCGGCGAGGTCCGGGGCAGGTCGACGCGGGCATCCTCGACCCCCAGCCGCCGCGCCGCCGTGTTCGCCAGCGTGTCCATGTCGATGTTCACCATGAGCAGGTCGAGATGCTCGGATTCGGAACTGCCGGGCCCCGGCCGGAACAGGAACGGCTGGCTCGTGTCGAGGTCGGTGTCCCCCGTCTTCGCGGCGTAGCGGCCGCCCAGCACCAGCCCGTACGCCGCCACCTGCTCGAACTCGACGGCGATGTCGATCCACGAGCTGATCTTGAACCGGGCGAACGTGACGCCTTCGGCGCCCCGCGTCGTCTGCTCGAACCAGAAGCGTCGCCGGGACTCGCGCAGCTTCGCCACCGGATAGATGCGGCGCACGAGCGCCTCCGCGGTCGCGATGTCGTCCGTGCGGAACGTCTCGTCGTGCCACGACGGGCTGCCGGCCCCTTCGGCGGGCATGTCAGTACTCCACCGCTTCGGACAGCGCGACCTTGGGCTCGGCGACCAGCTGCAGCCCCGCACCGGAGTTCGCGGTCGACATCAGGACGTCGAGCCAATGCCGGTTGATCGACGCCTCCCGACTGCCGTAGAACGTGAAGGTCAGAGAGATGCTGGGCGTCACCCAGATGCTCGTCCGACCGCCTCCCGTGGACCCGTTCTCCGTCCACGTGAAGTGGAA
>NZ_DATEJS010000374.1:0-20431 GCF_035277845.1 Microbacterium sp.
GTATGGATCGCCCTGCCGGATGCCGACGCTCATCTGCGCGCGGCGGCCAAGGCCGGCGTCGTCGTCAGCTGCATCACCCAGGCGCGACGCCTCGGGCTGTGGGTGCTCGACGAAGGCACGGCAGCCCACGTCGCGGCCGACCCCCACCGCGGGCGCATCGACGTCGCCCCGGGTACGATCGTCCACCGCCATTCGCCGCTCATTCCGCGGGACCGCGCGGAGCTCGTCGACGCGGTGGAGAACGTCCTCGCCACCGTCGCCCGCTGCCAGCCGCTCGAGGCGGCCCTCGCGATCTGGGACTCGGCGCTGCGCAGGCAGCTGGTGACGCTCGAGGCCCTGCGGCGGCTGCCGTTCACCGGGACAGCGCGCACCGTGCTCGAGTCCGCGGACCCCTTCGTGGACTCCGGTCTCGAAACGCTCGTGCTGCACCGCACGCGGCGATGGCCGGTGCGGGTGCTGCCGCAGGTGAGCATCGCGGGACACGACGTGGACTTCCTGTTCGGCGATTGCCTGGTGCTGCAGATCGACGGCGGTCACCACGTCGGCGCGCAGCGCACGTCCGACATCGCCCACGATGCGCAGCTCATGCTGATGGGCTATCACGTGATCCGGGTCGGCTACGCCCAGGTGGTGCACGACTGGCCGTCGGTGCAGGCCCTGCTCATGCGTGCGATCGCCCAGGGGCTCCACGAAAAGCGCGACGAGCGGAGGAGATGACACGAGCGGAGGATGCCGCCGCCCCGAAGCATCCTCCGCTCGTCGCATCCCCTCCCGTCGTCACACGCAGAAGGCACCCAGCCCCGCGACACGCAGAAGGCGCCGCCCCCAGGGGGAGCGGCGCCTTCGACGAGCGGATGCCTTACAGGTTGATCATGTGCCCGGCGAGGCCGTGGAAGGCCTCCTGCAGCGCCTCCGACAGCGTCGGGTGCGTGTGCACGTTGCGGGCCGCCTCGAGCGCGGTGATGTCCCACTTCTGCGCGAGGGTCAGCTCGGGCAGAAGCTCCGAGACGTCCGGTCCGATCAGGTGGGCGCCGAGGAGCTCCAGGTGCTCGGCGTCGGCGATCACCTTGACGAAGCCGACCGGCTCGCCGAGGCCGTTGGCCTTGCCGTTGGCCGAGAACGGGAACTTGGCGACCTTGACGTCGTAGCCCGCCTCGCGCGCCTGCGCCTCGGTGAGGCCGAACGACGCCACCTGCGGGGAGCAGAACGTGGCGCGCGGCATCATGCGGTAGTCGCCGAGCGCCATGGTCTCGGCACCGGCGATGGTCTCGGCGGCGACGACCCCCTGTGCCTCGGCCACGTGGGCCAGCTGCAGCTTCGCGGTGACGTCGCCGATCGCGTAGATGCCGGGCACGTTGGTGCGCATGTAGTCGTCGATCTCGATGGCGCCGCGGTCGGTGAGCGTGACGCCGGTCTTCTCCAGCCCGTAGCCCTCGACGTTCGGGGCGAAGCCGACCGACATGAGCACCTTGTCGGCGTCGATCTGGCCGGGATTGCCGTCCTTGTCGGTGTACGCGACGTGCACGGACGAGCCGTTGTCGACGACCGAGCCCACGCGGGTCGAGGTGAGGATGTCGATGCCGTAGCTCTTGTACTGCTTGGCGATCTCCTTCGAGACCTCCTCGTCCTCGTTGGGGAGGGCGCGGGGGAGGAACTCGATGATGGTGACCTTGACGCCGTAGTTGGCCAGCACGAAGCCGAACTCCATGCCGATGGCGCCGGCGCCGACGATGACGATCGACTCGGGCAATTCGCGCGTGAGGATCTGCTCCTCGAACGTCACGATGTTGCCGCCGATCTCGACGCCCGGAAGGCTGCGCACCTTCGAGCCGGTCGAGATGATGGCGTTGTCGAACGTCACGCGCTCGCTCGTGCCGTCGGCCTTGGCCACGTCGATGGTGTGCGCGTCGACGAACGTGCCGCGGCCCTCGTACTCGGTGACCTTGTTCTTCTTCATCAGGTAGTGGATGCCCTTGACGTGGCCGTTGGCCACGGTGCGGCTGCGGTCCCATGCCTTGCCGAAGTCGAAGTGCACGTCACCGGAGATGCCGAACAGGTCCGCCTTGTGGTGGAACTGGTGCGCGAGGTCGGCGTTCTTCAGCAGCGCCTTCGAGGGGATGCAGCCGACGTTGAGGCAGATCCCGCCCCAGTACTTCTCTTCGATGACGGCAACGGACTTGCCGAGCTGGGCACTGCGCACGGCCGCGACGTATCCGCCGGGACCCGCGCCGAGGATGACGACGTCGTAATGGGGCATGCTGCAAGCCTATCGGTCGCGGTCAGGACTCTTGGTCGTCCGAGGATTCTGTGTCATCCGGCCGCCGGCGCGACACCAGCACCGCGATCACGACCACGATCGCGACCGCTGCGACGATCCCGACGACCACCCAGATGATCGGGGCCGAGGAGGATGCCACCGGCGCGCTCGTCGGCGACGGCCTGCTCGTCGGGACCGCGGCCGCCGTGGTCCCGTTCCGCACGGTGAACGCGAACGAGCCCGAGACGGGATGCCCGTCCTCCGAGATGACCCGCCAGAGCACCGTCACCTTCCCCGCCGCGGCGCCGGCCACGCGCTGGGTCACCACGTTGTCCTGCACCACGGTCGGGCCGGCGTTGATCGTCTTGCCGGTGGCATCCGTCACCTTGACCTGCGTGCCGCCGTCGGTGTCGAGCACGACCTCGCCGAACGTGAGCGTGACCTGCGCGGGGAGGGTCGAGACGGTGGCCCCGTTCGAGGGGCTGGTCGAGATCAGCTGGTCGTGGGCCGAGGCCGGCAGAGCCGTGACCGCGACCCCCGCGAGGGCGAGCAGCAGGGATGCCGCCACCGTCGCGATCCGGCGCACGGCGCCGTGATGCTGCAGGGTCTGCCGGGGGGAGCGGTGCGGAGTCGACGAGATCACGCCGGGAGCCTACCCGGGGTCTTTCCGAGACCCCTGCACGGGTTCTAGGCTGGCGCCAGGTGGGCGTCCGCCTGCCTGATCCGAGTGAAGGAGAGGTGCGGCGTGGATTCGATGATGATGGACGCCATGCGTTCCGGCGACATGATGTCGATGCCCGGCATGCCGGCGATGGACATGGCCATGATGCAGAAGTGCATGGATGCGTGCGCCGCCTGCGAGCAGGCGTGCACGGTCTGCTCGATGCAGGGCATGGACTGCGCGCCCGCGTGCATGAACTGCGCGGACATGTGTCACACGATGATGCGGTGCATGCTGCGGATGCAGGGCATGACCCCCGCCGTCATGATGTCGATGCTGGATGCCTGCATGGCCATGTGTCAGATGTGCATGGACATGTGCATGGCCCACAGCGACAACGACGTGTGCATGATGTGCGCTCAGGCCTGCAAGGCGTGCATGGACGCCTGCATGATGATGAAGGACGCGATGGCGGCAGCCTGATCGGGCTGAGGGACGCCCTGAGTCCGCCGACGAGGCGGGGCCAGGGCGTCCGCTGCGTTCAGATGCCGGCGACGTTCAGCCAGCGCGCGCCGTCGGCGAGCACGTGGTAGCGGCCGTGCAGGGCCACCGGGGAACCGGGGGCGGGCAGGGATGCCGCCTCCGCCGCGGTCCACACCTCGATGCGGCTGCCGTCGTCGATCCGGTGCACGGTGACGGTGCCCAGCTCGGGCTCGGTGCTCTCGACGACCGCGTCCACCCACTCGGACGGGGTGGAGGAGGCCAGCCGCGCCTGGATGAGGTGCAGCGCGTGCCCCGGGGCGAAGGTCGAGCACTGCTCGCCGACCGCGCACATGCACGCCGCTCGCTCACGCACCTCGAGGGGCAGTGGCGGACGGTGCGGCGTGGTCATCGCGGGGCTCCTTCGTCGGGTGGACTCGTGTCCTGGTGATTCCACGGTAGGGGCGGGCGGCCCCCGGCGCACGCGATCCGAAACAGAGCGAAACACGCCGGCGGATGGGAAAGGAGAGACGGGAGCGACCCCTGTGAGTGGTGGGTCGCATCAGATAGGCTGGCGTGAAGAGGAGGACGACCGTGGACGAGAACCGCCGACCTGAACAGGCCGACATCCGACGCGTACCCGGCGCCGGGCATACGCCCGCGAACGATACGACCCAGACATTCGGGCACGATTCCGATCTCTCGTTCGTCCCCTTCGGCAGCGCGCTGGGCCCGGCCGAGCTGGCCGCCATCGAGGCGCTGCCCAGCGGCGCCGCGCTGCTGCTGGTGCGCTCCGGCCCGACCGCCGGTGCACGGTACCTGCTCGACACCGACGTCTCGACCGTCGGTCGTCACCCCGAGGCCGACATCTTCTTCGACGACGTGACGGTGTCGCGTCGCCATGCGGAAGTGACCCGCGACGGCACCCGGTTCGAGATCGTCGACCAGCGGTCGCTGAACGGCACCTACGTGAACGGCGAGCGGGTCGACCGTGCCGTGCTCGTCAACGGCGCCGAGGTGCGCGTCGGCAAGTTCCGCCTCAACTTCTTCGTCTCCCCGGCCGACCTGGCCGGAGCACAGGGCGCGTGATGGCGGCCGCCGGCCAGGCGCGCTCCGCACCCGCGGCCGCGCTCAGCATCGGTCAGGTGCTGGCACGGCTCAGCCCCGAGTTCCCGGCCCTCACGGCCAGCAAGCTCCGCTTCCTCGAGGTGCAGGGCATCGTGCACCCGAAGCGCACCGAATCCGGCTACCGCAAGTTCCGCCCGGCCGATCTCGAGCGGCTGCGCTTGGCGCTGACCCTGCAGCGCGATCACTACCTGCCGCTCGCCAAGATCCGCGACTACCTCGACGAGGTGGATGCCGGTCACGAGCCGACGCCGCTCGCAGCGGGCCTTCCGGCCTCCATCGTGCCGGGTCCCCGCCGCTACCGTCGCGACGAGCTGATCGCCGCTGCCGGCGCCTCGCCGAAGCTGCTCAGCGACGCGATCAGCGCGTCGGTCATCCCGCCCGCCGAGTCGTACACCGACCACTCGCTCGCCCTGCTGCGGGGCCTCGTCGCGCTCGACCGGCACGGCATCCAGCCCCGGCATGTGCGGGCGCTGCGGCAATCCGCCGAACGCGAGGTCGCCCTCGTCGAATCGGCCCTGGCGCCGCTGCTGCGACGCACGGATTCGGCGTCGCGCGGCAAGGCCGGCGAGCTCGCGTCGCAGCTGACATCGCGCATCGACGAGCTGCGCGCGCTGTTCGTCCGGGACGCGCTCGAGCGCATCGTCTCCTGAGGGGGAGACACGACACGCCGCCGAGGCGGCGGTCATTGCCGCGCACCCGGTGCGGTCGTAACGTTGAAGAAGTCAGAGAGGGGAGCAGCATGACGGCAGATGACCGCGCCGGCGCGCCCAGGTTCGCGTCCACGCTGCTGTTCACCGACGGTCTCCCCGAGATGGACGACGAAGTCGGCTACCGCGGTGCCGTGGCCGCCCGCGCGGCGGGAATCACCTACCGCCAGCTCGACTACTGGGCACGCACCGAGCTGGTCGTGCCGACCGTCCGCGGCGCGAGCGGTTCGGGGTCGCAGCGGCTGTACGGCTTCCGCGACATCCTCGTCCTGAAGCTCGTCAAGCGCCTGCTCGACACCGGCATCTCGCTGCAGCAGATCCGCACCGCGGTCGAGCAGCTGCGCGTCTCCGGCATCCACGACCTCGCCGGCACCACGCTCATGAGCGACGGCGCCTCGGTCTACCTGTGCACGTCGAACGACGAGGTCATCGACCTCGTCAGCCGCGGTCAGGGCGTCTTCGGCATCGCCGTCGGCAAGGTGCTGACCGAGGTCGAGTCGACCCTCGTCGACTTCGACCCGCAGCTGCCCGACCCGATGGACGAGCTCGCCGCCCGTCGCACCCAGCGCACCGCCTGACCCGGTCGCGCGACGACCGCGCGAACGGTCCGCAAGGCGGTCAGCCGACGCGGGCGCCCGGCCGACGCGTCAGCCGACGTGTGTGGCGGTCGGGGTCTCGATCCGCCCCGCGCGCATGATGCGATCGAGCAGGGCGTCGAAGTCGGCTGCGAGCTCCTGCGCGGAGTCGCCCGGCCAGATGTGCAGGGGCTTCGCCGCGCCCTGGGCCTGCTGCAGCGACGTGCGCTCGGGCAGCTGGGGCGAGAGCACCAGCGGGCCGAACATGTCGCGCAGCTCCTTGATGCGGAACTGGTGCTCGATGGACTGGGGGCGCACGCGGTTGACGACGATGCCGAGGGGCTGCAGGCGGGGCGACAGGCCGCGGCGGATCTCCTCGATCGCACGCAGCGCGCGGTCGGCGGCGGCGACGGAGAACAGGCCCGGCTCCGTCACGACGATGACGCGGTCGCTCGCGGCCCACGCGGTGCGGGTGAGCGCGTTCAGCGACGGGGCGCAGTCGACGAGCACGAGGTCGTAGTCCGCCTCGACGGCGGCCAGGGCCTCCTCGAGCTTCCACACGTCGCGCACGCTCGGGTGCGGGCCGTCGAAGTTGATCGCCGACGGGCTGCCGATCATCACGTCGATCGTGCCGGGATGCACCTTCGCCCAGCCGCTGGAGGTGATGGCCTGACGGACCGTCTTCTCCTTGGGGTTGGCGAGCACGTCGGCGACGTTGAGCCGGCCGGCGACCTGGATGTCCATTCCCGTGGACACGTCCGACTGCGGGTCGAGGTCGACGACGAGCGTGCGGACTCCTCGCGCGAATGCGGCCGAGGCGAGTCCGAGGGTCACGGTCGTCTTGCCGACGCCACCCTTGAGCGAGCTGACGGAAAGGACGTGCACAAGCCACTACGTTACCGTCCCCTAGGCTGAGAGCACACTCAGCCAGCGACGGCCGGCGCCGCACTGCACCCGCAGCGCGAGCGCCACCCTGTCCCCTCAGGGCGCACGCCCGGTCGTCCCATCCGGAACGGGAGACCTATGTTCCGCAAGATCCTGGTCGCGAACCGCGGTGAGATCGCCATCCGCGCGTTCCGCGCGGCATTCGAGCTCGGCGCCCGCACCGTCGCCGTCTACCCCTACGAAGACAGGAACTCGCTGCACCGGCTGAAGGCCGACGAGGCGTACCTGATCGGCGAGAAGGGGCATCCGGTCCGGGCATACCTCGACATCGACGAGATCATCCGCGTGGCGGTGGCATCCGGAGCGGATGCCATCTACCCCGGATACGGGTTCCTCTCGGAGAATCCGGAGCTGGCGGCCAAAGCGGCCGCGAACGGCATCGCCTTCATCGGCCCGCCCTCGCGGGTGCTCGAGATGGCCGGCAACAAGGTCACCGCCAAGCACCACGCGATCGCCGCGGGTGTGCCCGTGCTGCGGTCGACCGAGGCCTCGGACGACATCGACGTGCTGCTGGGCCAGGCCGACGACATCGGATTCCCGCTGTTCGCCAAGGCCGTCGCCGGCGGCGGCGGGCGCGGGATGCGCCGCGTCGACGACCCGGCGGAGCTCGCCCCGGCGCTGGCCGAGGCCATGCGCGAGGCGAACAGCGCGTTCGGCGACCCGCGCATGTTCCTGGAGCAGGCCGTGCAGCGCCCCCGCCACGTCGAGGTGCAGGTGCTCGCCGACGAGTCCGGCCACACCGTGCACCTGTTCGAGCGCGACTGCTCGGTGCAGCGGCGCCACCAGAAGGTGATCGAGATCGCCCCCGCGCCGAACCTCGACGAGGACGTCCGACAGGCGCTGCACCGGCACGCCGTCGCGTTCGCCGAATCGATCGGCTACGTCAACGCCGGCACCGTCGAGTTCCTGCTCGAGACCGCCGGCGACCGCGCCGGCGAGGCCGTGTTCATCGAGATGAACCCGCGCATCCAGGTGGAGCACACCGTGACCGAGGAGGTCACCGACGTCGACCTCGTCCAGGCGCAGATGCGCATCGCGGCGGGGGAGGATCTGGCATCCCTCGGTCTCACGCAGGATGCCATCCGGCTGCACGGAGCCGCGCTCCAGTGCCGCATCACCACCGAGGACCCGACGCAGGGATTCCGTCCCGACACCGGCAAGATCACCACGTACCGCTCGCCGGGCGGCGGCGGCATCCGCATCGACGGCGGCACGACGGCGGCCGGCTCCCAGGTGAGCCCGCACTTCGACTCCATGCTCGCCAAGCTCACCTGCCGTGGACGCGACTTCGGCGCGGCCGTGGTGCGCGCGCGCCGGGCCCTGGCGGAGTTCCGCATCCGCGGGGTGTCCACCAACATCCCGTTCCTGCAGGCGGTGCTCGACGACCCGGCCTTCATCGCCGGCGACCTGTCCACCTCGTTCATCGACGAGCGGCCCGCGCTGCTGCGCGGGCGGTCCTCCAAGGACCGCGGCACCAAGATCCTCGCCTGGCTCGTGGACGCCACGGTCAACAAGCCGAACGGTCCGCGGCCCACCGGCGCCGACCCCGTCTCGAAGCTGCCCGCCGCCGACCTGCACGCACCGGCCCCGGCGGGATCCCGGCAGCTGCTGGCCGAGCTCGGGCCGCAGGGCTTCGCCGCGCACCTGCGCGCGCAGACCGCCCTCGCGGTCACCGAGACGACGTTCCGCGACGCACATCAATCGCTGCTGGCGACCCGCGTGCGCACGAAGGATCTCGTGGCGGTCGCGCCGTACGTCGCGCGTCTCACCCCGCAGCTGCTCTCGGTCGAGGCCTGGGGCGGCGCGACCTACGACGTCGCACTGCGCTTCCTCGCCGAAGACCCGTGGGAGCGGCTCGACAAGCTGCGCCACGCGCTGCCGAACGTCGCCATCCAGATGCTGCTGCGCGGCCGGAACACCGTCGGCTACACGCCGTACCCGACGGCGGTCACCGACGCGTTCGTGGCAGAGGCCGCGGCATCCGGCGTGGACGTCTTCCGCATCTTCGACGCCCTCAACGACGTGTCCCAGATGCGGCCGGCGATCGACGCGGTGCTCGCCACCGGCACGACCGTCGCCGAGACCGCGCTGTGCTACACCGGCGATCTGCTGAACCCGCGCGAGGACCTCTACACCCTCGACTACTACCTGCGCCTGGCCGAGCAGATGGTCGACGCGGGTGCGCACATCCTCGCCGTGAAGGACATGGCGGGGCTCCTCCGCCCGGCCGCGGCATCCCGGCTCGTCTCCGCGCTGCGCGAGAACTTCGACCTGCCCGTGCACGTGCATACGCACGACACCGCGGGCGGTCAGCTCGCGACGCTGCTGGCAGCCTCGGCCGCGGGCGCGGACGCGGTGGATGCCGCCGCCGCCCCGATGTCCGGCACCACCAGCCAGCCGTCGCTGTCGGCTCTCGTCGCCGCGCTCGCGCACACCGAGCGGGACACCGGCCTCGACCTCGACGCCGTCTCGAGCCTCGAGCCGTACTGGGAGGCGGTGCGGCACCTCTACGGTCCGTTCGAATCCGGGCTCCCCGGCCCCACCGGCCGCGTCTACCACCACGAGATCCCAGGCGGGCAGCTGTCCAACCTGCGCCAGCAGGCCATCGCGCTGGGGCTCGCGGACGACTTCGAGCTCATCGAGGACATGTACGCGGCCGCGAACGACATCCTCGGCCGCGTCCCGAAGGTGACCCCGTCGTCGAAGGTCGTGGGCGACCTCGCCCTGGCCCTCGCCGCGAAGCGCGCCGACCCGGCGGACTTCGCCGCGCACCCGGAGCGCTACGACGTGCCCGACTCGGTGGTCGGCTTCATGGCCGGCGAACTGGGCGACCTTCCCGGCGGCTGGCCGGAGCCGTTCCGCACCAAGGTGCTCGCCGGACGCCACGTGCAGCCGCGCGTCGCGGACCTGACCGAGGCGGACACCGAGGCGCTGGCATCCACCCCCGAGGTGCGCCGCGCGCGGCTGAACCGGTTGCTGTTCCCGGCGCCGACCGACGCCTACGAGCGCAACCGCGAGCAGTACGGCGACCTCAGCGTGCTCGACACGTCCGACTACCTGTACGGCCTCACGCCCGGCACCGAGCACGTCGTCGAGCTCGAGCGCGGCGTGTCCCTCTACATCGGCCTGGAGGCCATCGGCGAGGCCGACGAGAAGGGCATGCGCTCGGTCATGACGACCCTCAACGGGCAGCTCCGTCCGGTGTTCGTGCGCGACCGCAGCATCCACGTGGATGCCGCGCCCGCCGAGAAGGCGGACACCTCGCGCCCGGGCCACGTGGCGGCACCCTTCTCCGGCGTCGTGACGGTGAAGGTGGGCGTCGGGGATGCCGTGGAGGCCGGGCAGCCGGTCGCGAGCATCGAGGCCATGAAGATGGAGGCGGCCATCACGGTGCCGATCCCGGGTGTCGTGGAGCGGCTCGCCGTCGACGGAACGCGCCAGGTGGAGGCGGGCGACCTTTTGGTCATCATCCGTCCCGGCGGGTAATCTGGGCGACATTGCCCAATTTCCGCTCGACCCCCGGAGCAGATGACCGTGACGCCCGAACGTCCCGATGAGCGCGTCGACGACGCCGAAGACAACGGCGTGCTGCCCGACGCCGTCGGCGTCGACACCACCAGCATCGACTTCCTCGGCGGTGCGACCGCGCAGGTGAACGTCGTGGTGCCCGGTGCCGCGGCGGACGACGACGATGACGACGACATCTTCGGCGACGAGGTGGAGATGGCCGCGTTCCTCGACGACGACGAGGACGAGCCCGACGACGAGGCGGCCGAGCAGCCCGGCGACGAGCCGGCGCCCGCCGCGGACGACGAGGACATCGAGGATGCCGTCGTGATCGAGGACGACGAGCCGGATGAGGAGCCCGATGCGGGGGAGGCCTTCGCGGCACCGGCATCCGGCATCCACTCCGCGCCTGCGGAATCCGACGTCCAGGACGAGGTCGATGCCTGGCAGGTGTCCGAGGCCGCCGGGCCGGAGCCCCTCGAGCCCGTGGGCACCGAGCCCGACGCGCCCGCAGCGGCGGAGCCGGTCGCCGAGGACGATGCCGAGGAGGCATTCGAGGCGGACCCCGCTCTGCCCGTCATCGACGAGGCGTTCGCCTTCATCGACCACCCGGCGACGACGGAGTTCACCGCCGTGCCCGCCACCCGGCGGGAGGCGAACCAGACGGTTCCGGTCGCGCGCCCGCGCGACACCGAGCGCCCCGCCGCGGCCCGCACCGTGGCTCCGGAGCTGGCATCCAAGCGCTTCGGCGAGTTCGAGTCCGACCGGGAGAGCGCGGACCTCCTCACCGCGGACCGCCTGCTCGACCAGCACCGGCTCGCCCGGCCCGAGCCCGAGGGCGGCTGGTCGCGCGTGGTGTACTCGCTGACCGGCGGACGGCTGAACCTCGGCGACGGCAAGCGCGCGAAGGCCCGCAAGGAACTCGACCGCCGCATCGCCGCGCCGCTCACCGGTGGCGCCCGCTTCGTGCCGGTGCTCTCGCGCAAGGGCGGCGTCGGCAAGACGACCGTGACGACCCTGCTCGGCATGGCCCTCGCCGACGCACGCGACGACCGGGTCATCGCGATCGACGCGAACCCGGATCGCGGCACGCTCGCCGACCGCATCGCCCGGCCGAGTGGCCACACCGTGCGCGACCTCGTGCGCACGCATGACGCCGTCACCGGCTACAACGACATCTCGACCATCGTCACGCGCGACCGGACCCGCCTCGACGTGCTCGCCTCGGACACCGACCCGCGCGTCTCGGAGGCGTTCAACGACCGCGACTACGAAGAGGTCGCGCGCGTCGCGGCGCACTACTACTCGATCGTGCTCACCGACACGGGCACCGGAATCGTCCACTCGGTGATGGGGGCGACCCTGGACACCGCCGACCAGCTCGTCATCGTCTCGGGTCTCAGCATCGACGAGGCCCGGCTCGCGTCCGAGACGCTCACATGGCTCGAGACCAACGGATTCCGCGACCGCGTGCGCGGCGCGATCGTCGTGCTGAACAACTCCCGTCCGGGATCGCCTCTGGTGCGCGCCGGTGAGCTGGAAGCGCACTTCGGCACGCGCGTGCGGCGCGTCGTGCAGATGCCGTACGACGCGCAGATCGCGACCGGCAGCGCCATCGTCTTCCGCGAGCTGCAGCCGGCGACCCGGGATGCCGCCCGTGCCCTGGCGGAGGCGGTCGTCGCGGGCCTGCGCGGCGAGTCCGGGGCGTCCTGACATGACCGTGCGTGCCATCCGCCTCTTCGGCGACCCCGTGCTGCGCAGCACGTGCGCCCCGATCGACGCCGTCGACGACGGCGTGCGGGCCCTCGTGCGCGACCTCGAGGAATCCGTCGCACTGCCCGGCCGCGCCGGCGTCGCCGCGAACCAGATCGGCGTGGGCGTGCGCGCGTTCAGCTACAACGTCGACGGCGTCATCGGCTATGTGCTCAACCCGGTCGTGGTCGAGGTCGCCGGCGAGCCCGAGCTGATCGGGGAGGGATGCCTGTCGGTCCCCGGCCTGTGGCACGAGGTGCCGCGGCATCCGTACGCGAAGGTCGTCGGCATGGACCTCGACGGCAACGAACTCGTGCTGGAGGGCGAGGGGCTGATGGCCCAGGCGCTGCAGCACGAGACCGACCACCTCGACGGCAAGCTGTACATCGACCGCCTCCCGCCCGACGTGCGCCGCGTGGCGATGCGCGAGATCCGCGAGTCCGACTGGTTCTGAGGGCCGTCCGCGCGTTCAGCCGAGCGGGACGTTGGTGGTCGGAGCGCCCGTGTAGAGCGCCTCGATGTCGCCGGCGAAGTCGTCCAGGATGACGTTGCGCTTGATGCTCATCTTGGGCGTCAGGTGCCCGCTCGCCTCGGTCCACTCGGTCGGCAGGATCGTGAACTTGCGGATCGACTCCGCGCGCGACACCAGCTGGTTGGCCGCGTCGACCGACTTCTGCACCTCGGCGCGCACCGCAGGGTTCTCGCACGCCTCGGCGAGCGGCATGTCGGCGGGCAGGCCGTTGTTCTGCAGCCAGGTCGGAAGCATCTCGGTGTCGAGGGTGACGAGCGCGCCGATGAACGGGCGCTTCTCGCCGACGACGACGACCTGCCCGACGACCGGGTTGGCCCGGATCGGGTCCTCGAGCACGGCCGGGGCGACGTTCTTGCCGCCGGCGGTGACGATGATCTCCTTCTTGCGGCCGGTGATCGACAGGAACCCGTCGGCGTCGAACGAGCCGAGGTCGCCGGTGCGGAACCAGCCGTCGTCGAACGCGGCCGCGGTGGCCTCGGGGTTGTGCCAGTACTCCTTGAACACGTTCACGCCGCGCACCTGCACCTCGCCGTCCTCGGCGAGACGGATGGCGACGCCCGGCAGCACCGGGCCGACGGTTCCGATCTTCGACTTCCGGGCCTGGTTGACGGTCGCCGGCGCCGTGGTCTCGGTCAGCCCGTAGCCTTCGAGCACGGTGATCCCGAGGCTGTGGAAGAAGTGCCCGAGGCGCTCACCGAGAGGCGCCGAGCCCGAGATCGCGTAGACCACCCGGCCGCCCATCGCGTCGCGCAGGGTCTTGTAGACGAGCCGGTCGAACAGGGCGAACTGGAGCTTCAGTCCCAGCGGCATCCGGCCGCCGTCCTGCAGCACGCGGGAGTGGTCGATCGCGACCTGCGCGGCCCGCCGGAAGATCCGGCCCTTTCCGGCCGACTCCGCCTTCTGCTCGGCCGAGTTGTAGACCTTCTCGAACACGCGGGGGACGGCGAGCAGGAACGTCGGCCGGAACGAGCCGAGCGCCGGCAGCAGCTGACGGGTGTCGGGCTGATGCCCGGTCTTCACGCCGGCGTGGATGTCGAGGATCGAGATGAAGCGCGCGAACACGTGCGCGGTCGTGATGAACAGCAGGGTGGACGCCCCGGGCACCGAGACGACCTCGGCGAGCGACGTGACCGCGTTGCGGGCGAGCTCGACGAAGTTGCTGTGGGTGAGCACGCAGCCCTTCGGACGCCCGGTCGAGCCGGAGGTGTAGATGAGGGTCGCGATGTCGTCGCCCTGCGCGATGCCGCGACGGCGCACGATCTCGTCGTCGGGCACGTCGACGCCGGCCGCGACGAGCGCGTCCAGCGCGCCCTCGTGCATGTGCCAGACGTGGCGGACGTCCGGCAGGTCGGCCTGGGCCTCCACCAGCCGCGCGGTGTGGTCGGGGAGCTCCGTGATGCAGCCGACGGCTCCGGAGTCCGACAGGTACCACTGGATCTGCGCGGCGGAGCTGGTCTCGTAGATCGGCACCATCACGGCGCCGCTGTAGAAGAGCGCGAAGTCGACGAGCGTCCACTCGTAGGTGGTGCGGGCGACGAAGCCGATCTTGTCGCCCGGTTCCACGCCGGATGCCACGAACCCCTTCGCCAGCGCGATCACCTGGCGCTCGAACTCGGCCGCCGTGACATCCCGCCAGCCGTCTCCCGCCGGCACCGCGAACAATGCCTGGTCGGGTGTGGCGCGCACGCGCTCCACGAGGAGTCCGGCGATGTTCGCGGTCGGATCGGCGGGCACGAGAGGGGCGACCTCGAATTCGGTGGGCATAGTGCTCGGCATCTCCTTCGGTACCGCGGAATCGACGTTGACTCGAGTCTAACCGCGGGTCTCCGGCGCCCCCGGCACGGGCCTTGCCCTAGACTTCAGCGGTGCTCTCAGTCGGAATCGACATCGGTGGAACCAAGATCGCAGGCGGCGTCGTCGACGCCCAGGGTGTGATCGTCGAGAAGCTGCGCGTGGACACGCCCACGGACACGCGGCAGCTCGCCACGGCGGTGGTCGACATGGTCCGCCACCTCGCGGAGCGGCACGACATCGGGGCGATCGGCGTGGCCGCCGCGGGCTTCATCTCCAAGGACCGCTCCACGATCATCCACGCGCCCAACATCGCGTGGCGCAACGAGCCGCTGCGCGCGGAGCTCGAATCGCGCCTGCACATGCCGGTGACGATCGAGAACGATGCGAACGCGGCCGGCTGGGCCGAGTTCCGCTTCGGCGCCGGGCGCGACAACGCCGACATGGTGATGCTGACCCTCGGCACGGGCGTCGGGGGAGCGGTGGTGCTCGGCGGCGAGCTGTTCCACGGCGGGCACGGCATCGGCGGCGAGCTCGGCCACGTGCGCTTCGAGCGCAACGGGCGCCTCTGCGGGTGCGGCCAGCACGGATGCCTCGAGCAGTACGCCTCCGGGCGGGCGCTGCAGCGCGAGGCCAACGACATCGCGGACGCCGGCGGCATCGGCGCCGCCCTGGCGGCCCTGCGCATCGAACGGGGCACCATCCACGGCGAGGCGGTCTCGCGTCTCGTCCTGGCCGGCGACCCCGGCGCGATCGAGGCCCTGCGCCGCGTCGCGACCGCTCTCGGCGAGGCGTGCGGCGGATTCCAGGCGGTGCTCGATCCCGAGATCTTCGTGATCGGCGGCGGTGTCGCCCAGCTCGGCGAGGACCTGCTGCGGCCGATCCGCACCGCGTACGAGAGCGCGGTCCCGGGGTTCGCCGACCGGCCCATCGCCACCTTCGAGATCGCGCGGCTCGTCAACGACGCCGGCATCATCGGGGTGGCCGACCTGGCGGCCGCGGCGGCGGGGAGCGCCTGACGCCGATGTTCTACTGGCTGATGAAGTACATCGTGATCGGTCCGCTGGTCAAGGCGATCTTCCGGCCCTGGATCATCGGACGCAAGAACGTCCCCGCGCACGGCGCCGCGATCCTCGCGAGCAACCATCTGTCGTTCGCCGACTCGATCTTCCTGCCGCTGATGCTCGAGCGTCCCATGACGTTCCTCGCGAAGAGCGACTACTTCACCGGCAAGGGGCTCAAGGGCTGGGCGACGCGGCTCTTCTTCAAGGGCACCGGGCAACTCCCCATCGACCGCTCCGGCGGCAAGGCCTCCGAGGCATCCCTGAACACCGGCCTGCAGGTGCTCGGCAAGGGCGACCTGCTCGGCATCTATCCGGAGGGCACGCGCAGCCCTGACGGCAAGCTGTACCGGGCGCGCACCGGCATCGCCCGCATGGCGCTCGAGGCCCGGGTCCCGGTGGTGCCGGTGGTGATGGTCGACACCGACACGATGATGCCGATCGGGCGCCGGATGCCCCGCATCATGCGCGTGGGCATGATCATCGGCGAACCGCTCGACTTCTCCCGGTTCGCCGGCATGGAGGGCGACCGCTACATCCTGCGCTCGGTCGCCGACGAGATCACGGTCGCGCTGCAGCGGCTCGGTCAGCAGGAGTACGAGGACGTCTACGCCTCGGCGGTCAAGGACCGCCTCGCGAAGCGACCGGCCTGACCAACCCGCGCGCGGCGAGCGGATGTCTCGCGCCCCGCTGGGGGCCCGGGCGCGAGCGGGCGTCCCGCTCCCAGTAGACTGATCGGATGCCACAGCCCTCCTTCGATCTCGATCGCTGGCGCTCCCTCCCCATCAAGCAGCAGCCGCTGTGGGACGACCTCGACGCCGTCGCCGCGGCCTCCTCCGAGATCGCCTCGCTGCCGCCGCTCGTGTTCGCCGGTGAGGTCGACCAGCTGCGCACGCAGCTCGGCCAGGCCGCCGCGGGCGGGGCTTTCCTGCTGCAGGGCGGCGACTGCGCCGAGACGTTCGCGGGCGCGACCGCGGAGCAGATCCGCAACCGCATCAAGACGGTGCTGCAGATGGCCGTGGTGCTCACATACGGGGCGTCGATGCCGGTCGTGAAGATGGGCCGCATGGCGGGCCAGTTCGCGAAGCCCCGCTCCAGCGACACCGAGACGCGCGGCGACGTCACACTGCCCGCCTACCGCGGCGACATCGTCAACGGCTACGACTTCACCGAGGGCTCGCGCCGCGCCGACCCGCAGCGCCTGCTCAAGGGCTACCACACGGCCGCGTCGACCCTGAACCTCATCCGCGCCTTCACGCAGGGCGGTTTCGCCGACCTGCGCGAGGTGCACTCGTGGAACAAGGGCTTCGCCGCCAACCCCGCCAACCAGCGCTACGAGGGCCTGGCATCCGAGATCGACCGTGCCATCAAGTTCATGGCCGCGGCCGGGGCCGACTTCGAGGAGCTCAAGCGCGTCGACTTCTACACCGGTCACGAGGGCCTGCTCATGGACTACGAGCGCCCCATGACCCGCATCGACTCGCGCACCGGACTGCCCTACAACACGTCCGGCCACTTCCTCTGGATCGGGGAGCGCACGCGCGACCTGGACGGCGCCCACATCGACTACTTCGCGCAGATCCGCAACCCGATCGGCGTGAAGCTCGGTCCGACCACGAGCCCCGACACCGCGCTGGCGCTCATCGACAAGCTCGATCCGCAGCGCGAGCCGGGCCGCCTGACCTTCATCACGCGCATGGGCGCGGGCAAGATCCGCGACGCGCTGCCGCCGCTGCTCGAGGCCGTGAAGGATGCCGGCGCGTCGCCGCTGTGGGTCACCGATCCCATGCACGGCAACGGCATCACCACGCCCACCGGGTACAAGACGCGTCGCTTCGACGACGTGGTCGACGAGGTGCGCGGCTTCTTCGAGGCGCACCGGGCCGTGGGCACCCACCCCGGCGGCATCCACGTCGAGCTCACCGGCGACGATGTCACCGAGTGCCTCGGCGGATCCGAGCAGATCGACGAGCAGACGCTCGCGACCCGCTACGAGTCGCTGTGCGACCCGCGCCTGAACCACATGCAGAGCCTCGAGCTCGCCTTCCTCGTGGCCGAGGAGCTCGAGCGCAGCTGACGCGCGAACCCTCACCCGAATACGCGAACCCTGCTCGAAATACGCACTGGAGCCGTATTTCGAGCAGGGTTCGCGTATTTCAGTGAGGGCTCGGGTACGGGTGGATCAGAACGATCCGGTGATCGTCAGGTCGATCGTCGAGCCGCGGGCGCACATGGTGCCGTCCGCATTGCACGTCGCGCTGCTGTCCGGGCTCTGACCGGTCACCCTCGTGGAGGAGTCGCCGGGAAAGTTCCAGAACGCGTTGTATGACGCCTGGAAGCCCGCGTTGGCGAGGAGCTGCTTGGCCTGGTCCCGGGTCTTCCCGACCACGGTGGGAACGGAGAACAGCTGCGGGCCCTTGGACACGATGAGGGTCGCGGTGTCGCCCGGCTTCCAGCTGCCGCCGCCGGGGCGATCGGCCATGCCGATCACGGTGCCCTTGGCCACGGACCCGCTGAACTGCTGCTGCTCCTGCGGCGAGACCAGGAGCCCCGCCGTGGTGAGGGTGCGGGTCGCCTGGTCCACGGTCATGCCGGCGACCGACGGCACCGAGCCGACGGACACGGTCAGCGCAGCGGAATCGCCCTCGTGCACGCGGCAGCCGTCCGTGCAGTCGATCGACTTCGTGCGGCCCCGCGGGGTGACTTCGACCCGGATGACGTCGCCCGCGGAGACGTCGTTCGAGAAGAGCTGCGCGTCGTTGCCGGCCACGGTGAGCTTGGCGCCGGCGAGCTGGGCGCGCGCATCGGTCTCGCTGTCCCCGCCGAGCGATGGGATGTCGTGCGGCTGCGGACCGAGCGAGATGACGACGGCGACGGACGTGCCCTTGTCGAGCCGGGTGCCCGCTTGCGGGTTCGAGCCGATCACGAGTCCCTCGCGGACGTGCAGGTCGAACCGCTCCTGCCGGGTGGCGATGAGCTGCTGTTCGGCGAGGGCGACGCGGGCCTGCGCATACGTCTTGCCGACGAGCACCGGAACCGGCAGGTACGAGCCCGGACCCGATCCGAACCACCAGCCGATCCCGCCCGCCGCGGCGGCGAGCACCACCACGAGCAGCAGCGTCCACGCGCCGCGTGACGCGCGCCGCCGGGTCGTGCGGCGCAGGCGCGCGGCGTTGTCGACGTCCTCGATCTGGGTGATCGGCCCCGTCGGCGTCGGCGGCAGCATCTTGGTCAGCTCGTCGGAGTCGAATTGCTCGGTGACGGCCGTTCCGGTGGACGGGGCAGGCTGGGCCTTGGGGGTGATGTCGAGCTGCTTCTCGATCTCGCGCAGCCGCGCGAGCATCTCGTCGGCGTCGGCCGGCCGGTCGTCGGGGGTGCGCTCGGTGGCCCACAGCACGAGCTCGTCGAGCTGCTCCGGCACGCCCGGATTCTTCACGCTCGGACGCGGCACCGAGTCCGTGGCGTGCTGGTAGGCGATCTGCATCGGCTGCTCGCCCTTGTACGGCTGCTCGCCGGCGAGCATCTCGTAGAGCATGATGCCGAGCGCGTAGATGTCGCTGCGCGCGTCCGCGGTGCCGCGCGTGACGAGCTCGGGCGCGAGGTACGCGATCGTGCCGAGCAGCATCTGCCCGGTGGCCGTGTTCGCGGTGGTCGCACGCGCCAGGCCGAAGTCGCCGATCTTGATGCGGCCGTCCTCGGCCAGCAGCACGTTCTCCGGCTTGACGTCCCGGTGCACGATGCCGGCGCGGTGCGCGGCGCCGAGGCCCGAGAGCACGGCATCCATGATGCTGACCGCCTGGGCGATGGTGAGTCGTCCCTGCTGGCGCAGCAGGTCGCGCAGGGTGATCCCGGGCAGGTACTCCATGACGAGGTACGCCATGTCGAGGTCCTGACCCTGGTCGAACACGTTCACCACGTGCGGGTCGGCCAGCCGTGCGGCGGCACGCGCTTCCTGGATGAAGCGGCTCTGGAACACGGCGTCGTCGCTGAGGTGGCTGTGCATCACCTTCAGCGCCACGCGGCGCTCCAGCCGCAGGTCGGTGGCGACGTAGACGGTCGCCATACCGCCTCGCGCGATGCGAGCACGCACGCGGTACCGGCCGTCGACCAGACGGCCGATCAGCGGGTCCGTCTGCTGGCTCGTGCTCACGCAGAAAGTCTACGAAGCGCAGGCTGTGAGGGTCGGGAGCGCCTCGCCCGACATCCCCGGGAAACCGCTGATCGCAACCGGATCGAGACCTGCCGCCGTGCGGTCGTCAGTCCGCGGCGGCAAGCCAGCGGGCGGAGGGCTTCTCCCACGGCGCGTACGCGTTCGGGAACGCCGAGACCTGCACCGCCTGCGCGGCCTTGGTGAACGGCATCTGCTGCCAGCCCTTGATGTCGAGGAGGCCGCGCGTCGCGTGCCCGCGCCCGACGAAGAAGGCCGTCGTCGACGACACCGGGTCGAGGATCTGCGCCTTGGTGCCCCAGCCGGTGCTGGGACGCTGCTGGAACAGGCCGAGCGAGTCGCGGTCGCCGTAGTTCAGGTTGCGCAGGCCCGACTCGGTCATGGCCGTGCCGAGGGCGATCTCGATCCCGCGGTCCGGCACGCCCAGCGAGCGGCCGACGGCCACGATGGTGCGGACGTTCGCCGACTGCTCGGCGGTCAGTCCGTCGATGATGAGGCTCGGGATCTTCAGCGCCTGGCCCGGGTAGATGATCGACGACATCGACAGCGCGTTGGCCTTCAGGAGCGCGGCGATCGTGACGTGGTAGTGCGCGGCGATCGCGCTGATGGTGTCGCCCGAGCGGATCACGTACCGCGACCCCGTCGTGGCGCTGCCGGCCGGTGCCGGGCCCGAGCCGCCACTGCCCGCAGACCCGGCGGGCTGTCCGGCGGACGCTGCCGCGCCGCGCTGGATCACGAGGCGCTGGCCGACGTAGATGACGCCGGCGCTGCGCAGCTTGTTCGCCGTGACGATGTCGGCGACGCTCACGCCGTACCGCGCGGCGATCACCGAGACGGTGTCGCCGGACTTCACGGTGTTCGCGCTGC